>CAMWUY010000001.1 GCA_947177615.1 uncultured Porphyromonadaceae bacterium
CAAATGGTGACTATGAAGTCGGCCGCCTCGATGACGGTCAGTTCTCGGTGCTTTCTGATGATGACCCGATCTTCGCCGCTATTCGTGCCAGCCGTACAATTCCTGACCGCCGTTTGTTCCGTCGCTGGATCATGGCTCAGGTCTTTCATATGCTGACTGAAAAGGACTATAAGACCGGCAAGCCCATTGGTTTCACTGCCGCCCTTCGCCGTAAGGGTTACAAATACCAGTGGGAAATGGTGGTTGAAGAACTGCGTGTTCAGGCCAAGCTCTTCAACAATGACCCGGAGAACTATGCGGAACGTAACCGCTGGTTCAACAGAGGTGTGGTAATCCAGATGGCAACCGACTATATCAAGCTCGTCAAAGAGATTGTCGGAAAGCTCCGTATTCGCCGTTGCAAAGGTGTTCCTTACGCCCGTCTGGATGGCACTGACATCTTTGTTGCTGACCTTCAGACAAAGGTATATGCTCCGCTTGAAAAGCTGGTAAAATCAATTAAGAATACCCGCAATCCCGGCGCACTCCACAAGGCTGCGGCCAACTTCTTCCAGGCCGTTAAAAACACTTGTCTGTTCTTTGACATGGAACAGTCCAAGGCTTTCAAAGATGCCTATAAGGGTGCCGGTGCTTTCTACACATTGAAGAACCTCATCCTCTTCCATGATGGTGTGTTCCCCAAAATGGACCAGGAGGCTTCAATCGCTTATCTCAACTATTTGGTAAGCGATAAGGCTTTTGAGGGCTACAAGCTCTTCGGAGTCCTGAAAGATTTTCTGACCACCAATCACATTGACATCGAAGCCAAGCAAAGAGAATGGTGCAAGTGAAATTCCAAATTCATAAAAGATGGAAAGCGATTTCATCCTAAAAGCTACTGATAAGGAAGCCAAAGCCTTGTTTGATAGCCAACTCGCTACTGTTAAACTTATGACATTTATGGGCGACAAAGAATTATATCCAACTATGGATTATAATAGCAATGTCGTTCATAAATGGGAAGTTAAACTCCGTCATCGAGAAGATATTGGAGAACTCAGAGGCACTTATTCTTACACAAAGTTAATGAATATTCTAAAATCAAATTCCAATGGATGAATATACACGAAAACGTGTGATCCGAAAAATCCGTGAAGCCTACAATCTCTGCAAAATCCAATCCATCACTTTCTTTCGTGATGGGTCTGGAGCAGAGTTTATCTATACCGATCCAGTTGGCGATCATGGTCTGCCTTGTTTAATGTCATCTTCACTCAATATTGAAGATGCAATGGAGGTTATAGTCGGTATGCGTCTCAAAATAGGTGACATTCCTACCACATTAAAAATTGAGAAATAATGGATAATATTTTCAAAATCATCAGAATATCTAAGGATGGCACTCAAACTATAATACCGAAGTATTTTCAAAACTCTTATGGTGTATTAGAAAATGCTGTTACCTTCAATATGCAGTTGCATCAAGTATCAAATATTCTGGATCCTATGCTGAGATTGCAGTATCGAAATGGGATAGCCATACCTGTTGGTCTTAATCCAAGAGAAAGAGCTTATGTTTCTTTTGGAACCGACATCTACTGTATTTCTGAAGTTTTTGAAAGTGAAAAACCCAATTTTTCATTACTCTTTCAAGCAGCAAGTTTAGTAAACTAAAAACATACAAAAACAATGAGCGACAACATAAATACCCTTTTTAATGGGAAAGAGGTCTGGTGGTCAGATCCCGAAAATAAGACTTCAGGTGCTTACAAAGTGCTTGAAATCAAAAGAAATCCTGATGACCCGGATGATGGTCTCTATGATGACACCATCGTTCTCATCAGCAATGGCGTTTCTGAAGTAGAGGTTGAAGCCTGGGAACTTCAAGACCTCGGACTCCGTAGAAAGCGCATTGAGGAATTTGTCAATCGTATCACTGCAATAGCCGAAGATGATGATTGGAGCGTTCACAATCACAGTGAGAACTACGATAAGGTAGATCTCTATCTTTCCAAGTATTCCAATGCCGGCCAGGACTTCGGTTTCTATATCGAGTGTGAGACTGGAGATGCAGATGAGTTTATCAATGCCGTTGAAGGATACTATAACAGTTATGACCCCTATGAAGAAGCTGCTCTGTGGATAGGCCCGGACGGTCATGGTAAAAACGGCGCACCCGATGACTTGAAAGACCTCATAGCCGATATGGAGGAATGTAAGGACAATGTGAAGGGCCTGATTGACCTCCTGAGACAAGAACTGAAGGGAATAAAAATAGTTAAGCAGACCTATCATTCCCAGTATTCAGAGCGTGTGTATAATATTCGCACTGAGGTCATCGAGAGCATTTTCTATACTGTCAAAGGCATCTGTGAACAAACCAGGACTCGTTCAATTCTTTGGGATGACATCACTGGTCACGAAAACCCCGACATCTGTTATGAAAAGGACTCCGGCCCGTCATCAGTATTGCCGGACACAATCGGTATCGCAGACAATGATCGGGAGTTCTATATCACCTTCGCCACCTACTGCGACGCTCCAGTTTCTAATGCCGGAGAAAACATCTATACAGAAACCCTGATCGACATTCTGGAGTATCTGGAAAACTATCGTTCAACTCTCTAACATCCAAATAATATGGCTACTAAAAAGGGCACTGCTAAATCAACTACCAAATCAACATCTGAAACCCGTCCGGAAGATTACATTCCCCAGCAAGGCAATAAGGCCACTCTCACTCTCGCCGACTTCACAGATGACAATCTTTTTGGGGAACTGAGACGGCGTGGTTATCATGGCACGCTGCAATACTCTAAAACCATAAACGTATGAACCAAAGTAGCGCTGGAGAAGCGTATCACGAAAACCTGACAATCAGACTGAAAGAATGTTGTAAGGAGTGTCCTTTTACCACAAGCAACCGTCCTTGCAAAAAGGCCAAGACCAACTGTTGCTTCTACAATATAACAATAGCAGAATATGTAGTAACAACATATTCTGAAAAGGTGCTTGAACAGATCCCAGCTGAAAGTTTTGTTCGCGGACTCCGTGCCCATCGGTACTCAGGGGAGGTAAAACAAACAACAGAGATACAGATATGAAGCGGACATTTAAGATAGTTGAGACATACTGGAAAGAGATAGAGGTCAATGCCCGGTCTGAAAATAAAGCCTTAATGCTTGCCAAAGAACAGGCTCGGAAAACAAGTCTCGGCAAAGAATATGTCCCTGGCGATGAAATTGATTTTGCCAGGGATGTTTTGCCGAAAGATAAGCCAACAGATTGGGAGAGGTTAGACCAGATTGCGGAAGAGACCAGTGTATGTTGGTATCAGGATATGCAGCCTTGGCAACGTAAAGAGTTGTCTAAGGAAGAATTATATGAATATACGGAACAGATGCGTCTTGCACTTGACCGCATATTCGATTTATCCAATGAATATAGCAGAGGATTATATGAAAGAGATTAAGCTCACGCCAGAACAGCAAAAACTGTTCAATGCCAATTTTAATCGAGAGGCTTATGAAAAGGCTAAAAAGCCCATTCAAGAAGCCATCTCAGGCTCCAAATCTTTCGATGAGTTATGGAGCAAACTTCAGAAACATGAACGTGATGTGGAATATGAAGATGACTGCACTATTATATCGTGTGAGGTCGAACTTGATAGGAGCCACATGGAAACTGAGGGGGATTATGTCGGAGCCTGCTTCTTCATCAAATGGTACGATGAGGCTGATTCCGGCATGATAGACAAAGTGGAACTCTATACTTCAGAGACATCCAACGATTATCTTGCAGACCTCCTTTGCTGCATACATCCTGAAACCTGTGAAATCACAGAGTGGGTCTATGACAATATTGATGACAAGCAGTGAATATCGTCAATAACTAATAATGAAAAAGAAACAAACCAATGACTCAACCAGGGTAAAAGGTTTTTACATCAACGAACTTATCAGAGGATTCTTCGGAGACCACAATGAAGGAAAGATTATGTTGCGGAAGATGGGGTTATCCCCGGATGCAGTGCCATTCAGTGTAGCCGTCTTTCTTCAGAATCAACGTGTCTTTTGGCTTGACAAGAATGGAAACCGCGTCACAATTTCGTTCAAACTGAAACATAATCAACTGGAGTGTTTCGGCACCTATCTCAAAAAGAGAAAATCCATGAGGCTGTTCCGTGAATGGGGTAGCCACGAAGATCCTGAAGTAATCGCTCGTCTGGAGTCAGAAGCCATTGGTGACTGTTGCATGAGATGTATTTACGAAAACTTAATCGAATAATATGGGCTGGATAATATTTGCCGCATATCTTGTTTGCGGTATTCTATATCACATCTTTAACCAAGTAGAGAAATCAGCACCGGAAGGAAGTTCTGAAAAGAAGATTGCCAAAATAGTGATGTATTGCATCATGGGCCTTATCGGTCTCGGAGTCCTGGTTTTGGTACTGTATGCTATCGGATGGATATGGTACTTCTTCTGTGGTGGTTTCCTTGTTTTTGAGGATCAACCTTTTTGGGATAAAGTCGTTTGTGGCTTCATTTCTCTGATTCTACTTGGATTCCTTTTCGGCTTTGTTATGGTCTGCTTCGGCTGGGATCCAGACAACCGGCGATAAAAATTGAGGGATTAACTTTTCTTTACAAACAATGAGAGGTTAATCCCTCTATTATGTTATATCTGATGAAAGCAGTAATACCAATTCTTAGATTGATATGAGACAATACTTAGATTTGTTGGACCATATTCTCAAAAATGGTCATAAAAAAGACGATCGCACTGGAACCGGCACAATCTCGACTTTCGGTTATCAGATGCGATTTGACCTCTCCAAAGGCTTTCCCTTGCTCACCACTAAAAAGGTGCATCTGAAGAGTATCATTCACGAACTGCTCTGGTTCTTGGCCGGCGACACAAACGTCAAGTACCTTCAAGAAAATGGAGTCCGTATATGGAATGAATGGGCTGATGAAAATGGCGATCTGGGCCACATCTATGGCTTTCAGTGGCGTAGTTGGCCTGCCTATGACGGAACCTTCATTGACCAAATTTCAGAAGCTATACGCACAATCAAAGAAAATCCGGATTCCCGACGCATAATCGTAAGCAGTTGGAATGTGGCTGACATCGACAATATGAACCTCCCACCTTGCCACTGTTTCTTCCAGTTCTATGTCAATGAGGGTAAGTTATCCCTCCAGCTCTATCAACGGAGTGCAGACAGCTTCTTGGGTGTGCCGTTCAACATCGCTTCCTATGCTTTGTTGACAATGATGGTCGCTCAGGTTTGTGACCTCCAGCCCGAAGAGTTTATTCACACTCTCGGCGATACTCATATCTACCTTAATCATCTGGAGCAAGTCAATACTCAGCTCCAGCGTGAACCCCGACCCCTTCCTCGAATGGTTATCAATCCGGATGTGAAAGATATTTTCCAGTTCCGCTATGAGGACTTCAAGCTGGAAGATTATGATCCCTGGCCCGCAATTAAAGGCGAGGTGTCGGTGTAAAATAACTCAATAATCATTTAACAATGAAAGGCACCGTAATTTTTTGTAATTTTGCAGTGCTTTCAGTAACTACCAACCAATATGAATAGACAAAGGCGAAATGTTCTTCATGCCGTTCTTGACGGCTTGGCAAGACTGAGAGACCCGGTTGAAAAAGCAGAGGCCCTGACAATTCTTCAGAAAGCCCAATCTGATGTTCAGAGATGTGCCGATGAAGAGGAAGAAGCTCTTGACAACCGGCCAGAATCACTCCAGTGGTCTGCGGTCAATGATGCGATGACAGATAATGTGTCAGACCTGAATGACGCCAGCGGAGAACTGGAAGTTCTTATCGACAAATGCCAGTCGGCCGATAAATTTTCATACAAATCGGTCAAAGGTGACGTTATTAAGATAGTGAACACGATCAAACAGACTATTCATAGATGAATCAGGAACAACTCGCACATAGAATTAAAACCGCCACCAACGGAACTGCCTATACAGGGAGTTTGACACCTTATGCCGTACAATCCATAGAGTTAGCAAGAAGCAACTATCCAATCCAAAATTTAATTTCATTCTGTCAGGATATGAATTTGAATTTTGTGATGACAGACATGGCTACGGAGGATCGCTTCTATCCTGAGTCTGTGCTGGACGTTCACAAGGTGCTGGATCTGCTTATGAAACGATATAAAGTTGATCATAAGTTGGTCTATCGAAAGACTGGAGTCCATTATACGCCGCCCAAATCTTTGGTGCCCGAAGATCTTGAACGCCTAAAAGAAGAAGCGGATGGTCGTAAATATGTTATTCCTCTTTCAATCAAAACCCTCCTGGCAGTATGCGAGGTTATCTATTGCGATTTGACGTTTGACCCAAAGTGATGAAAGCAGTGTCATAATATTAAATACGATTATGGCAACTAAAAAAGAGGTTCTTGAACAATCCCAAAAAGCTATCGCAAACTTCTTCCAGTTATCAAAATTCTTGTTCGCAGAGGATGCTCCCTACGACGTAAATGAAATCCCCGAAGATAGTCCTCATTATGAGAACGCAAAGGCAATCTCTGATGAAATGGGGCTTGACTGGAATAATATGTCGCATGAGGATAGCAACCGCGTAATGCTCAATATGCTTGCGGACGCTTTTGATGCGATCAAGCCGGAAGATGATTATGAGCCGGTTCTGACTATCTCTTTCAAAAAGGCTTGATATGGGGTTGGCCGATACCGTTCAATTTACCCTTCGCCCAAAAGATCTCGAAAAGGCGAGTGATATGTTTGGTATTGAGATTGCCTTACTGGAGCGTCTTAACGCCCAGAGGCTTCTCAATGCCACATACATTCGTAACCTTTTAATCAGGGCCGATTATGAGAGACTGACAAGCGGATTGCATTGGCTGGAACATCAGGACAAGAATTATAACTTCCCTGAAGTGCTGAGAGCGTTGTCACGAGAATACAATATCAGTCAGCAAAATCTCAAAGACATTCTTCATGGGAGGAATGAATCACTCTTGTTCTGTAACCGGTGTGGCAAACGCATTGGTAAGTCTCAGTATAACAGAACAAAAGGTTTTTGTTCCAACTGCTTTGCAGATACATTGGAACTATAATTGATTAAAAGCAGTTTGATATGAACACAACATTCAAAATCCAGCAAATATGGCAATATTTAGGGGTTCAGGATGATGAGATCCTTATCATCCGACACTATAACAAGTCTGATGATAAAGATGAGTTCTTAGTCGTTGAAAGTACCCAAGAAGGTCTAAAGGTCAGTGCCGTTTCCACTCTTCCGCAACTTCGCGCAGACCAACCGTTCCAAATGATTCAGCAACGTGACTCATCCGGCAAATTCATCATTCCATCAGTAACCCAGCTAATCAATGATAAAGTTAGCGATTATTAACCAATACAAATAGGCTTTTTAAGATTTATTAATAAATCTTTCTGAAGGCTCTGCACTATTACTCGGTGCAGGGCCTTTTTGTATGCCCTAATTGATAAAAGCAATATAACATGGCACAGAGAATAAAAACCAATATCAAGTTCTACAAAGGACTTGACAACGTAGCAGATAAACTCTATGGTTTTGTCGCCAAGTCCAATGGAAGTTGGAGGGGGTGCCGAGAAACTGAGAGTAAAAAGAAAATCGTGTTTGTAGATACGGCTATTTCCAAAGACATCATTCCTAATACGCTTTACAGTTGCTCACTGGTTCCGATGCGTAACGAGGGGGGATTCATAGCCAAGTCAGCAACGATAGTCAAATTCCCTGGTACAATAGCGACAATATGTCGCAACAACGTCTTTCTTATCCGAATAACATTCGGCAATAAGGAATACATCTACGACCCTTCCAGTAAGGAGAAGCGTAAAAACGATATTAAGTCTATCGCCAATATTCTCCGTAGCCGGAATGATCTTGAAAATGCAATGAGCGTAGCCGAAGATTTTATTGATAACGCCTGTATAGTCAAACGACTGTACGAACAACGCCAGTCCAATGTTTGAAGAAACGATGTCAAGTAATGAACTGCTTGATGAATATCGCTTAGACCTTGCTGATATTCAGGCCAAGACTCTTCGCTTTGATGGGTCTGATTATGTCAGACGCTATCTTTGGAAATATCATAAGCAACCGACAGTCACAATAACAAAGGCTTTTGTTTCTGAGCGTGGCAATAGTTATCTGGGCATATTGGTTTATTTCCAGACTGGTGTAGGTAAGTCTAAGAAATGGGATTGGTCATCTTTTCACATTGGACTGATGGATACTTGTCATGGCATTGCAGCAATCGCTTTCTATACCGAAAGTAAGCAAGCTATAAAATTCAATCCTCATTTTTTCCAACGCTACCAAGAACGCTTTATTAAGGTATGCGACTGGCAGACCAGGAGCCAACTTACTATGGCTAAGAACATCATTGATGTCATAGGTATCTATATGAAGCGTAACCTGACAATGACTTGGATCGAAACCAAATCGGTGTTTAGAGACAAAGTTCACATCTTTGGCCCGGTCAATGACGGAGTGGCCTTGCTTCAATGGAGTAAACGCCACAGAACTCTTCAGGCAAACACCTTTGTCACGATGGATATGCTGGATGAGAAGCAATCCGAGATGGTGAAGTACGCAAAAATATATATTTCTCTCTCCAAAGCACAAAGAAAGAAATTCCGTTTCCCGGATTTCATCTTAAATGATTAAAGCAGTGTAACATAACTATCTTGATATGATTAGTCTCAATGAGGGTATTGCCGTAGATGCAGCCCACTCAATGAAGAATCGCAAGACAGAATTTCAGGGAGTTGACCTGAAAACTGGCAAAACGCTCTTCTATACCGACCTTGGCAATCAGACCATAAATATCGGCGAGTTCCTTGCAATAGTTGAGGCTGTCAAATATATCATCGACAATGACTTCCAGCCTAAAGTCATCTTCTCAGACAGTACAACCGCTATAAGCTGGTTCAAAAATAAACGTACTGCTTCCGGCAAGCGAAATGCCAAACTGATGAAAGCTGAGATATATCTGAGAGCAATGGCTTACTGGGTGGATGAAATCAAGATTGTTAAATGGGATAATCGTCAATGGGGAGAAATCCCTGCTGATTTCGGCAATAAAGGCAAATAATGATTAGAACAATAATTGACTTATACGGTTTAGGAGCCTTGTCAACCCAACAATTATTTGGTTCTCCAAGACAGCCTGAACGCGAAATAATTGATGTGGAGTATGAAGATCTTTCAGATCAAGTTGAAAGTAATCATCAACTCACAGATAAACCAATTCCTGAAGTTCAACCAGTTTTAATAGCAATGGACTATGCTGATACAGATAACAAATAAATGCTACGAGGGCTGCGCCCACTGTATGCAATGCTCCCATCCCCAAGGTGAGCACATGGATATGGCTACTTTCAAAAACGCTCTAAGATTTGCCCGATTCTTAGGTGTAAGTTCTTACATCATTACCGGTGGGGAACCGACTGAGCATCCTCAGTTCTATGAGTTCTGTGAGACCCTAAATCGTTTTATCAAAGGCAGTAAAGAGGTAGGTGCCTTTACTATAACTTCTAACGGCACATGGTTTCCTGAGCGCAAAGAGGAAATGGAAAAGCTGGCCAAGCTCGACCATTATGTCGGTATGCAAGTCTATACCAATCCCAAATGGTATAAGGACGCCCCCTTTATCCTTAAACATAAGGATGAAATCAATGCCATCCCCAAAGTAATGGTAGATACCAGTGATATTCAGAGTATGCAGGACTTAGGAAGGGCCAAAACCAATGAACAAGCTCAGGTTGAGGTCGCTAACAATCGTCACCACATGTCCTGTCTGAATGGTCATTTGCTGTTCAAACAAACCAGCCCTACCAGAAAGCTCGCTGGCTTAGATCGCCAACCCGGAGTAATGTGCAAGCCTTGTGTGGATTACAAGGGTAACGTACACCTCTCAGAGTCTCATCTTTGCCCTTCATTCGGCAATGTCAATGATGACTATATGCTTGAAATTTTCAACAATCTCAGAGAGGCAAAACCATGTTGTCAGTGCGCCCTGGGAAAGAAATTTCTCACTTCTGATAACATCAAAATCCAGGTTGCACGAAACTTATTAGGAATTAAGAAGCCATCAGAATGAAAGTCAAATATTTCGACATCTTTGGACTGAGAGGCAGGATCAAGATGTCTGTAAACCCACCTCAATGTATTGTCGATGCAGATTTTTGTATCGTTATGGGAGGTAAAGTTCTCCAATGGGTCGGTATCGGCTGGACTGAGATCAGAGATGCCACTCCAGAAGATGATAAGACTCTCCCTCTTGTCCTTACACCTCATTGCTCTCATTGTAAGCACTATGATGTGCTGGAAAATAAGACAATGTACTGCCACAAATTAAACAAACGTATAACGGCTCGTAAGAAGCCATGTAAAGATTACTCTGAACAATGAAAAAACCTCTTGTAACATCCGTAGATGTAACCCATGTTTGTCATAACACCGGCGACTACATGGAACTCGTCGTGTTAGGTGAAGTATTTTATATGCGTCGAACACGCTTTCTAAAGCGTCTTGTGCGCAAAATCATCCATAAGGTTGAAGTGCCGGTTGACTATTTCACCTCTGTTGAAGAAGCTAAGGCAGAGGCTCGTCGGCAGATGGATGAATTTGTGAAAGCATATTATGCTACGACTTAACTCTATATCAAATGAATAGTCGAAGCAAATTATTCTTAGCGATGATGGGGGCGGCTATGGTACAAGCTCAAAGTGCCGATAATTACTATCGGTACGGCCAGCGTAAGCGTTATCCTATTCCTGATTCCGGCAATGGATTTTCTAAGACTCCAATAAAAGTAACTGACAGCCGGCAACTACGCGAGTTTTCAATCAAAGGTCATAAGGTAATGGCGTTCTCTAAGAAGGATGCCATTACCAGACTCAAACATCAGAAAAAGATATGAGTGTAACGATACGGGGTCGATACGGACAAACAACGATTGTGCATGATCTCTCAGTTCTCGACGATATTATAAGAGCTGACAGGAAATTTTATGCTGAATGTGATGCGTTTCACGCTAAAATGATGGAATTGGGCGTAAAAGCATATCGGTGTAATGACGGCTGGGTAAATAGGGAGCATAATATTGTTACTTTTCATCCAGACGATAAGGTTCATGGATATTATTGGGGAAATCGAAATCTTAAAAGTGGTGATAAGATTTTTATCGGCGATGCAGGTGATGGAGGAGTGTTCGCCTATATAGATTACATGATGGAGATTACGTCCTATTGTGTTAGATACCACTATGTTTTGTCTGATGAGATATTGGATGCACAAGGGAATGTTTCAAATCCGAAACTCCAAGCATCTGAAAAACGCATAAAGAGATTCAGATTCTTTAGAAATATCTTGAAAAGAATATTCAAACGTACTAAAAACTAAGGAGATTCAATTATGGCTAAAAATACTCAACCCAAACCCTATGATGGGATGCTTCTTTTCAGACAAAACCATCCATATACTAAAGAAGAGTTTGAGGCTATGAAACAGGATTTTCAAAAACATTGTGGTCCACTTTTCCCTGCCGAAGATGAACCGACATCTTTCGTTATGCTTGGCTATGTATCAAGAGGTTTGTCCGGCGAGTTAAAGCTGACCCATAGCCATCCCAGTATAGCCGATAATTTCAACTTATTGCCTCCAGACTTATTCCCGGAGGTGCAATATGGTTCTGAGCCACTTTGCGTTGAAATCAAACTCACGCCAACCCCAAATATCAAAGCCTCCGATCTTCTTAAAGAACAGACTGAATTTCAGGAAAGGATTTTGTGTAATCCTGACCGGCCAACAGATGAGGAAATCTGGAGGGATATAACTGGTGAAATACCCTTACATCATCCCTAAAACCGATAAAAAATGAACAGGGTAAACAATAAGAAAAACTATCAAATACCAAGTAAGTGTAAATACTTCACGCGAAAATCTTGTCGTTGTAAGTGCGAAGAAAGAAAAGCTGACCAAGCTAAACATCATTATCGACTTGATTGGTGTGAACTATGTAGCCCTAAAGTGTTTACCTGTAAATATTTTGATAAGAAATGAAAACAAAGGTTTCCAATATTCTCAAATTTCTTGAAGAAATGACTGGTTGCAGTTTGAAGGAATTGACTGAGCAGTCATCTTTCAAAGGAACTTTGGGCACTTATATCAACGCTAAAGACCTTTTCTCAATCAATAATAACATTCAAAATGGAGAGTATGGTATTGCTTATGAAAAGGAAGTAACATTCTTAAAAAACTTCTTATCTGATATAAGACTTTCTCATAATTTTGATAGACTTATCGAGGAATGTAAAGAATTAGGCCCTATTCTTTTGGAGGCTCATACGATTTTCACAGATTATCAAGTATGGGCTTTAGAAGAGAAAAAACATTTCCGGGAATATCTATTCAATAATGAGTTCCTAAAAGAAGAAGAGAAAACTGAGGACTTTCTCAATAAATTCAGCTATGAATGGGTCGATGCAGCCAAAAAATCTGTTCAATCCAAATTGCTTCAGCTATACAATTTTGGCAAGGCTTCTAACACCACCCTCAGCATAGGCCATACAGTGCCATATTCTATTTCTGACGCACTTTGTATCTCAGATGATATAAACCTATGTATTGGGGCGAACAAAGGGCAGGGTGAGGATATATGCTATGCACGTCTGGCTTTGAAAATTGACCGACAACTGGCGTTCTCTCATTTCATTATTACTATCCAATACAAGGATAGAATATGGTTGGTTACAGACAAACCGACTATGCCCAACCCCCAATTCCGTGAAAATACCAGGAATCCTTATAGATGGCGTGAAGAGGCTTTTGACAATATTCAGCTCCCTTATGGCTTATTAGATTACATTGAGGAATGGCGCAAAGAGTCAAAAGCCGTAGCCAAGGAAAATAGTTCCGAGGTCTATATAAAGTCTATGAGGGATTTTCTACCTCCAGCAAGTAAGATTCTAATTAAACTGATTATTGAGGAACTGATATATAATGTCATTCCCATGAAGCAATTTGATTTGAAGAGAATCGGGTTGGCCGGAGAGAATGTCAAACTTTTGGGTAACGGTAAAACCTTAGAAAATGTCGATGATATTTTTGTAAGAATCAATCAGGAAGCCAATGAAGAACGGATAAACAGTATTATTTATCCAACTTCTACTGAGCTTATCAAGATTGACCCTACAAAGGCTGTTGCACAATATATAGAGGCTGGAGAGCTTTGTACCGTAGATGAGATACGGAACCTCGCTATCTGGTCTCAGAAAGAAGAATTGCGTAGGCAAAAGCAAAAACTTCTGAATGAAGTCTATACCCGCGAAAGAATGAGGGCTGATGAAGAAAGGTTAAATAAAGTGCTATTTGACAATATCGAGAACCTTTATGAAGTGGTATTCTCAGCAGACATAGTTTTTATGTGTATAGAGGACGAAAACGCCAGAACCTTTGGATCCTCAAATGAAAATGCCATCATTCAGATTTGCGATACCAGCCTTTTTAAGTCAACTTACTCCAAACAATATCTCACAAACTATCATATCAATAAGTTTAGAGATGAGTGGCATGTGGCAAATTGCATAATGTGTGATTGCGAGAACCCGGTCAATCTCCAGTTAAAAATCTATACCTATAAGGAGCTTTGTGGGATTCTTAAAATTAAACGTGAACAACTGCCATACACATTCCAGAATTATACCGCGAATCTCTATGTGCCTTATTTCGGTAATACGATTTTGGATAATGTGAATCCGGAGTACAAGGTGCTTGATCCCCGAAGCAGAGAACACCAACATTACTATTCAATAGGTATTCCCCTGAATAAACGCTGTTTCAATAAACTCAGGAAGAAATACTGGAAGTATGAGAAGAGTCTCGTGATAATCAACTATACAAAAGGAACTATAAAAATTCAAGAATATGGAAACAACAATAACAACTGCTGATAATGCCCAAATCTATGCTCAATCCGTAATTGACAGTTTTGGAACCAGCGGTGTGCCTATTGGCATAAAAGACATAAAAAAGATGCTTGCAGAAGCATATCTGGTCGGTCTTTCCGATCAATGGAGAGACGCTTCAGACACGCCTCCAATAGATGAAGATGTGCTGGTTGATTACCCATACGAACACGGATATGCGGTTGCATACTATGATGGAGAGGATTGGTACCTTACCGAGACTGGAAGGTTGTTACGTCCGACACGCTGGATGCCTATTCCACCACATAATAAAACCAAGGAGAATGAGTAACCGTAGATTTCGCAAATATCCTCAGACCATTGTTCTTCGATGTCCTTGCTGCCAGGAAGTAAAATATGCACTTTGTCATTTTGACTCTACTGGTGAGGCAGAATATCACTGTGTTTGTGGGTATATCAGTAAGATAAAACTCGCTAAACTAAATGACAAATGAAAAAGATCGAATACATAGCGGAATACCAAGAACGAGAGAATGACCGTAAACAAACAGCCAAACTCTCATTAGGGAATTACGCGAGTTGGGAAGAGGTGTTTAATAGCGATATTCTTTGGGGAAGTATCTATTTCATTGGAGGCGACACAATTACTTTGAAAAAAGATAAAAAATTCCCAACTAAAACCAAGAAAGTTACCTATTTTGATAGGAAAGAATCTTGGACTTATGTTCGTGTTCTCAGTATTACTAAACGTGAAATAATTACAACATCTACAACAATATGGCAAGGAAATTCAAAATCAAAAGTTGTGTAAAAACTTGTTCGGCTTGTCCGAGCCAGTGGGATATACATACCACTGATGGTCAGTATATCTATGCCCGATACCGTTGGGGTGGACTAACGCTCACACTCAATATGGGCCAACCTGATAGTCGGGTTATATATTCTGAAGGCATAGGAAGTGGTTTTGATGGTGTCCTATCAACACAAGAACTCAAAGATCATACTCGCTCCATTTTAGATTGGAGCCTAATCTAAAGTAGAATATGGAAGATCTAACCTTAGAGCAACTTTACCAACTTCTGAAGCAGATGCGTAAAGTTAAGAAAAATCGTGATAAAAAAGTACAAATATGGTTTTGGAGCAAGAAAGCCCAGGCTGGTGCTTGTGTTTGTGATAAAGTCGGCGCTGTAATAGATGCCGGCAATTATTATGAAACACGAGAAGAAAACTCAACTATTCCAGTGATAAAAATTGAAGAGCGATAAAAGTAAATGATGAGCAATAGGATGAGACGTAAAAAGAACGGCACATGGTATTTGTTGCAATTAGACCGTTGTCACTACTTTCCTAAAATCAATCATAATGCAGTGATTAAAAGTTTATTCCGACAGGCTATGAAACTATCTCTTACTCAATTCTCCGATCAAGAACTTAAAGATGAATTAAAACGTCGAGAAAAAGAGCGTCGTTCACAATTCCCTCCTAATATTCGATGTCGTGATTGCAAGCACTGCATTAAAGGCTTGACGTTCAAACATCAGGTCATTCCAACAACCGTTTGTCGAATGAAACCTAAGCCATCTCAGGGGCCGGATAGATACTATTCAACCGTATGCTCTCTTAGAGCGTGTGATAAATTTGAAACTAAATAATTATGGCAGCAAAAGATTATGTGTTTTGTAAAGCGGCATTGACTGGTCACATTTATCTGACAAGGAAAATAAAGTCTAAAGATGTGATGAGTCAGGATAGAAGGCTGGTAGAGGATCATGAGGCAATCGGATGTTTTGAAGCCTATCTCAGACGATATTGCGAAAAGAATAACACTGATGCGCTCAATGTTACCAACTCCAAAGGAGAAGTCCTTTTTACAGCAACCCTAAAAAAGCGAGATGATGGAACTGAAAACTAAAGTGGCTCAAATTTTCAGAAAATGGGCCGATAAATTAAATCCGCCTGCCGAGGTTCTGGAAATGGATTATAGGGTCATGTTACCTCATTTTCTTTCTGTGCCACATGAGATTCAGACCCTTATGGTTAAGAGAGAAATCTTGACTTCTTATATAGAGAGATATGGGAAAGAGTTTGATGTAGATAAAAGAATGAAGGAAGAAGTTGCAGATTTAATAGCAAAAGAACTATTATCTCACAACTCCATTAAATTCACCATTGAAGAAAAGTATGGTATGGTGGAATATGTAGGAGTAGTCAACCTCATCCAACTCAATAATGACAATATAATATAGCCTTGGGCGGCTTAATAAAACCCAAAAGAAACAATATGGAGACAATCAAAATCGAAAAATTCCCATCTATCGAAGGCGTGGCTAAAGACTTCGCCGCAAGAGCAGTTGAAGGCTGTGAGGGTAATATTGACCTCGAAAAGTGTGAAAAGCAGATCGCATTTGCTGTTGACTATGGTCACGAAAATGCCTGGCAGCAGCTTGACACTATGGACTTCGGCGATGCAATCAGGGCACTCAAAGCCGGCGCTAAAGTGGCCCGTAAGGGCTGGAACCCAAATTCAAATCGACCTCCGATTGTTCCTCCTATACCCACCTACATTCCAACGAATAGGGTGGAGTATGTACCGGAATATGATTTAACTTATATTCTACTTTCTGATGGAAACATTGCGGTTTGCGATGGAAGCCAATATGAATTGGTGCGCCAGCATAAATGGACCTCTTGTAAAGGCAAATATGCAATGTTTACCGACAACTCGTCTAATCCACGCAAAACGATTAAGTTGCATAACTATATTATGCCTACTATGGATGGCTATGTGATTGATCATATTAATGGCAACGGCTTAGACTGTCGTTCAGTAAATATGCGATATGCTTCATGTAAAGAGAATTGTCGCAACAAATCAAGCAAATGCAACTCTACCAGCTGTTATTTAGGCGTATCAATCGACAGAAGTCGTAATCAGTGGATCGCCTCTATTCAAGTTGATGGGCAAAGTAAGCATTTGGGAAGATATGACGACGAAGTTGAAGCGGCGATCGCTTATGATAACGCAGCAGTGGAGTATTATGGTCAATTCGCTCGTCTAAATTTCCCTAATAAAAATTTTAATGGCGCACAGCCGTTTCTCTGGCTCAAACCTGCTGCCACCGTCAAATCCGAATGGTGTAAGGATCCTATGCTGAAGAAGCTGGCCGATGATAATGGCGGCACTATCGAGGCTGCTGGCACTATCTGCATGTTCACTGCCCAGCACCAGATTCTCACCGGCTGGCTGGCCTCCCAGACTGATGTGCTTGCTGAGGATTGGGTAATCGTTGTAGAATGACTATACGCCTGACAACACCAGAACTTTTGAATAAGGTTCTGGATAAGTTAAAACAAGATCCACTCTACAATGAAGAAGCCAATGCTTCATTTTTCAAATATTGTTGCGATGATATTCGTGAGGGGCTGGCTAATGGCACTGATGAGTGGTATCTTGATGTAGATTGGTTGTATGACCAGCGAGTCGGAAAAGTAGCGTTAATCATACGCTATCATAAGCGTTCTGATATACTAACTGATAAAGAATACCTCAATGATGACAGTAGCATGGAATAATGTCACTTTTATCAACAAAGAGACTGGCGAGGAAATCAAATTCGATCCCAACTCTATATCTCATTTTTCTTGTGATGACTGTAACGATGATGAGATTAAACAATCAATCAACGTGCAAAACTCATATAAATTTGAGTGTACCATAAAAGATCCTGTGACGGAGGACCTAAAGAAATTCTTTGAAGGCGATACAAGATGGAAAACAGCTTGCCGCCTATCAGATCAACTAAATGACCTTATAGAAGAGTACCATGTCCCCGGCACTCCACGCAGAGAGCGTAGAGCCATCAAACGAGAATTTGATAAGATATTTGCAATTTTCCGCAAACACTGTCAGAAAAGTGGAATAGAATATTCTTTCCAGCAACCCAATAAATGAGAATGGGGGTAGTCATTAATTGACCGCCCCCATTTTTTAGAACTTCATCGCCGCCAGCACCTTGTTCCGGCTGGCCACGTCACCTTGATTGTTGTAGTAGATCTTCTCACAGTTCTCTATACTGGTGCCCATCATATTCGACACATATATGACCGGTACCCCCTTACTTATATAATGTGTTATCGCTGTATGTCGGAAAGTGTAGGTGTGCAGCGGAAAAGAACAACCCAGTGCCTTACCGACTTTTTTGAGCCAGTTGTTCAAATTCCCTATAAAGTGTTTTATGTCACCATTATTGGTGGTCTGAGTTTTCAACTTCTCCTTGTTACGAATCGGAAAAATATAGCCGTCCTTGGCTAATCTTCTCCACCGTAGCATAATGCGGTCAAGCTCTGTATTGATTGGAACAGAGCAGGGTACCGCTTGCTTCTCGGCAATCTTTCTGCGGTTAAAGACAAAGTGGCTTATGCCTCCGATCTTCTTGATGTCCGAATACCGAAGAGCGATTGCATCACAAGCAGATTGGCCGGTATAGAGTATGAAGAGACAGAAATCCCGGTACAACTCATTGAGAGGCGATTTCGATATTGAGGATAGATCCAGCGTAGTGAACTTCTGACACTGTTCTTCAGTGAGGGTGTGAAACTTCTGAGAGCTGGCACTTGGTTTCTTGAACCAGTTGCATTTTTTGAAATCCTCTGCTTTCAGATACCCCTCTTTGTCGGCTTTCATAATCAACGAGTGCAGTATCTTCGAGACATAGCACATTCCTGTGCCTTTACGCGCGCGCTCGACCCATTCAAAGACACTATTCACGAAAGCGGCATTAATCTCAGTGATCAGAAGTTTGGAGTATTTGATCTTCTTTGCCTTGCAGAACTCCTGAAGTCTTTTATCGCATTTCAGGTAGTTCTCAAAACTGCCCTTTCCTGAGCCGTCTGCGTGCTTGTTTTTGTTGAGCTGGGCAACTACATACTGGATAAACTCTGAGACCGTGAGAGCCTTCCTGACGGGCTCTGTGGCCGTCTCCATTGCAGCGACCATACCAAAGACACTGCCGGTCCAGTTAATAGCCATTTCATCGAACTTCTGCCGGAACTGAACAAGTATGGCATTGTTCTCATCACTGAAGGGGCAGCTGGGTATAAAGAGCTGCTTCTTTTGATTCCAGTGTTTTTTCTGGATGGCTCCTTTCAGCATTTTGGTGACGTTGATAAACTTCGTCTCGCCGTCCTGATAGAGCCTCAATCTGAGTTGGAACCCTTTAGTTCCGAACATCTGATAGTTGATTGTAATCATTACGTTGCTTTAATCAGTTAGTGAAGGCGCTTCGTCTGTCACAAAATATGCACATCACTGACTGGATCAAGCCACAAACTGCGAAAACACCCCAAAGTGTACAGGGTATTGACAGAACTTAGGGTGGGCTAACCCTAAGATAATCAGATAAAAAGAAGAAAGTCAATTCACACTTAGTGTACAGTGTAAACTGACTTTCATCATTTGGGTGGTGCCACCAGGGGACACCGACTCTATATCTCTTTTATGCTGATAATCAGTCAGTTTTCGCTCTATTGCGATTAAATTTTGTCATACAATATGCACAAGTTGTGTCACAACTCCGCGTTTTGTGATGCAAAATTAGCTATAAAATTTGAATTTTAAGACCTATTATTTCATCAAAATTTGAATTTTAAGCCTCTCAAAAGCCCTATAAGTGTTAAATATAGTTAAGAAATAAGGCGATCAACCAGCTTTTACACCAGAATGACCGCCTTGCCAGGCAAGAAAGAAAATTGTTCAAATTAGCCAAGGATTTTCGTTTGGATCATAACTTCTCTGAAAAGTCTCCAATGCCCAGTCCACTTTAGGAGCGCACGAATCATGCTCCCTCTTTCTCGGTAACTGAGGATTAATTTTGAACTTTGAGGCATTGTAGAGCCACTGTATCGAGTCCTCATAAGCCCAACGCCGTGTCTCAGGAATATTGGTGGCAGAAATGATAGAGTGAAGATGATAAAGAGCGATACGGCTCAGATGGGCCACGATATTTGCGTTTCTCGGATCATCCCGTGTAATGTTCACACCATCCACCAGCTCATCCGGGTTAGGATTCAGGACTGGATAGAAAACAGTGCCTTCTGCTACGACATAATCAAAAACGCCTTCTGAATAATCGTACTCCAGCTCTTCTGAATATTCTCCGATAAGACCCCAACGATCATCTTCCTCTGGTGTCAATACTATTTCGTCGGCTGGCAAATCAGGGATAGGCTCTTGCTCATCCTCATTGACTTCTCCACCGCCCTCTTCCTCTTCATTTTGTAAAGAGATTTCCGGGTCATCATCAGGTAATGGCTCTATTGGCTCCGGCTCTTCAGGCAGAGGTTCGGGATTCTCTGTCGGCTCTTCAGTTTCCGGCTCTCCAAGGAACTGATAGAACTGTTCGTTAAAAGAGCAAACCTGATCTTTCTCCCATTCCATATTGGGCTCCCAAGGAATAATCTCAGCTTCACGCCACGCTTTTACACCGGGCATGTGTATGTCTCCCTTCTCAAAACCATGAGGAATCATACACTGCCAGTATTCAGTGCCAAATTTCACGATTTCGCCTTTGGGGTACATCCTAAGCTGGGAATACTTATGCGCATGGTCAATTAACCTGGGATCAACAAAATCAACCACCTGACGCCAGTATTCAAGTTTTGTCGGCTTCTTATAGCCATTGATACGCATCAGGGTTTTGAAAATCTCCTCATCTTTCTTAATCCAAGTATTTACCGGATAAGAAACATAAGGGCTATACTCGCGGATGTTTTTACCCACTGCCAGTACCTTTTCTATTTCATAATACTGGTCGAGATATTCCAGCATTTGCATCTCGGCACGTTGCTCGGCTTGTGGGAAACGCTCTGGAACGTCTCGGATAAGCTGCTTCATGTGCTCTCCAGTAGCAATGCAGTAGTAATCCCTATTTGTTAGAAAACGATGGTATGTCATATAATTTTGCTGTTTATTTATTAATAGTCAAAGTCACCATACACAGTGTCCTCAGAGTCAATAGTGGTGACAATCTCAGTCGAAGCAGTTTTATATTGAGTGTAATATTGGCTCAGATAGTATATCATAGCATAGTCAAAGCAGTCTGAGAAATGGCCCCATCGCTCAACCCGCTCTCCATTATCATTGAGGACTTTCTTCTTTTCCTTAGTGCCATCGGGATTCTTTTTCTGATATACAAAATCCTCAATCAGTCTATGACAACGTGCATCTATACACACTCTCCAGTCCTTGAAATTTTGTAATAATTCATTGATAAATTCAAGTCTGGTAATCATTGCCGGCTGTTTACTCAAAAGTTGGATTTTGGGCTTCAGCACAGCATTTGTCATATTCTTATTGGCTATTGTGAAGTTATTAACCCCCTCTTCAGTCTGAGTTGAACGAGAAAGTCCGGCTGGATCTCCAGTCAATAACACGCCACCAATATGCCCATCTGTCACAAGCTGAGAAGCAATCCAACGTGTAAATGCCGGAGTGTTGTTCCTTTTGTCTTTTGGATATCCGACATATTCAGGAAAGACATACACCACTTTGTTGTCAAAATCAATCTGGATGGGGAGGCAGCTCATATATGGATTGACATTGAAGTCAAAACTGAGAATGAGTGGCTTCATTGGGTCATAAGCCTGCTCCCGGAGATTATGCACAAGGTGCTTATCACCATCAAAATTCCAGTATGCCGCCATTTTATTGCTGGTAGTGAATAACCAGTTACCATAAAGCAGACGATCTCGGTCAGCTTTATTACGGAGTTTACTCAGCTTATTGTAATAAATGGCTCGGAAAGATTCATTAGGATTATCAAATAGACTGAACGGAATATAACGGTAGCCGGATTGCAATTCTACTGGTTCTCCATCATCAGTCATTACAAATGTAGAACGCACCCACGTCAAGCAGGGGTTGGTTGACATAAATAGTTTGCCAACAATGAAGGTTTCCGCTATCTTATAACGAATACGAGAAGCCAATACCTCCACAGCCTTCTCAGAAACCTCAGAGACCTCATCTATAAAGCCGCCAGTGATTTCCAAAGAACCAAGTGAGTTGAAGTCCGGGTCTTGTGGGCTGGGGGTCAAATCCATCGCTATGATTTCAGAGCCATTCCAGAACGTGATAACATAAGTTACGTTATTGACATGGTAATGAATATCTTTCTTTAACCCCCATGAATTGAGAACATCATTCAATGTTTTCCATGTGGTTTCCAAAAGAGTCTTTCGGACTTTACGGGCCACAACCATACGAATACCGGGGAACTGAATACAACTGCATACCAGCCAGCAACAACCTATATAAGATTTTCCACCTCCGGCAGAGCCTCCACCTAAAACTTGTTCTGGAATATCTGTGTTACCGCATTGCACACAAGTTGCACGATAAACTTGATGACCTTTGCTATCGAATCCATTTGGCCGCATAGCGAGTTTGCCCCCACACTTATCACAATGATTAGGTTGTAGGGCGTTCCAAAGCTCATATTGTCTCGCGGACGGTTTGAATGTTATTTTGAGACCTCTCGGTTTTTCCAATCTTGCCATTAATAAACATCTTTTTCCAAATAATAGTCCAATAAAAAAGAAAGCCATGTTGTAATAAACTTTACGACACAGCTTTCTTAGGACTTTTATAGTTTTAATCAATGAGGGGCACTCACTTCGACTGGAGTTGATTTATTGAGGTCTTCCAACGGCATATATTTGATCGGAATTGATTGCTGAGGTTCACGCCGACCGCACTTTTCAGGATCACATTTTTCATTACCAAACTCCCTACGGCAAAACCATAGCTTGAAAAAATCACGTTCTCGCTCTAAATCGGCTATCCTTTTAGTATAGAGTATCTCTTGTTGAGTTTTAATCAATAAGTCGCGCTGCACAGAGCGTAGATAGGTGGTCTGATTAGTAAAACGCTCCTCCCAATCTTTGATGTCCTGTTGATGACGATCTTCTTTCTCGGCATTCATCCTGAGCAATTCATTGATACGCTCATCTTTGAACTTAACATGCTCACGCTCGGCTTCAAGCTGTTCCTTCCAGATATTCCACTCATCGGCCTTGCTCTCCATCTTGGCCTTCTCCACATTGACCTCAGCGAGAGCCACCTCTGTATCCTTGAGCTTCTTGTTCTGTTTGCGGTATTTCCACCAGCCGGCGCCAAGTATCGGAGTGATGATTCCGACAATCGTTCCGAGCATCGTGGTGATTTCTGTTATATCCATAATCATAACTTCATTATTTAGCGATACTCAGTTATTTATTGTCTTGACATTTAATATTATGCAATTTATCAACTGCATTTTTACCAATCTGTTTCAAATCTTTTGGAGTGATTGGTTTTGAAATTTCAGTTTTCATCATTCGATTATATCTATGGTTCGTAAATTGATAATTTCAGCTTTAGGATTATGATTGATTACCTTAATACCCTTCTGCTCCTTCCATTTAATCAATCCGAACAACCATGAATGTTTCTTCTGAATATTGAATATCGTTAGACTGTCGCGGACTTCATAATCAATGATTGTATTTCTGTTCGGCAGAACTTCAACGTCTATATCTACAAACGCATCTTCCAATTTAGCCTTAATGCCACCGAATGAATCAACCACTGCAATCACAGTATCGACGCTATGAACTACACTTACGACTTCAGTCACATTATTGACATCCTTGGACTTTGTTTTGGAAGCGGCCAGAAGTTTATCATATCTTGCCTGAAGATTGCTTTGAGTAAAATGCAGGTTCTTAACCTCAGCTTGATATACAGAAATCGAATCATTGAGTCTGATTTTAGTATATTTGATTTCCTGATCCAGATCGCTTATCGTAGCTTCCAGAGTGTTAGCCTTTTGCTGATATTTAGTGACCTGACTGTGTGTCTGCCACAAAAGGAAGCAGAGAACTCCTATAACCGCATATAGGCCAAATTTATTTAATATTATTTTCCACATATTTATAAACTTAAAGTGTTGAATATTCTGTCTTTACTTCAAAGCAAGGACACGCTTTGTTTGCAAACTCTTTGTGGCCATGAATTGTGGCATTCGGATATAACTTTTTCAGGTCCTTCAAGAGTTTGAGCAAAGCCTTCTTCTGGGCCTCTGTACGAGTATCTTTCGGCCTGGTGCTCCCAGCCTCCCGACCGCCAATATAGCATATACCAATGCTAATGGTATTATGGTTGGTACAGTGAGCGCCGGCAATATTGATGTCTCGGCCCAAATGAACAGAGCCATCTCGATATATCACATAGTGATAACCTATATCTGAGAAGTTTCGAGCTTTATGCCATGCACGAATGTCCGCTACCGTAAAGTCTTTTCCTTCCGGGGTATCAGAACAGTGGATTATTATCTCTTTGATGTTGCGTTTGCTTTTAACGATTGAAACAACTCTTTTAGCCTCATTAGCTTCAATAATCGCCCAAGTTTTTGCACCAACAATTCCATCAGCCACTAAGCCATGACTTTTCTGAAACTCTTTTACAGCCTCTTCAGTCAAAGGCCCAAAAATTCCATCAGGCATTAAATGAAGATATGTCTGCAAATGCTTGACATCATTGCCTCGACTACCTTTTCTTATCGTATTCATATTATAATATAGTTGATTTTAATATACTTAAAGTTCTCATTTTATTTATGATGTCAGGCCCCTCAACAGAACTAATGGGGATGTAAAAATTCCTGATACGTCTCATTACTTTTACATCCACATACACTCCAGTCAAATTACCACCAGTAAATAAAATACGAGTTATAGTACCCGTTCTATTAGTCAAAAGGCTATTGCCATTTTGCTCCAGTTTTTTTGAATATCGGATTGTAATCTGGTCCCCGACTTTTAGTTTATTCATTTCTTGATAAGGGCTATGACTCTAATGATAAAAATGATTACTCAATAACTTTGTCAATCCCATTTTCCTTATTGGCCTCCGGCACAATCAGGTTGAATGTAATGCCATCGCCATCAGCGCCTTCCAGCATAACCTTATGAGCAATATCTTCCTTGATACCATACATATCGGTCAGTTTGCTGATTGCATTAACAGCAACAGAACGTAGAGCCGCCGGCGACTGAGTGTTGCCCCAGCGGTCAACTACCATAAGAGTAGAGCACTCATCGGCAATTTTCAGCAGAGTTTCTGTAAGTCGGGGTCGTAATGTTGTCGCATCAACTAATGTCTCACTTTTAAGCTGGTCGATACGATCCCTGATGTCATCTCGCAGCATAAGCTGCCTAACGGCAATGGCGACATCAACCTCTTTCTTAGTATGCTCTTCTATCCCATTCTTTGAAGGATCAAAGAGCATACCTGTATTCCCATTGAATACAAGGTCAAAGGTTTTGCGCGCATTGCCGTTATATGGAGAAGGCCCGCAGGCAAATACCAGGCAGAACTTCTCTTCTTGGTCTGTGAGCTTTATATTTTTCATTATCTATATTGAATAATTGTTCCTTTATAGATAATAGAAAACTTGCTCACTAAAGCTCAATATCTCATTTCTGGGAAGAGTTATTACGCAGGTTTTGATTCATAATTTGGTGTCTGAAGAGTTTTACAAGACCCTGCAAACATTGTTCAATTCGCTCCATCGTATTGAGCTCTGCCATATTGAAATTGAATTGCAAAGCATAGCCTCCGATGTAAGCGAGTACCTTCCCGGTTTTTTCATCACTGATCTGACAGATGTTGTAATCCTCTCTATCCCGAAACATTAATATTCCAGTTGTAATAGAGTCAATATAGGCTTCCGGCATACCATTCTCATCAATCAACTGAATAGGGGTTGGATGACTGACACGTTTCATCTGAACAACCTGATTCCGATTGACATTGACGGTATCGGCTTTCACGTCTATCTTTTTTTCTTGCTGAAACTTCGGCGGTGTGGTGTTCCCATCCGCTTTAGTTTGCACCACATCTTTATGCACATTTGCATTTACGGCCTGTGCTACTGCATCACTGGCCGGTTTCATCGTTCCAGTGGCTTTATCAAATTTGAACTCTGTTTTCATAATTATATCTTGAAATGATCCCTAAGTTTCTCTCGTTTTTCAGCAGTTAAACCTCCGACTTCAGTACCGCCACCAGCAGACTGTGAACGCATCCTTGCAGTGAGCACTCTTACGATTTCTCTGGTGGCAGTCACATCAGCGTCTGCATCGTGAGCGTCATCCAGATCAATGCCCAGACGTTCTGCCATAGCCTCCAATTTCCAAGTAGTGATACTCTTGTCATTATCAAAAGTGAGCTGAGAAAGGAGGATTGTGTCAAGTTGAGTGGGCTGGAAGTTACCCCAGAAATCCTTGGCTCCCCGGACAAGTTTGATAAATCTTGCCCAGACTCCAGTATAAAGCATAATCTGCTGCATAAATCCATTATCAAATAACGGATTCTGACCGATCATAAACGGCTTGTTTGAAGCCACCACTGGAAAGGTGTTTCTTTCAATGAAGTCGCAGATCTCATTACATACATCCTCCAATGGCTTGCCTTGCTTGTAAAGCAAATCCATAGTAATGCCGCTTATATCCAAAGCTGTGGAGCCATACTCCATCAACTCTTCCTCTTCTTCAGCATCGTACTTGTTTTTAAGCACTTTTCTTTTAGGCTTACCGATGTCTGCTTTCTTACTGTAAGGATAGATATAAGAATTGTACTTGTCTATCACCTCAAAGGTGTCGAGACGAACTGCATGAAGTGATATTTGAGTAGCGGCACTCCTGGTACAGTCAAGACCGCCGGTTTCAAAGTCATAAAATATTCCGACAATGATATTGCCTTTTTCAACTGGTGCTGCCATATTATTTATTTTTAATCTCTTCGTAAATGCGTTCTATTTCCTTAAATAGCTCTGCCTTTTTGCCATTGTTGACAATCACATAATCGTAATCCTCATCATTGAGGTTACGACGCTCATCTCGACGGAGCCGGGTCTCATCAATCCCAGATTTACGACGTAAAGCCTTATCTCGCTTTATCAGCACAGTATGAATATCATAAACTTCTCCGAAGTCATTACGCAGATTCTCCAGCCCCTTTTCATCAATCACATAAACAGTGCATGGGCCAAAGACTTGCCACCTGGTAGCATAGTAATAATATCCACCAAAATGAGCATAAGCAATCAACTCCATTTTGTCTGGAACGATGTCAATGAAATGATGATCACGCCCCTCCACTTCCGTCGGTCTGGGAGGTCTGGTTGTAAAGGAGCAAATCACATTTGCCTCTTTATGGTATTTTAGGTGTAACGAGGCCAAGGTCTTACCACAGCCAGAACCACCTACAATACACATGATTTTTAATTTTTCCATATCTGTTTGTGGATTTAAGTATTGTTCTATTCGATAGTTAAGAATCTCCTTCATCAGCATTTTGAGTCTGGTAGGTGTGACCCGACCACGCTTTCGACTGCTTTTAGATGATGTCTGCAAATTGCGTTTTATCATATTGACTTGTACTTGCTGGGGGTCTCTCCAATGATACCAGGCAATCGCATCACCATTCTCATCAAAGAGATTAGGCATGATAAAATTCTCAATCTTATCATGGTAGATGGTAAGGTCACGAGCCTTGGCAATAGCGGCCTGAATACGGTACCAGCCTCTATAACTGGTACCGGCACATTCAAGCCTGAATTTGCGAAGTTGCTCTTGAACCTGACCGTCCAACTCTTCGCGTATGTCAATTAAAAAAGACATATCAAATCAATTTTAAGAATGAGCTTTTACCGATTTGAAGAGTGTTCTTCTCATCATAATCACTCCATTTTATGTTAACCACAGCGACAATCATACGACCCTCTGCCTTCCTCAGCTCCTTTTTCCAAATATCCCAATCATCCCAGATTGTTAGAATGTTGGTTTCGGTATTCTGCTGAAGCTCGATTTTACCGAAGTGCTTGGTCTCACCAGTTCGCCTATCCTTATAAGACCTATCAGTAACAGAGCAAATGGCAGCGCATATCACGCCCTTCCGAACCTCATAGAATATATTATTCAGTTCTGAGAACTCAATATACTTATAGGCCGATACGCTTTTAGGTTTCTCCAGATTGTCATATATTCTCTTATAGTCAATAGTTCCGTGACCAGATACGGCTATTTGCTGACGGCTCCACCAATAATGCTTATCACGCATATCTTCAGGAATATCTTTTTCAGTCAGCTTAAAGCCCAATAGACTGGCCGCACTCTCTAAGAGACCATATCGTTCTAATACTGAGCCGACATTTTCAATCTGGTCAAACGCACCGGCAAAGATGAGGTTTCTGACACTTCTCGCTGTTACCGGACAACGCTCACGAACTTCTGCTGTACCTTCATCTTCAAAACTTTTGAACTTGCTCTTGAAAATACGTTTGATGAAGTCCTCCAGATTATAAAACTCACCATATAGGTTACGTTCCTGAACGATGTACTTTACAGCCTTTGGCCCCAACTGTTTGATACGCGATAACGACCAGTATATCACATTGTTTTTGAAATCGGCTGTAAAATTCTCACCTGAGATATTGATATTGGGCTTCTCCAGTTCGGTGCCTCCCACAGTCTTAATTTCATTCATCAAGACTGCCATTTTATCCTCATCTTGGTCTCGCAACACCACAGTGTAGAAGGCAGTCGGATAATATGTCTTTAACCACGCTCCGACATAAGCAGTCAGTCCATAAGCAGTAGCATGGGAATTACACGTCACCACGCCCTTACCAGTAAGGAAAGTATGATACGGATGCTCCATTTCCACATCATATACAGCAGTGTTGCATAGGAACTCCACTGAAACAACTTGAACGACAGCAGTGCCTAAACCCTTACGACCCATTTTTACCCGGCCCATTTCATAATGAGCTTTCTTATGACAACTGGGGCAGAGTGTTCTGATGTTGGAATAATTTTCTCCGACATCAGAATGATCACCATTGACATGATGAATCTCCAGACGCTTTAGGCGCCGGCCACATTCTTCACAATGATCTTTTTTGAGGTGGTGCTTGTAATATTCAAGTTTAGTATAGTTGGAATCACGAGTCAGAAAGCCCTTATGCCCTTTTTGAACATTCAAAGTATGGCTTTCCACATGATCATTGGAGTGATAGCGGGTATTATTCAATCCCCCTTTATCTGTGAACCGATAAGAAGTATCTTCCTTGATCCAACCTACACGAATATACATAAAATCCTCTCCAGGGATCAATTCATCAGTGCGTTTCTGACCGTTTAACGTCGGGTGCTTATGGTTGTCTGTTACATCTATGGTACTGCCATTAGCCAAAGTTATACGATAGACTGGCCGGACACCCTGATATCGTATATCTACAATTCGATTGATGACCAGTTTATCATCTTCATTCAGAGACCAGCACGTTCCATAGCCATACTTGCGATACTTATTTCTAAGAGCAAGCCGACCGTTTTCCTTGGCCCACTGGTAATCATTCCTTGTACGCCACATATCCCCGATGTTAATCCGGGTGCCAGAACCTTTTTCCTTATGCCTGCCCCAAAGATATTCATGGCCGGCAATACAAGCATTGAACGAATACTTAGCCGCATCTTCAACATTGCTCCAGATTTGGTCGGCCGCCTCTTTAGGACAACCGTTTTGTTTTGCTCCGGCAAAGAATTTGTCCTGAAACTTACGCACCTTCTCCAGCTTCTTCTTACTCAAAGCCTTTACAAGATTCACACCGTCACCAAGGCTAAGTCCACCAACTTTCTGGGCCACACGCGAAATCTGCTCCTGATACACCATCTGAGCGAAGGTGTCTTTCAGGATCTCATAAGTACCCCAAAGATAAGTAGGCTCATATTCACCTCGCTTTGCCCGGACATAATTGTCAGCAGCACCAGAATCCAGAGGCCCTGGACGGAACAGAGCAACCGAAGCAATCAAATCATTGATATTGTCCGGCGCAAGACGTTTGATAAATTTTGTAATACCCTCACCACCCATCTGGAATACACCCTGAGTGTTTCCGTCACGGATGATCTTAAAAACCTTTTCATCATTCAGGTATTTCGAGGCTATTTCAAGAATATTATACTTGACACCATACTCGCTTTCCACAAGATTGAGCGTATCAGAAAGTCTGGTAAGCTCCTTGATACCAAGCACGTCATTTTTCAAGATACCAATAGCATCAATATCATTACCTGATATTTCGGACACAAGCAAATCTCCCATCTTTCTGATAGGAAGTAGGTCAAAGCACTCTACACGCTCTCCCTTGACATATTCAGGAGTGATAATGAGCGCAGAAGCGTGAATACCAGCAGAACGTGCCTGACCCATAATCGGTAATATCTCTTCAAAGACATCAGGATATTTCTGAATGAAATCCCTCATGCGCTTATCGGTCGAGGCCATCTTCATCAGGTCAGTCCACGTCATATTATCATCCAGTATGGCTGTCAAATAATTAGTGGTAGCCTGAGATATTTTGTGGGTACGAGCCACATCCTTGATTACAGACTTAATCTTCTCAGTAGTAAATGTACCAGCAGAAAAGACACGCTGGAGGCCGTCTTTATTGTAACGTCTCTCCAGATACGCCTTAACCTCATCACGACGCACCGCGCTAAAGTCGGAGTCAATATCTGGAAGAGAACCATGATTTCGTTTTACATATCCGTCACCGGCATAGCAATCAGATACAAGTTGAGTGTCAGTCTTATGAGTTATGCGTTGGATTTTCATGCAGAAGTTTGTGGGGTAAGGTGTGAAGTAAATCACAGTTATCAAACTGAATGTCATCACCTTCTTGCAACTCATCCGCATACACTGTCAGTTGCTCACCATTTCTGATTACAACCAACTCCGCATCCTTGTCAAGCAAGAGTATTGTATCATCATCAAAGGCCAACTCAAAATAATCTGAGGACTCAATATCATCGGCCATAATCGTTACCTGATCCGGCTCCAAACCGGCGCGCTCCGGTAACAAGAAACGCTCGAAAATCAAATCATACTTCAGGGGATCAATGAAAGTGATACCCATAAGATAGAGAAGCAAACAGCCACCGGCAGAGCCTCGACCTATGCCAGTCAAGATACCGTTCTCCTGAGCCCAATTTAGCTCATCTCTTTGGATGAGGAAGTAATCGACATTATCAGTGCTTTCAATGACATACTTCTCATATTCTACACGCTTACGATACACTTCCTCTTCTCCTTCCGGCACCAGTTTCCTGAAGCCTTCTTCAATTAACTCCCGGAACATATTTAAGGTATTGCCATACTTTGCTTGTTCCTGGGGTGTCATATCATATTTGGGAGCATAGTTGTCGCTCAGGTCATAAGCCGCCGAAGCATTTTCAATGATATCGGCAGTAGCAGCACACATATCATAAAATACCTCATTATCATATCTATCAGAAAACAAAGCACGAAATTCAGTATAGATTTCATCAATGGTTTTCAGATATTGATTGTAAGATTGCTCATGGGCTGCTCCAGTATCAACTTTGTTGAGGACAATCTTTGTACGCCAATCTTCTTTATCCAAATAATATACATCCTGAATTAACACCGGGCGTATATTCATAGAATATTCCAGATTACCTAAATAGAAATTGTCGAAGTATTCCTTTTGGCTCTGCAATAATGTGGAGTCAATTCTATCAGCTCGATATTCAGTTGTATCTACCTGAAAATATACCCAGCCATCAAAAGCATCCACAAAATCTTGTAGCGCGTTTTTATTTTCAGTAAGCCAGTGACCACTCCATTTATCAAAAACCAAAGTATTACCTTCTGCAAGATTCAGCAAAGTAATAAGGTCAATTTCCTTTGTCTCAAAATTATCTACTGCAACGGATTTTTGAATACGCAACATATTCCTAAACCCCTGCTGAGTAGCTGCATATATCTTTACGCCTACCTTATCCTTGCCAGTTCTCACTATCAGAGAATATCCGAAACAGTATCTGAGACCAGCATCAGTTGCTGATTGTTGCAGATCCAAAGATGCAGCCATTGTATTTTTGTCAGCTACGGCAATGCCCTTATAACCAAGGAATTTTGCTTTAGCGCACCAGTCTTTTAATATACCGCTGCCATTCAGCAACTCATAGCCGGAATGGACTCCTAAAGGATAAAAATCACATTCATGCTCAAACTTTGGGGATTCACCTACATACCGCAATATTTTGAACTGAAGATCTGAAGGCTCCTTACGAATGTCGATATAGAACCAACGACACCCAAAAGGAAACACTACATAGAATATCTCATCAGCAATCAGATAAGAATAATTCTCAATACAGTTGAATACTACATCGCCATCCTTTGTCTGCTTGAAAATATGCTCATAATCATCCTGAATGAGACAACGGCCAAATCCAGGAATAACAACGACATCTTTTCTTAAAGAATAGGTAATGTTATGGTTATCCAACCATTCTTTTAATGATACCACCTCTTTCATCTCATCCAAGATTAAATTCTCTAACAGTTTTCAGATTATAGGCAAACACCTCATAGATGTCATCGACATCCATTTCATCCCAGTCCTTGCCAACACCATCCGGAATATCAGCAATCAACACATCAAAGTATTTATCCAGCTCCATAGCAATTCGGGCTGTAGTGTCCTTAGCGTCATTATCATACCCGATGACAATCTGCTCCACACCCTTTTTCTGGAGCTTATACATTTGCTCCTGACTGATTTTCTTACCGAAGGTAGCCACTGGAACGATGTGCTTATTGTCGTATAGCTCCAGCTTACGATTGAGTCCAACCACATCAAACGGTCCTTCACAAAGTATGACCGAATGGGTGGTGCCAGACTCAATCGCATCATAGTTATAGAGCATTTTGGAGAAGCCATTACCGTCTCTCTCATCAGAGTTTTTATATCGACGGATCTTATAACTGTGCCGGGCATTGTAGCTATCAATTTCCTCTTTGCTGAGTATGCTGCGCGCCACAAAACCAACTATACGGCCCTCATCCCGAATTTCAAGAATAATGTAATCCTCATACTCTCGTTCAATACAGCGATTTGTACCAACAGGGAAATACTCATAATCATCCACAACCCATCCACGCGATTTCAAGTAAGCGTTTTTATAACAACGCTTATATCCATTAGGCATAGATATTTCTACCAGCTCATCATCAAGCTCGTCCTCAAATAAAACTGAAGTGTCCGGCTCATCATCGTCAAGTTCTGCGGTCTCTGCCGGAAGCAAATCTTCACGATCAAGAGCTTTAAGAGTATCTTTCAGAGAACCGAAACGACGATTGCAATGGTAGCAATTCGACATACCAAAACGCTTCTTGCCGATATTATTACCGACATAGATACCATATTTGAAGCCGTCATGCCCACAGAACGGACAGTTAGGAACCAATATATTCCTTCTGGAACCGTCCAGTTTGCCGCCTAAATCGTATAGCAGCTCATCTGCAATAGATCGTTGTATTTCTGGTGATAAAAACATTCTGTATTCCTGTCAAATCACTGCTTTCATCAAGTTTTATTAGGCTTATGAAGCCTCTCGCGGAAGATTTAAGGTTCTTACCCGGTCATAGAATACTTCATGCTCGTAATCCAATGCAATCCGGAAGGGTTCGCCTTTTTTACAGAACCTAAACTTATCAGCATACAAGCGCATAGTCTGCTCTCGATATTCACGCTTACTCTGGTTGAGTGAGATAAGATGAGTACAGGGTCTTTGTAGTCCTTTGCATTCGGAAGTATTGAAAGCTGTCAGGACATTCTTCTCATCATTGACCCATTCAGGATTCTCAATAGTTGCCTGATAGGTCACAACAAACCAAGCATCTGTTTCACCGGCCAAGTCTTTAAGATCCTGAGCAGTTGCAATACGCTTATGTCGTAGAGCCTTGGAATCCCAATTCTTACCTGAAGAATCAGTCAAAAGGTCGAGAGAGTCAACTACCACTACATCTGGATATTTACCGTACTTTTCACGATACTTCTCCAAGTCATTTCTGATGTCTGTAGTCGATACTTCCTTGCCGAACTTAGGATATGCCTTGACTCTCAATGTACCCTTATAGGTGTCAAGCAAATCCTTTAGGTGTTCCAAGGTATGATTGTTGACCTTACCAGTCTCGTACTCATAAGTGGTAGTACCACTGAGCATTGCAGAATAAGCGTCTGTTGTCTCAGAAGCGGCACCCTCCAACTGAATGTGGAGAACATCAAGACCACTGATATAAGCTGCGTTGTAGCCAATCCAGCGAGCGATATGGCTCTTTCCGACACCAGACATTGCAAGGAAGAGAGAAAGCTGAGTGCGGAGGTTACGACCCTTATTCATCTCATCGAGACCGTCAATATAGAAGCTATTGACCATCTTTGATGACGGATTCTCATTGCGCATCTTATTCTCACGCAACCTCTCTTCATAGGTCTGAGCAATGTCAATAAACTCTTCCGGTTTAAGAGAAAACTGCTGAAGTTTCAATGCTTCACGAGTAAAAGACATCATCGCATCGAGTCTTGCACCTTCATCATATTTCTTGGAAACCTCCTTAAATATTTTCTTAAACTGCACGAGTTTAAGGTATTCCTCAAACTGGTCTCTGATACCTTCTGGATTGACGCTTGTAGAGACCTCTCTGATTTCCTCCAGTAGTTCTGATACGGCCCTGGAAGATGATAGACGCTGAGAAATTATGCCATACTGGGGTGCTGTCTTGTACTCATTGAAATAGCTTTTCAATGTCGAATTTAACAACTGGTACTGTGGATCCGGAAGAAATTGGTCCTCCATATATCGGCTCACAACCGAACAAATCTGATTGTTGGTTATGGCACAATTATACAGTTCCGCTAAGAACTCAGAAGTCAAGACGTTTTCATTTTTCTTTCCTGCCATTATGATAAACTTCTTTTCTGTACCGCATAAGCTCTGGGTACTTCTTAGCGGTCATTTTGCCACACTCCACCCAGTTATCACATTGTCCGCAAGCCTCTGACAGCGGACTCCAGCCGGTAGTTGCTCTCTGACACAGCACAAGGCCATCTTCAGTGTTCAAAAACCGTCTTTTTATAGGTTCTTCTGACGCGAGATAAACCATTTGTTTCAATGGATCTGGCTTCGGTTTTGCTATCATTGAAGTCAGTTGACCTCTTGATAGCTCCACATCATCCAGCCATTGATTGATGTAATAATTCATGCCGGACTTACCATCAGCACTCAGGAACTGATTTCGATACTTTTCTAAGGCAGCCTGAGAAAACAGATAGGTGTATTGCCATGAACCGTTAGCAATGGATGTACGATAACGATATATCTGATAAACTATATAATCAACAATACGCTCATCATCAATATCTGAGACACCGAACAAAGCCGGTAACTGCTCTACTCCATTCTGAAGATAGAGGGCAGCAACTCCGCTTTGTGTAAACCGCCACTTGGGATCAATCGTCCTCTTCACAACGGTCTCGATCATCTGCCGTATTTTTACGGTTCTTTCTTGTAATTCCATTTTGTCTCAGTATATATTGCAGTTCTCGTCTTGCCCAATAAATTCGGCTTTTCACTATATCTTCACTTCGCTTTTCAAGATGTCCGAGCTTCCATTCAGCTGCCGTTATCTCTCTTATCCGATGACCCTGAACGTACATCATGAAAGGTGATAACCTCTGAGGTGGAATTTTCATCAGTGCCGCTAACATTTGGTCTGAGATATTGTCTATCAAATTCCCAAATTCAACTTCTGAAACCATACTCGTTCCATGCTGATATATATCCTCCATCGAACACATCTCAATATCAGTCCAATACTGAGATTCTTCACTTCGTTTTTTGTTTTCGTGCTGACAGGCACGTTTAACAACGATATGGAGCCAAGTCATCAACTTTTGTTCTGGATTATAGGAGCCAATATAGTTATAAAGTTGAGCTAAACAGTGCTGATAATTATCATCTACATCTTGATAGTTTGCTGTATAATACTTGGTTAGGCTTTTAATATCCGCAAGATTAGGAACGATATACATATTGAAAAGACGCTCCTTCTCTTTAGGACTTAACTGCCGACATTTTGCAGTCGGTTTGGGGGATTTTCCCGGATCTTTAGCATTGATTGACATTTTGAAGCGAACTTAAAGGGCAAATTATTCATAATGATTTTGTTTTTAGCAAATTAGTTATAGCTTATAGCGATGGATAAAATACATGTAGATGTGTATAGCATCTGCAAGATTATCATCACCATCCACTTCAATGTGGTATCGCTTTTCTGCGAACTCAATCATCATTTTTTTGTCCGCATTGCCCTTACCGGTTCCGTGCTTTTTGATGTCGGAAGGCTTAAATGTCACCACTGGAATATCCAGTGTCTCACATACTTCCAGTAAGATACCCCGGAACTCACATAACTTTCTAAAGTCTGTGAAATGGCCATAAATAACATCCTCAGCAGCCACAGCCTTGATTTTGTGGGATGTGAGCATATCAATAAGCCAATTCCTAAAAGCCTTATGCTGGGCATAATCCGGGCCCAGATACTTCGGTGCCTTGTCATTGTTAGGAAAGACCTTGGTGCCGTAATCGCCCAAGGTGTAGTACCCACAATGAGTAGCCACATCAAAAGCCATTACGTCACCACGTCCTAACTGACGAACATACTCTTCAGTTAACTTCTGCATAACTATTAATTTGAAATGGTTGAAATTCCTTGTTTTTTTACTATTAATAGCTTATGCGGATAGCCTTCTGAGACACCTCCCTGAGTGATGAGCAAGGCAGTCTGGCCGAGCTTGTTCAAAGCCTCGCAATAGGTCGCCATACCCATTTCATCAGATTTATCAAGTAGCTCATCTATTATGATGAAATCCAATCCTTTGCCATCCTCACAATTAGAATTTGTGAGAGTATGAAGAGAAAGTATGCAAGCCAGATTCAGTCGAGCCTTTTCGCCTCCGGAGAACTTATGGTAAGATCCGCAATCAATGCCGTCACGCATAACCTGAACTGAAATCTTATCTCTCAGTTTGCCGGTCTTAGTTACTGTAAAACCTTCCAGTTTGAGACGTATATCAGAGCCAATCTTTTCCAGAAAGTCATTTACAATCAGAGAAAGCGCATCAATCTTTTTTCTTGCGATATAAGACTTAAACATCACGAAATCCAACTCTTGCTTCTTCAAGATGTCATACTCTGATTGAATGTCAGAGGCTGATTTTTCAGCTTTCTGAAGATCGGACTGATACTTCTCCAAAGAAACCTTCAAAGAGGCTGCAAAGTCAGTCTGTGGAGCCTCCAACAATTCACGTTTTGATTGCTGATACTGCGCCATCTGACCCTGGATAAATTTTATAGAAGAAGTCTGCTGAGAAATGTAGTTTTCGCCATTGGTTATACGACCTTCAAGTATGCCATTGATTTCTCCAAACAAACGATTACGCATGACCTCAATCTTTCCATTGATACGGTCAAGCTCATTCTCAGTAGAAATCTGTTGTTTCTGAAGAGATGATACAGAACGCTCTGCCTCATCCAATTCCTTGGATAAGGACACTAATGATGAATATTCTGTATTCAAGTCGAAAGTCCGAGATTTGATTCTTTTCTCAATAGTCTCGATCTCATCAGATTTGGTGGCAGCCTGATCATCGTAGTGATCAAATTCCTCATTCAGTTTCTTGACTTTGGATTTATTATCCTCCATCTCAGTTCTGAATTTGACAAGATTTGCTCGCACTTCCTCAACGGTAATCTCATTACCGACAAAGAATTTATGCTCGCACTTCGGACAGATGATTACACCATCCATCATAGCGGAATTTCGAGCAATCAAAGTCTCTAATTGAGCTTGCCGTGACTTATGAGTCTTAATCTGATCCTCAATTTTATCAAGTTGCTGGTCAATCTTAGCAACCTCTTTGTTGAATTTCTCAATGAGAGCTTTGTCTTTTTCAGTCAATTCAGACTGCTCTTGGGTATGCTGAGTATAAAGATTATTTTTACTTTCATAATCCTTCTGAAGCTCTTTTACTCGCTTATTGGCAGCGTTTATTTGAGCTTTAAGTTTTTTGATCAGGTCATTTGCGTCAGTCAGATCTTTCTTATATCTTTCTGACAGAACATCAAATTCACTGACAGCTCCAAGCTCATTTGCTTCACACATGGATTTTATCTGGTGGTACGCTTCCAACAACGCTGTGTCGGACTCTTCCAGATTGGCCACCTGCTTTTGGAGTTGTTGCAGCAATTCAAGACGCTTTTCACCCTTGCTCTTTTTATCTTCAGCAGCCTCGATGTCCTCACGGCATTTTTGTATCTGCCCGTCCAGTCTTTCGATATGCGATTCACGTTCTTTCTGTGCGTTGACTTTTTTCTCATCAACCTGAGTTAATTCATTTTCGATAGCTGAGATGGAACCTTTTACGTTGATAACCTTATTGTTTGCCTCATTAAGACGCACAACAATAGGCTCCATATCCGCTTGAACACGAGCAATACTTTCATCAACAATTATGCCGTTGCTGAAACGGTTGATAACCTCCTTCTTGTTCTTGTCAGAACAGTCGAAAAAGCTCTCATACTTGTTGTCACACAGTATGAAATTGTTATAAATGTCATCCTTGGAAAGCCCAATTTCATTAAGAATGAACTTATTATAGTCCAATACTGTAGGCTGGATGGTCTTGTCTGTCTCAATCTCCTGACCGGCTGCATCGTATTTATGGCACTCAATAGATTGAGGAGCATTACGACTGATATTGCGCTCAATAGTGAATGTGGTGTCATTGAAATCATTATCAAGCCTAAGATAGACATAAGCCTCATCTGCATGATCATTAATGATTTCCTCAACGCTTTTAACCTTGCGAAGCTGCTCGCCAGTCAATGCAAAAGAGATCGCTTCGATAAGTGATGATTTGCCGGAGCCATTGCAAGGCTGTGAGGCATTATCCTCATTTCTACCAAAGATAAGAGTGGCTACGCCCTGCGATATATTTAATGTTGCCTCGTGAAAAGAGACAATATTTCGTATTCTAATTTCTGATAATCTCCACATGGTTTAGCCCTCCAAATATTTGATACCCAGCTTACTGTCAATCGCATTTTCATTGCAATAATTCTGATATTCCTTCTTTATGCCCTGCTTGTCATATTTTTCGTGAATATCAGCAGCAGCTGATTCATTAGGTAAATTGCTGGCCGCCACAACTTCTACCTTGTGAAAGCCTAAGTCAATAAGTTTCTGCTTATCAAGCATTTTTGCCTGCTTGTCATCGCATTTTACCTTGACCTTATACTTGTAGCGGTCATCTTTATCCAGAGTGAATTTCTCAACACTCTTAGCATCCAGTTCAATAGTCTGGTACCGGGTGTTAACTTCATTCTTGACGAAACCATAGGATCCATCGGCATACAAAAGGGTATAACCCTTCTCTTCATCTTCACCAAAGTTGCCCTGGCGTGATGAACCGATGTATTCAATATTGGTATTTTTGATTTTAACCCGATTATGATAGTGTCCGCATAGTACGGCCTTGAAATCGAGTAAAGAAGCCTGGGGTAATTCCCCATCTATTTCAAAATCACCTAACGCACCATGTACTCCTTCATGGATATAAAGGATGATGTCGTTTTTAGTGAATTGTGGATATTGTTCGAGAGTGTTATTAACAGCCACTTCCAGCTTATCCAAAAATGAACCATTCTCAGGGAAATAGCTCATAAGGAGTAGGCAGAAGTCACAGCCATCCCAAATCAAAGCCTTATAGACATCTACCACCTCTATGCCATGTAGTCCGGTCCATAGGTGATTATATCCTTCAATAGCTTCCTGATCAGTCTTATCATGGTTGCCTTCGCCTATTGTCACATAGACACCTTGGCTCACAGCCTTGGTCAAAGCAGCTTTAACGGCAAGTAAGGTAGAAAGTGTTTGAGCGGCCCTGGTAGTGAACATATCACCGGCGATAACGACTTCCTCGATCCCTTCACGTTGACACACTGACAACATTTCATCCCAGTTCTTATTGAACTCAGCTATGTTGTCTTTGTTAACGTGTATATCGTTTATTAACAAAGCAATAGCCTCTTTCATATTCCTGTCTGAGATTTTAGATTAAAGAATGAGAGGGCACAGGCATTGAGCCAATGCCCTCTCGAACTGCATGAATTATTATCTAAAGACAGGAATTATCTTAGGCGACGCTTGTGAAGTCTGCGCGGAGGTACAGAATCCGAAGCTGGAGCTTCATCTTCTTTCTCTTCCGGAGCTTCAGGCTCTGGGTCAGGCTCAGAAGCTGTTTCGGCTTCACTTCCCGGACGTGCGCGACGTGCGCGGCGACCAGTTTCAGGTGCCGGTGCAGGAGCGGCTGGTGCTTCTTCAGTCTCATCAGGGTCAGGGTCTTGCCCTTCATCATCTCCCTCTTCGGGATCTTCTTCAGGTTCCTCTGCCTTGGGCTTGGGAGCACGGCGACGAGCCGGTGCCGGTGCCGGATCTTCCTTGGGCTGCTCTTTAGGCTGCTTGGCCTGCGCATCGAGAGCTTCATCAATTTCTTCAAGAAGCTGGAGATTGTTCTTTGTGCGAGAAATACGCACGTCAAGATCCTTGGCCTCGATGAACATACGGATCTTCTCGCGGAGCTCCTGATATTCATCAGACTTCTCATTCAAGCCCTGATCAACGATACTGTCATACTCGTTATAGAGCGAATCAATAGTGACCTCATCTTTGTCGCTATCCTTGCCGGAAGCATTTGCAAGGTCGAAGTGCGATGTATCATCGGCCGGCAGTTCACCCTTTAAGGTCTCAACAGCTTCGATAAAGTCAGGCTCTTTGCAGACTTCCATATCGTGTTCCTCATCATATTGCTGGAGGAACGCAAGTGTGGCCTCCATCTGATATCGGGTGTAACGATAAAGCTGTTCGGGGAGGCGCGGAAGTTCAAGCAGCTTCTCAGCTTCAGCTTCCGTGATGTCAAGTGTCTTACGACCGATTTCGATCGTATAGCTGGTTTTATTATTTTCAGTTTTACGAATGACCTTAACAGGATAAGCGTCAGTAAAACCACTGATAGGACATGTATCCTGACCGTCATCGGCCTTTAATTCGGCCCAAAGACGCATCTTGGCCGCATCAAGATCCTTGTACTGGCTGTGTGAACATTGCCATACTTGTGGGCCTTTTGCACGTTCCTTGTCACTGGAAACATCAAGCACCATGAGCGCGTGCTGATAATTCCAGCGAATACCGCCTTCATACGAAGAACTGGTGAGGAGCTTCATCAGAGCCTCGTCATCACCATACATCTCCTTGGCAATCTTAACGTAGGTGTCAAGAAGGTCAACTGACTTACCGACTTCTTTGTCGGTAGTGCGAATGACAGGAATACTGAGTTTTTTGGGCTTTTTCCCCTTCTTATTGGGAACCTTAATGCCCAGGAAGAACTGATGGACGGCATATTCATAGCCCTTATGATCCATCGGGAGAATGTTACCCTCATTGTCGAAAGATGGTGCCAGAGGCAATACGCGGATTGAATACTCGCCGTCCTCGCCCATGCGGAATCTCTCTACTTTGGGGGCGCCGGCTTCTTGCTTTGCTTTTTCTTCTGCCTCAGCAAAAGTGAGTTGTGTTTGTTTGAACGCTTCAAAAGCGCTCAGTTTTCTTTTTTCTTCGCTCATCTTTAGATAATTTGCGCGAAGAGATAAAATTGCTCCAATCAGCCTCCTGATTTAAGTAGGCTTGGCTATGCAGTTCTCGCATTGCAGGATCTCTCATATCCTCTTTACGGGGAACCTCAATGCCCCATTCCTTTAGGGCATATTCAACGACTTTCTCTATAACGCCGTTGACATCACTTGCTTTCTCCGATTTTAAGTCGCAGTATTCAAACTGCTCATTGTTTATTTCGACGGTATGAATCGGAGCAAACATATCCTCGAAATATCGGTAGAGTGCAGTAGTGCCGGGATGATTGGGCAAAGAGTCCGATATAAATTTCAGCACCACTGAGAAAAAATAGGACAGATAAGGTAAATTCCTATTTCGCGTATCATCACATACAACGAACAGATAGTTTTCATTGTCGGGTAACTTTTCACATACTTTCTTGAACTCGTCAATGAAAGTGTGTCCGGCTACCTTTCGCAACTTTCCTTTTCCTTTAATCATGTCTTCATACTGGTCATGTCATTTGGTTTTCGTTGCTGTCATCAGGTTTTCGATGGCAAAATTAAGAAAACAATTTGAGATGTCAAAATATTTTTGAAAAAATTTTTATACCTGAACACTAAAAATCACTTATATTACTGGTTTACAGATTTATAAATTTATTGCATGATGTATAGTATTGCTGCCTCACGCGCATACGAACCTTATAAATGCAAAAGGTTTTGAATGTGAACAAAAGTTAAAAATAAACACACATCTACATTTTATCGCAAAAATATTTGGAGCAATCAGAAATTAGCATTACCTTTGCATCGCAATGTTGAATTGGTGCCTCAACAATGCGGACATACGGAATATACGTTGAGTCCGTTAGGCTCATTCAATATATTGCAAATCCCCCGCAATCTGGCACCACCTTTGAGATTGCGAGGGATTTTCTTTATCCCCCAATATCCCAATATTTCCCGGTGCCAGCTTTGAGTGTTTCAAGCAACGACCGGTACAACATCAAAAGCCGTAGCGGGCCTTTAGCTTCTGCAACATGGCAATCCGGCACAACAACGATGCACGGGTAGATGATTGCAAAGTTAATGCAAAAAGCAGTCGTTGGCAAGTAGATGAAACACTCTGGGACGAAAAATCCATAGGGAGCGGCAAATGATAATGCCAAGGCTCTATGAGCCGAGAGATAACTTCAAGAACACCTATGGTGCTGACGGCATATTCACAACCCACCGGGCACGTCTGAGACTCGCAGGGATATAGCGAGAGTCGCGGGGTAGGGATGATGATCCGCATTATCATCATTAGGCAAGTGCGACTATAAATAAGATTTTGCCCTGTGCAACAGTATAACTGTACGCAATGAATAAAGCAATGCACAGCGAGTAGGGCGAAACTTCAGTTTAACCCCCTATAAGGGGTAACTGTGTTCGTAAACTACCGCAATGAATATTTTTTTGAGCGCACACGAGCGCAAGTGATGAAAGCAGTGTTTCTTAAAAACTTCAGCAATGAAAGAGAAGAAACAAGATCTTTTAATTGTTTTACTGCTGATATTACTTGCGTTTTCTTTGGTCTTGAACTGGCTCCAAGGAGAACAAGTCAGCAGACTGATGAATGAGATGAGAGATATGGAATATATACAGTCCGTACTCTCATCACACATCGAAGAACTGGAGCGTGGGGAGGGCGAAGAGTATGGAAACGAATAACTATACTCTTAATGACGTGAGAAGGGCTGTCAATGTGCTCGAAAATCACAGTCACACCAGAGATTATCAGGCTCTGGAAGAAATCTTGCCCTTGGTGCTTGTAATCCTCAAATCCCAGGCTAGAAAAACTTATCTATCAGAAGGGTCTAACAAATTTTATGCTCCAATTTGGGTAGATACCCTTTTGGAACGTCTTAGCACAGATGAGCACCCTCTATCTGAGGAAGAGTATCATGCGTTCCGAGCCGATGTTGAAAAGTTGTCTATAAATGATTATAAAGCAGCTGATGATGACTTGTTCGGCTATATACCGGTTTTCACTTCTATAGAAGGGATTACAGAAGTGATACTGGCGTTGAAGCATTACTTCGGGTTTCTTTAATCTATTATTAGGTGCCGGGCATAGTGTCATGTCCGGCCCAAACTTTATAATTTATGGAAGAATCAAAAACCATTAAATCAGATGATAACCCTTCAGGTAATCCCGGCATGACAGTCGAGGAATGGCTGAATGGTGAACCGCTATCGGTTGATATTTGGCATGGCAAGTATCAACAGGGAAATGAGACTTTTGAGCAATGGCTTGATCGTGTATCGGGAGGCAATCAACACATCCGGCAGTTGATCAAAGAGCAAAAATTCATCTTTGCTGGCAGAATACTCTCAAATCGAGGGGTCACTGACAGAAAGATTACTTACAGTAACTGCTATTGCCTCACTCCACCCCAGGATTCTCTTGAATCTATCTTTGAAGCCGGATCTAAACTGGCTCGTACATTCAGTTATGGAGGTGGAAGTGGTGTTGATGTAAGCAATCTTCGCCCCAAAAACGCCCCGGTCAACAATGCAGCTAAAAGCACATCTGGAACTGTAAGTTTCATGGACTTTTACAGTTACATAACCGGCCTTATCGGTCAGGAAGGGCGACGTGGAGCGTTGATGATTAGCATTTCGTGTGAACATCCAGACCTTGTGGAATTTATCAATCTGAAATCAGACCTTGATATTTGCACAAAGGCGAATATTTCAGTGCGTGTAACCAATGCGTTTATGCAGGCAGTAGAAAGCAATTCAGATTTCAAACTTCATTTCACAATGGAGGACGGTTCTGAGATTACCAGAATCGTTAATGCGAGAGAAGTCTTTATGCTTCTGGCAAAACGTAACTGGGAAATGGCAGAGCCTGGTATTCTTTACTGGGATAGAATCTCTGACTACAATCTTCTTCAGGGAACTGGCTTTAAGTATGCAGGAGTGAATCCTTGTGCCGAAGAGCCTCTTCCGGCTGGTGGTTCTTGCCTTCTTGGAAGTATCAACCTATCCAAGTTTGTAGAATACCCATTTACGGATTATCCAATCATCAAATATGATGAGCTGGCAAAAACCGTAGAAAGCGCAATTTGTGCGTTAAACGATGTTCTGATAGAAGGATTGCCGCTACATCCTCTTCAGGAACAACGTGATTCTGTTGCCGGCTGGCGGCAGATAGGTCTGGGAACTATGGGTCTGGGCGATTTGTTGTTGATGTGTGGCAAGAAATATGGGGCACCTGAGTCTATTCCAGTTATTACAAAAATTTATCATCTTATAGCAAGTACGGCTGTCAAAACAACGCTTCAACTTGCTAAAGATAACGGATGTTTCCCGAATTGCACTCCTGAAATCAAAAAAGCAATGGTCGAGTGCGATTTTATTCGCAATCTCGATCTTCCTAAAGAAGTGCTGGATGACATTAAGGAATATGGCCTCTTCAACTCTCAGCTCTTGACTTGCGCGCCTACCGGTTCTATAGGCACAATGCTTCAAATTAGCACTGGTGTTGAACCTAACTACTCTTTCACTGCATATAGCCGTCGTACAGAATCGCTTAACAAGGAAGAAACAGTCTATAAGGTTGATTCAAAGATTGTTGCTGAATATAAAAGAGTTACGGGAAATGATATATTACCCGATTACTTTGTGTCGGCAGAGCAGATTCCTTACGAGCAGCGCATAGAGGTTCAAGCTATTCTCCAACGCTTCATTGATGCTTCTATTAGCTCTACTGTCAACTTACCTAATTCTATCACTATTGAAGATGTAGCCAACTTATATCTTGTGGCGTGGAAGAAGGGCCTGAAAGGTATCACGATATGGCGTGATGGTTGCCAGCGTCAAGCAATTTTGACCAAGGAAAATAGTGGATCGGAAGAACAACCAGTCCTCAAACGTGGCGAAATCCTAAAAGCCTCTGATGACCTTGTGGGAAAGAAGAGAACCCTACAAACTGGGTGCGGCACTCTTCATCTGTCCGCTTGGTTTGACAAGAACACTGGAGAATTGGTTGAGACATTCTTCAGTAAAGGTTCAACTGGGGGGTGTGCGCTGTTTATGACCGGTCTTTCTCGCATGACTTCTTTGGCGGCCCGTGCCGGCGCTCCGATAGATGCAATCGTAGATCAACTTTTATCAAGTGGCACTTGCCCGTCTTATGCAGTGAGAAAAGCCACAAAGAAAGATACATCCAAGGGATCCAGTTGTCCGGTTGCCATTGGATATGCTCTGATGGAGATGTATAAGGACGTGCAATCTGAACTTGGCAAAACTGAATCTGAAAAGGAAGCTACAGTTGAAGCTCCCAAATGTCCTAAATGTGGCGAGCCTATTCAGATGGTTGAAGGCTGTATGACTTGCCCTTCATGCGGTTATTCTAAATGCAGTTGACCTTATGCTGAAGTTTAGTGATATAGTGATAGGATTACAAGAGATTCCGGGAGAGGTGTCTCTTGTAATCAATATCACTAACTGTCCTTTTCGGTGTAAAGGGTGCAATGCAAAGAAGCTCTGGGAGGATATCGGGGAGCCATTGTCTTACGAAAGCCTCAATATGCTGATAGATTCCACTCTGCAAGACATTACTTGCGTTCTCTTTATGGGTGGAGATATAGCACCGGATGAGATCAATGAACTTGCCAGTCATATTCGTGCTAACTATCCTGAATTGAAAATCGGATGGTACAGTGGTGGAGAAACCATAACTGTCTTTACGGAATATAAAAATTTCGATTATTTGAAATTTGGCCCATTTATCAAAAAGTTAGGGTCTTTGACTTCTCCAAAGACTAATCAACGGCTATATAAAGTCGAAGGAGGGGTGTTAAGGAATATTACTCGGCTTTTATGGTAAATTCAACAAGCAAAATGAAATCACAACCATTTGGCAGTAAGCTGGTGGTTGTGATTTTTCATTTGTCGTTATGCAAGATTTTTACTAATTTTGCGTTGCTTTCCGTACATTGTATTGAAAGTGACATAGCCTAATTCGCGTCGAAATCACCACCTCGAAAAGAAGAAGGCATTATTCCACTTTAGGTAGGTCTGCGCATAAGCGTGGAGCCTGCCTTGTGGAATATGGTTTGTGGTGAACCACGACGCGAAAGGCAATGGCTCTACGCTTTTTCGTGTATGTCATTGTCATTTTGAGAGATATATTAACAACTAATTCAAAATGACTATGAGACAGTCGGTATTCATCTTTTTGATCGCCCTGTTGCTGGGTGCTTGCAGCAACAACGACACTTCCACCCCAGAATGGGAATATAACATCGTTTCCTTTGAAGGATCCAAACTCCCAACTGTTTATAGCCCCAATGATAAAGAGGCTTTAATTGAACTGAGCGATTCCCAGCCCTTACATTTCCCGGAAGCATCAAGTATTCCCAACTCTCTTAATCTATATGGTAAAGAAGGATGGGAATTGGTGAATGTCTATACTACTGTAGAAACAGTATATCCAAAATCTGAGAATGATGCAAATACTCGGACCAATACAATTAACTTTGTATTTAAGCGTATCAAGCAGAGGGATAAGTAGTGGCAAAAAAGAAATGCGATTCTAAGTCGGCGCCACTGGTAAAATGTCTGATATGTGGAGAGACTCTTAAAGTCACTAAGTGGCGCAAACACTTGGCTCGGTTTCACGATAAGACAGATAATCCGAACTTCAGAGATTTCTTTGTCATTCTGAAACATCTATCTCGTTCAAAAATCAAGTGTCGTTTATGTGATCAGGTAATCACACTGACAGACTGGGAATATCATTTGAGAGTGAAGCATGGATTAAAAAATGATTTAAGACTCAAAGATTTTTACATAGGTCAAGACTCTTCTACCCAGATTGCAAATAAATCGTGGTATAATCCACAGTCTAAAGAAGATTTACCTTGTGGCACCATTGTTAATGGTCCACCACCAATCAAGATTATTTACAACTCAATATTTTCAAGCAGGAAGAAATTTTAATAACAAATGCACCGGGCTATTCACTCGGTGCATTGTTTTACAGCTTCATGTATGTAATGACTGTTTCTGGCATAGTAAACAGCATCTTTGAGAGTCCATCCCGTAGGACGTAAGGGCTTTAGTCCAAATCTTCGATATGAGATCAATGCCCTGCGGAAACGTGCGGTTTTGAAAGCCGGATTTTGGCTATTCAGAGCAATGGTTTCGATGACATGATAACTGATAGCGCGACTCCTATCTGCCGATTTTATAACATTGCGGTACTCCATAAGTAAAATATACTCAACTGGAGCGTACACAAATAGGAAATGGCCTATAGCAGTTTCGTGAAACTTGACCCTATTCTTCCGGCTGCTCGTTTTCGGTCCCGGTTTCTTTTTTCTTTTTTGGCTTTTGCTTCGGGGCTGAGGTATCGGCTGCTGCCATAGCCTCTCTTTCTCCCCGGCTCTGAACTTGATCTCCAGCATTGGCTTCAGGGATTACTTCGGATATTGCCGGCTTTTCGTTTGACTTTTCGGCCGACTGATTTTCCATTTGTTTCTGTTTTCTCTGATAGGCATAGTCATTGCCCAGGTTGTGAACTTTCATATTATGTTGAATTTGAAATTAATATTCAGTATCTGTAATTATGATATTGATTTTATTGAAGTTGATCATAAACTTAGACATGATGTTTCGGATATCGCGCTCATAATCCTCATGGTTATAATTGACGGTATCGACAATGGCTGGCGCATAGACATTGGTCTGGTCAATCGACTCCAGATAATCATCATTGTACTTTTTGCCATTATCTTCATTATCCCATAATAGAGCATTGTTCCATAGCATACGATTCTCCCACAAGCCGGTATTGATGCAAGTGAGATTCATATTCATACTCACCAGAGGCTCTGTATCAACATTCCATCTAAGCGCATTATCCCAGTGTAGTCCATTTCTCCAGACATTACTGCTAAAACAGGATAAGGATTCATTTATACCCTGAGTGATAAAGAAGTTGTCGTTCTCTTTAAGGAAATGGTACTGAAGGCGATACTTCAGATACCACTCTAATGATGATTTTTGAGCGGTTATGTGACATTCGATATACCGTTGCAACGCCCACGCCTTAAATTGACTGTGAGCAGAAGCTATTGGACTGAGAATGGCTTGCAGGAGCAAGGAGATTTTCTTTCCCCTGGCCCAAAACGGCAATAATCGGCCGATCAACTTGGCATTATCAATATTTGCAAAATCAATATTTATCATGCTTGGTCGAGAGAAGCTAAATACTGGTCCATTTTTGAAGCTGCCACCAGTGTAAGGTTATCACTATTGACGGTCATAACTGAATTGGTGTCAAGTAAGCGAATGTAGCCACTCTTTAACCTGATACGATTATTCAGTTCAACCGGCTCATCATATTTCCTGTCAGTGGTATTGTATGAGCTGACGTATATTTTTATATTGTTGCTGATGTCAGTGATATGCTCAGTCTTTCTGATGACATCTAAAACTGACTGGTAATAGAACATACCGTTAAATTCCATTTCATTGGCAAAGTCGATCATTGCTTGTTGCAATTCAGTCAATGCCTGGGCAGCCGTTACATAGCTGTCATTATAGTAAATGGGATTATGTTTGTCGGCTATAATCGTAATGATGTCGCCGGGAGAACTTTCACAATATATATCGGCGCCTACAAACTTGATTTGTTGGATATACATTCTGAAGGCAGTTAGCTCGTAATCATTGAGGGGCATATATGGTATGCCGTTATTCACCTCATTAGAGTTATCATTGGCCTTGCATATTTTCAAAGTCAGAGAATGATCATCAGTTTGCCATGCCGCTTTCTCAATGATTCTATGAGAAGAGTCAGGTTGGACGTATTCGATTTTCATCGTATTTTCATTGAACCTCAACTCATCTCCTGTTTCAGTGACGCTGTTATACTGAAATTTTTTTGCCATCATAGCATACCAGTCTGGAGTGCCATTAATACGTCCATTAAGGACTTCGGCAATTCTTACTTGAACAAGATCGAGAACGGCCTCATAAGTGTGGATGCAGACAGCCACAACATAGGTAAGCAAGTTTATCATACTGAGTTTGCTATTGCTGCGGCCGGCATTAAGTTCTGTCAGTTGCAGATAATTGTTTCTCGTGCTGACAGCTTCAGAATATATTTGACTTACACTTCTCATTGTGTGATTATCAGTTTTTTTAAGTCCTCAATATCCAAAACTGATAGAAATTCATCAGCATAGACAATTCCGAGGGGATAATATATGCCATTAAGTTCCCGGAAATCCAATTTAGTACATTCAAAATCACCATAGAGAGTGATGATATGTTTTCCGGATCCCTTATAGCAGTGTTCGACTTCTTGCTCTTCAACCCCTTCAATGATTTGTGGGGCAGAATAATCTCCCCAGTCCACAATAAGATGAGTGTCGGCTTTTAACCGAACAACCATATTTGTGGTCTGGCCTTGCTGATGTATAACCATCCGGGGAGTATATAGTGATTCCCAATACATATTCTGCTCATCGGATGACATATCTGAGAGCGAATTGTAAAGGTCAGAGTGGTAAGTGGAAATATGGTTCTTAACCAATTCTTCTACATCAAGATAGTTGTAGATATGCTCACCATTCTTTACCAGCACATTATTGTCCTTTAGCCATATCACAATGCTTTTATTGATGACAAATTCCTCATGGTAATTCAAAACCATTCCGTAGGTCAGTTTGGTTTCCATATTAAGCCAATCATTACTTGTCAACAAATCAAAAATCCCCTCTACGCTGCCATAGAGAGTTAGTGCTACATCGTAAATATTTTGTCCGCTTCGGACTTTATATTGTGCCATAGGGTTTTATGAATAAGACAAATTATGTAATAAAGCCGTCCAAGGACGTAGTTTATCCAAGGACGGCTTCATACGGATAGTGATTTAGGCTTCAATGCCCATCACCTCCTTGGCGACGGCCTTGGCGAGATCGCGGTATGCCTGGTATGCCTCGTATTCGGCAGTGTACTCAGCAGCTTTCTCGTCCGATACGGCGCCGGTGCGAGCGGCCAGGAAGTTGGCTGTGATAGCCTCAGACTGATCGGTGTCGTATTTGCGCTTGATGATTGCGGAAAGAAGCTGAGGATAGGTGAAGGGCATTTCCATTGCGATGGTTTCCTCACCGACTGTTACCACAGCGCAGCCGCCGATCTTCTTGACGTTATCGCCGTGCAGTTCCATATCCTTCTGGGCTTCCATTTCGGCAAGCATTTCAGGAGACATGACAGACTCTTCGGGAGTCATAACTTCGGCCTGCTCTACTACAGGTTCGTTGTTGTTGTTGATCTGGTCCATTGTTCAGATTTTTGAAAGTTAAAACTGATGTTGTTTATTATTAATAGTCTATTTGACTTTCAAGTATGCTAATCGGTGGAATATTGACTGGAGTGTATTCAGCTAACATCCTGATATATTTATCTTTGTCATCCCTTTCTTCAAATACGGCAATCGGGGTGGGTAATGAGAGTTTGTCTTTGTAGTTGTGATATAGACGATACCTTATACGATTTCTGGGATGATATTTCTTTTTCAATTTTACTACTTCCATAGGGCCTTTGATATAAACCCACTTGAAAATGCGAGGTTCAATCTCCATTAGACCATTGTATCTGATGGCATAGCTATTGTAGTGTCGCAAAAGACCTAAATAGCTGTTTACTGAGGATAAGGCTCTAATGATTTGAGATTTGGTGCGACATTGATTTAGTCTATGGATGCTATGTCGGAAATTTGTGACAGTTCTGTTTAATGGATAGACTCTACCCGGCTTAACTACAGCTCCAGTAAAGTCCAAACCCTTGGTATAATGTTGCATATAGAATTTCTTGGGCGATAGTTTTAATCCAAGAGATTCTAATTTTGCCCTGATTTTGGGAATGGCATTTAGGATCTTTTCTTTGGTTTCTGCCACTAAGTAAATGTCATCTACATATCTGCCGTGAAATTTGATGCCATATTCTTTTTCAATCGCCCAATCTAATGTATTCAAGAGATAATTGGCAAACATCTGAGATGGGAGATTACCGATTGGCATACCTAATCCATTACCATTGGTAAAAAGGGATTTACTGGCTGGAAGATTATTCCACATAGCTTCGGATGATTGCCTAATACAATTTTCCTCCGGACAATGACTCAATACTATGTGACATAGATAAATCAGATCTTCTTTATCTTCGCCATTATACTTTTCTTCCACCAGTTTGACAACAAGATCCTCTACCAGTTTCTTGGGGATTGACATAAAGAAACTGTTGATGTCAACTGTTGCTACATAACAATCCTGAGTGTAATTACTTGAACACTCGATAATATCTTTCTTCAACTGTTCCACGCCAGCAAGAGTACCCTTGCCATTTCTACAGTTGAATGTACGGTCGTTAAATTCTTGTTCTATAATCGGCTCCAGCCGAAGTCGAATGTAGTGATGTATAATGCGGTCAGCAAAATCGGCCGCAAAAACCTCACGGTATTTGGGGCGACTAACTACAAAGCAAATGGAACGCTTTGGCTGGTAGGTTCTATTGTTGATGGCTTGCATCATATCATAGAGGTTGCCTTCTACATCAAGAGTAAACCTGATGCAGTTGTTTGTCCGCGACTTGTGTACGCGACAATCTAAATAGGCTTCTACCAATCCTTCATACGTTACCATATCAGCACTAAAAGTGATAATGCCAGTTATAATTAGTCTTATCTGTTAGCAAAAATGCGATTCGTTGAAATGCTGCCACAGCCCGGACGTAGTTGCTGTTCGTGACCTTAGTGTTCCAGTTGTTGAGGTTGCCGTCGTTCAGGTTCAAGTTCCAAGCGTTCGTCGCCGAGTTCTCAGTGTATCGGGTATGTTTTCTTATTCTTAACTACTTTATGGCAGTAATACCCCCATTTCTCACGGAAGCGCATACTCTATGGTCATCCTTGAACTCCCATACTCTGTGCGTTGCACCGATCAATCGTCCTCATCCGCAGAAGTGCGTTTTCGATACCTCTTTTTCGATGCGTTCTTCCATGCTGTCACTTGTTTGCCGATAGTCGCCTCCAAATACATGAGGTTGGATTGTTGCTTCCGGCTTATCCAACGATTATCGCCAGCAAGTCTAACTATCAGTTTGCAGTGTTCAAACTCACAGATGAAGTCGGTCAAATATGCTTCTCGTTCACTCTTGAACATATTAGCCTTGACAATAAATGTCGGTAATGAGATAGCTATTTTGATCCATTCTTGACCAACGGTGTGTTTTACATCCCTTGGAAAATTCTTTTGAGTGTCAATCACTGCTTGAATGTAGTGATAGGTTTCAACATAAACCGGCAATTCGTTAGATAAAGCCATCGCAACGGATTTTAAGAAACACTGCTTTCATCACTTGTTTGCAATAATAAACTGATTACCAGATAGATAATCAGTTTATTCACATAGTTTTCATATATCCCTTTGAATCCCACATTTCTTATCTCAAAGCACCGGAACCAATCCTGAACCTTCCAAAACGGCGACCACTTTGAGATAAGTTGAATGTGTGGATCTCTTCAACCCTTATGCTCGCTTCGCTCGCACGTCGCTACGCTCCGAAGAGTTGAAGGGTTGAAGAGATAAAGGGTTAATGAAATGCTGCCACAGCCCGGACGTAGTAGCTGTACGCGACCTTAGTGTTCCAGTAGTAGAGGTTGCCGTCGCCCAGGTACAAGTTCCAAGCGTCCGTCGCCGAGTGCTCAGTTGAAGACCAATGCCAGGACTCAGCAAGCGGGCTGGCGCCCGAAATGACTGAGAGGCAAAGATTGATGGCGTATTTGTGCTTCCAGATTGTGATGAGCTCTGCGATTGAGGGAAGCCACCACTTGCCGGCACCGATACCGATCATCGTGCCATCTCCCTTGTCATAGGTACGACTGTAAGCGTTACACCATGCGGGCGCATACTGGGTCCAGTTCTCTTCCTCTTCGCCGAAGAGTTCGACACCCTTTGCCATGATAGCGGCGGTGCGGGTCTTGCCTGAGTAGTCAACATACGCCTTGTTGTAATCGCTGCCGGTATCGGCATTAACAGCGATAGCGTTCTTCGACCATTTAAGCTGAGTACCGGTAGGAGAAACGATGATTGGAGCCTGACCGTCGATCAGAACGAGAACACCATCAGCAACTTCTCCAGCCTGTTCAAGAGCAGCCCACTTCCAGTAGGGAACAGCGAGAGGCCAGTTGTCGCTCTTACGGTGGTAAGTCACGAAACAGCCATCAGTGGCTGCCTGAAGCTGGGGGTTAGCTTCCAGCTGTTTGTTAGACAGAGTGTCGATCTGGGCCTGTTGGGTTGCGTACTTGTCCTGCAAAGACTTAAAATTGTCTTTGATGAACTTCTGAACCTGAGCACCAGTTGCCTGGGCACCCTTGGCTCCCCAGTCATCTTCCATTGTTAAAACTTTTTCTGCCATGTTGAAAAATTGAATTAAAAAAACTGTTGGTTTATATATAATAGTATCGAGTCATTCAAACTCTAAATCCCGTTATCCCACACAGCGTCCTGTTGCCACGGATACTCATTAATCCACAATCCAGTACCTATCACACCGTCATGGGTAATTGTGAATTTTTCTTCCAGACTGCTAATCCGTTTCTCCATATCAGTGGCATGAAACCAAGCAATTTTGGTCGGTACACCCTGAGCATTGAGAACTACATTTTTGGCAATAGAAAGCCCCCAGCCATCGGGAACCTGATTATCGGGATAGATTACACATTGCCCGGCGTGAAATCCTGCGGGATTGCCACTGGCCGGGTCTGTATAAAGAGTGTCTGTTTCAGTGGGCTGTCGGGTCGCAACGGGAGTGAACTCATCACGGCTCAAAAGAGCAAGCATATAATCCTTAGTCAGTCCAAACTGCTCCCAGCAAGACTGAATATTGAATTTTTGACCTGCTATTTTGAGTGCCTGTAATATTTTTGTCGTATCTGCCATTGCGATAAGTCTTTAGAGTTTACTCTGCTGCTGTAAAACCAGAAAGCGTGAGGGTCTGGGTTGCCTCATCATACGCATAGGTGTTTGCCGTTGCGCCTTTGGCAATTCCATCCAGCTTTTCTTTGTAGGCATTAGTAAAGTCATTCTGAGACAGCACTTTATCGCCATCCTTGTCAACCTTGCCATTCAGTGCGGTATCTACCTGATTCTTTGTGTAGTAGTTACCGATATTGAGGTCACTGATAGCAGCGGCGATAGCGGCTTTTACGGTTGCGGGGTTGCCTTCTCCACCTATCCCAGTCAAAAGACCTTCGATGTTGGAGATTGCAGCAGTCATTTCAGCTGCCTCGCCTCCGTGTTCTGCGGCCCAGTCGATAAGTTCCTTATAGGAGTTTACCACTCCGTCATCAGAAACTTTGGTAGCGAAGTCGTTGAAAGCGTCTGTGATTGCTTTGGAAACTGACCCAGCTCCAGTGCCGTTAAGAACGTCAATTTTACCACTGAGTTCTGTAACTTCAGAGGATTCCGCTTTGGCGTCGATAACTGCTTTCAGAGCTGCGTCCAACTCATCAGCAGATACGTTGGCCTTGTATGCAAGGGCGGCCAGTCCTTTGATGGGTACATCTACCCCCTGCACCGAAATCGTGCCGTTGGTCGAACCTGTAGCAATCAGAATATCGACAATCTTAGAAGCGATACTGAGAGCGACACCATTGACCTTGACACTTTCCAGTACATTTGCTTGTGCCCCGGTTTCAATGCCGGAGAGCTTCTTGAAGTCATTAGCGGACATCAAGCCTTCCTGGTCTGCCGCAGCAGAAGGAATGACAAATGGCTGCCCACCAATGACAAAGCGTGTAACTTTAAGATCTGCCATGTTTTAATATGGTTTTTGTTATGTAATAATGACTGGTCTTAACTCCCCAGTACATAGAGTTTTAGATTGTTACAGTGGCTGTGTCAGGATCATAAGATTTTACAGCCACAGTTGAATCGCCACCAGTACCTACAGATGCAGTTGCTTCAGTAATCAGGGCATTTGACCACTTTGAGGTATTATCCCAAAGCAAGAGATTCTGCCACTTTCCGACATTGAGGACTGTAAAGCAATCCATTAATGTTTCAAGCTGGTTCTGGTGCTGTTCAATAATAGTCTGTTGAGCCGCAAATTGCTGGATGAAGAGCGCAAATTGAGATTCAAGAGCTGTCAGGCGGTTATCGTGACTAATGATGTCATTTTCTGTTTCGGAAATACTATTTGGAGTATTATACCATACGTCTGTGTCATTCCAGAAGAATGGATTGGCCCATTTTCCCTTTTCAAAGCAACCGTTATACGCCCGAATATCATCCAACATTTTTTGATATTCAGACTGGTGTCCCTCAGCTCTTTGATTGATGGCCTCAATTTCTTCATTGACTTCATCAATTCTCTCATTAGTATAGGCCAAAGCCTCTTCAATCACTCCAGACTCATTATGCCACAGATGATCATTGTTCCAAAGGAATAAATCACCCCATACGCCATCGACAAAGCAGCCAAAATGCTCACCTAACTTGGCTATATTCTCATCTTGCGCAGTCTGCTCCCGGCCAATAGCACGAAGTTGATATGCAACTTGACGATGTTCGGTAAGAGCCTCTTTTCGGATTTCATCAGCAGTTGTTTGAAGAGCTGATTGAGTATTCTCAATGGCTTCCTTATTTTCTTGAATATCGGAAATATTACCTTCAATTAGCTGATGATTAGCCTGAATAAGCGAGAGGTTGGTCATTATATCCTCATTCGCCTCATTCAGTTTATAGCGTGTATCACGAAGGTCATTACGAAGATCAGAAATAGCTTCATTGACCACTCCAGTTTCATTAGCCCAAAGAAGTTCGTTATCCCAAATAAAGAGATCTCCCCAGATACCGTCTGCATAGCAACTGAAGTGTTCTCCAAATTTGGCAATGTTTTCATCCTGAGTTGCTTGCTCACGACCTATGGCGCGGAGCTGATATGCAACGCTACGATGTTCTGTAATTGCATTTTGCTTGATAGTTTCAATTTCAGAAGCGTTATTTGCAATAGCAGAAGCGTTAGTCTGGATAGCAGCAGAATTAGCTTCCACATCAGATGTGATAGCCTCAATATTTTCTTCTGCGCCGGACACCCTTTGTGTAATGGCTTCAAGACCTTCCTGAAGCTCATCCAAACGCTCTTCAGTATTCTCCGGGCAATGACAAGTACCATTCAGGTCAGTATTATTCCATTCAGATTCATTGATCCACAACAGATTGTTATCCCATATACCATTGGTAAGGATTGAGATGCGATAAAGAAGAGAGTCAATTTCATGTTGCTGACCTTCACATTGGGTGTCAAGTTTGTTAAGACGACCCGTAATGGCCTGATGCTCTTTACGGAAATCCTCGTGCTCTTTGCCAAACTCTTCATGTTCCTTGCGGAAATCCTCATGCTCTTTTCGGAAACCTGCAAAAGTCTTGTTGATAGACTCCATTGTGGCTTCTGCATCAGACTTGACTTTCTGAATTTCTTTTGTCAAATCCGATATGGCTCTCTGATGATTCTCAATTTGACGATAAATATCTTCAAATGAATCATACATCAGATTAGAGTTTTCCCACAGAGCAACATTACTCCATTTCAGGCCATCATCCCAGTACCCATTGCTGAAGCAAGCAAGAGTATTTATCAGGTCGATAATCTGCTGATCATGCTCTTGGATGAGGATCTGGAGATCATTGATTTCACGGTCATGTTTCTGAAGGTGGGTGTTAATCAGTCCATGCTCTCGGGTATTTGCAAGCATTGCATTCTTGAAAGCCTGATCACTTTTTGATAAGTGTTCATCAAGACCCTTAATGTCCTCCGCAAGAGCGTCTGTGATAGCATATTTGTTATTATCCCACAAAGCCTCTTGGCTCCAGTGAAGGTCATTTTCCCACACACCGGTACCGAAACAGCAGAAAGAGGTGTTCAAATCATATACCTGATCCTGGAGATAGGTATTGATACCGTCTTGAATTTTATTTTGACGTACAATGTTAGCAGTCAGTGCGCTGATTTCTGAATCATGCTTATCAGTTAAATCTTTTATGTCCTGGCGATGAGTCTCGCTTAGAACGTCTATCTGATTCTGCAAATCATCAGTGATAGCGTACTTGTTGTTATCCCAGATCGTTTCATTGCTCCAAAGAAGAGTGTCAATCCAGATACCTTCACTGAAACAGCTAATGGTATCAAAAATTGAATTGAGTTCACGCTGCTGCTCGGTATTGACCTTTTCAATGTCGTTGATGTGATTCCACTGATCACGATTGTCTTTCTGAAGTGCCTCGATTTCTTTCTGTTGCTTTTGGAAAGCCTCATCCAGTTTCTTGGCATAATCCAACATTTGCTGCGTAAGTTTACGAGTATCAACGGCATAGTTGTAATAATACGCCATATCTACCAGTACATCCCACACATCAGTATTGGTATAGACAATGTGCCCTTGGTCATCGGTCATCTTTATGGGGGATTTCCCCTGGGCCTGCAATACTTTACACCTAAAGACGCAACCACACGCTGTGACCACGTTCTCCTGGTAGTATTTCTTGGTTAAGTCAAAAGTGTTTCGCCATTTTAGGGCGACACCAATTTTGACTATATTGTCGTTATTAATACTCATACTATTGATTTATTTGAGTTGCGTAAATATGCTGAGTGATTTCATCCAGTGTCATATCACTGATGTTGGTGCTGTTTGAGACGATACCAAGGAGTCGGCCGGTATGAATATCTTGTACCAGTCCAAGCATATTCTTGATATTCGCACTTGTTTGAGGGACTATATACAATCCCTTGCCTGCACGGAACTGGTCTTGTCGGATCATATATTTTACTACTGACCGACGTTTAAGGATAAAGCACTTATGACACGTCTCAGTGAGCCAATACGGTTGCTCAACCAGCGCCGTATATAATCGTGTCTCGTCATTGTCATTGATGATGAAAATCGGAGCGTCTTTTACATTATCCTCTGTTTCGTCATCAAACATTACTATCGTGTTAGCTTCTAAAGTTGCTGATACGATATAGTATTGATTGCTGGAAATTATCTCACCGACACCATTGAATTGTCCGGCCTCAACATTATTGGCTATTCGGGAAGCGGTGGTTGTGTAATCAGTAAACAGAAGAATATTGAGCACATAAGGATATCCATTAAGCAGCTCCATGAAGTCGGTATCAGACAATTCATTCAAGACTACATTCCGGCGCACATATTCATCAGTAAACAGACTGAAGAACGAGAGATTAAGATCATCAATATCATCCAGTCCAGTATCAGATTCTTCTTTTTCAGGACTGAAGAGGACATCGAGCTTACACGTCTCATTATCAAATTCTGCATCCTGAATAGGCTTCTTATCACCATTAAACTGAGCCTCCAACACTTTTTGTAAATCAGAATGAGCCACAACACAATTCAGGTATTTGGTAATGCCTACACCTGTGGTCGGGTATCTGTAACTCTTCCCCGGAGCACACAATGTCAAAAGCTGAGAGGCTTGATCATCACTGTAATTTATGCTGATGTCAGTGCTTTTTGCAGAATAAATATATGCCTTATCCAGCACTTCCGATTTGCTGTTTTGCACCATTCTGACAATAAATTCTCCATCAATATCAATGAATGGGAGCATACAAGCTGAGATGGGTGCTGCAATGTTTTTACTCAGCACATAACTATTGACAGGCAAACCGAAATCGCCTCGGATTCTGCTGAAAACATAATATTTGCCGTTTCGCAATCCCACAAGTCTTATTCTGAAATTGCTGGTGTTTGGGATATATGCTGATTTGAAACGACAAGTCATTTCGCCATCCTCATAACCTACTATACTCCAATAGGCTTCAGGAATAATTATGTTGCAAATGAGAATATCGAGTTCTTTATCCTCATCAAATATGTTACCCCAAAGTGAGTCAAATATCGGCACAGAAGCACTGGACTTGTCCTCGGTCAACAAGTCGCGCTCCTTCATATCTATGATTAAGTCTCTTACCATCTTTCTTGACTGCTTTTTATCTATAATAGTCAAGTTGGATGGGTCAAGTGATGGTTATTTTGGTTATTGTTGCTGTGCCGGTGGATGATACTGCTGGGTGGGTGGCTGCACCAGGGGTTACATTTATTGCAAGACCATTTATCCAATCCATTATACCTCCACAAACCACCTCCCAGACTTTTTGCTGTGGATCTTCATCGCTGACATCGTGTGTGGCTTTCAAATTCGCCTGAGACGTGATAATTCCAGGATTTAGAAAAGGCTTTTGAGGAAAGACCAATCCTCCATTACCCATTGCTGCCAACTGGAAGCCGGCAATGATATTGGTTTCAATCTGCCTAATCCAACTATCAAAGCTATTAGATGGACCAGTGGGGGCACAACTACCCATTATTTTGAAAGAATCAGTAACAAGTGGGTCTGGAGTTGGTGGGACGCCGGGGATCATACCTACATAAGATACCATTACTGTTGTGTTCGCTATCAGATATTCGGTAATGCCAGCTGCTACTGCGCTCATTGCAGCAGAGGCACTTCCAGCAGAATAATCCTTACCGGAAGTGCCTATTGAACTTTTGAGTTTTGATATGATGGCTTGTGCAAATGCTGATTTACTCATAATTATGTTCCACTGACAGATGATCCACAATGAGGGGCGCCACTGAAGGGGCATACTTTAATAGCGTTGAATGGCCCATTCAAGTCAGTGGCAGCAACGCCTTTGGTTTTAAGAGTTCCACCAGTAATGGTTACTGAAGTTCCATCAACTTTAACATCAGAGCCTTTAATCTCACAACTACTTGTTTCGATTTTGGCTTTATCTGTTTTGATATTTACGGAGCCATCCTCTTCAGTAATGGTTGTACCTCCGACCTTAAATGAAACCTTACCACTTGTCTCAATTATTACGTTCTCACCATCAATAGTGATTGTTGTATCGCCCACAGTAATGATTTTGTGTTCTACGGTTTTTTCTTCCTTGAACCCTTCCTCATCATCCGGAGAAATTACTTGGTCGGTAATGGTGGTAGCGGTATATTTGGTGCTGGTTTTGTTTTTGGTAGGCTCCAGTTCATAGTAATCTTTATCTAAGCCATCATCTGTTTCAACCAGTTTTTCAGTTTCAGTTACACCTATTTCAATTTTGCCATCATCTTCTCCCTCTATTGAATGGGCTAATAATTGAATATGTTTGGCATGACTATACATCTGCACATATTCACGCCCGTCTGTTGGGTTCTGGACTATGACGACTTCTGAATAAAGCATAGGCACAATTAATATGCCTTCAGAATTATCTTGAATGGCAGACAGCAATACACCCTCGTGATGACCAGTTCCCATAATGGGATATTCATCAGGCTCATAATTAAATTCCTGAACGTCTATGGTGCCGGCCAAATCTCCATCTTCATGGATGGCGCATACATATCCTAAGATTTTCTTGGTGCCACGCACAGCCCCATCTGGCCCGGTCATGCCTTGACGAGCCATCTGACCGATTGACCGGCGCACATCTCCTGAATATTTGTTGATTTCTCCTTTAAGTGACATGACGATTAAATGATTTGAACGGGTTTTGAAAAGGTTGCGATTTTATATGGGATATGAAGTTCACGCCGATATCCATTCATTCCGAAAGTGGTATTAACTGCTTCAACATAGTAATATCCATTCTTTTCTGGCTGTCGGACATCTATCAATCCTACAATATCAGTGGGCCGGATAAGAAGATCACCAAATATTTCGATTGAGCCAGATATACCATTGGGATTATAGTTGGCCCAATACTGCTTTGCTTCCTCAATCAATTCTTCTTCAGTAATCCCCACCTTAGTCGAGATATACTGAATGACATTATATTTATCAAGTTTCGCCGGATCTGTCAGGTGTCCTTCAATACGTTTGGTACTGAAAGTGCCATTAACAAATTTCATCTTCTTTCGGTCTTTCACTTTGCGACGATTCACAACCTGAAATTGGTTGTCACTATCAATTACCCACCCTTCATCATCAGGATTGGGATTTTTACGAAGAGTTAGCTTAAAAAATTGATTGTCCTTGGTACGTCCTTGGGCCTCAACTGCAAGATATTTCTTATCATTACGTTTGAGATTCAGTTTATCCTGGGCCACATCCCAGTCAAATTGAATAAGTTTGACTGAGTTATTTCCACCATTATAGGTAATGTACTTTTTATCATTATTCGGCAGACCTCCACTTTTCCCAGCATAATAAGTTAACCCTACACGCAACTGAACAGAGCCATCAGATTTGGTTTCCATAATGCAGAGAACGCCACTTTTACTCCATTCAGTGAGCACGTCCGCTATTGTAAGATTATTACTGATTGAACCACCACTAACCGATATGGTGGAGCCTTTGCTGGCCGGAGCAAGGGGTATGCCAGTATCTTTCAAAAGGTGATAAGTGCCGTCATCGTCAAGAAAATCCTTAACCATTAATGTGGCTTTGGCAGAAATATTGGGAGTGCTGACAGATGCAAGGATGTGGGCCATATTGGTACATTCCAATTCCAATGGGGTATCTACTGAGATGGCAGTGATAAAGCCTGTAAAGACTACATCCATATTTGGGTCACTGTCGGCGGTATTCATTTTCTTAAACTCCGATTCAGAATAAGCATACCCTAAACGTATTTCAATGCGATTGCCAACCGCAACATCATTAGGACTTAATAATGCCGGTTCGGTCTTAGTTCGATTGAAGTCGATCAATCCCTTATCATCATAATTGGCTGCCATAGATGTGGTGGAGATCCCATCTTCACTAAATAAGGCAGTTGGAGAAGTTGTGACATCACCATCGTTATTAGCTGTGATAAGAGTATTTTCTTTATCAGTAGAATCCGCTTTATCGCCACTTGTAACGTCCTTTTCTTTCCGGCTGGAAAGATTGATGACGGTACCACGAGGGAATCTTATCACAGCCTTATTGATAAGATTTTTTGCAGAGTCAGATACCTCAATACTCTCACATTCTCGGATTGTAAGACATTGATTAGCAGAAGGTATAGAAAACCAATCATTACCATTGGCTTTCCATATCTTTATCTGACATACAAGTATGGCAAGTTTGTCCTCATACGCCTTATGCTGATAATATTTGGGCGTGAGGGTGTACTCGACCTGCTGAACCAGATCTGGGCGTTGAGTTCGGAGTGCTGTTAAATCTGAAGCCATAAATTATAAAGTATCTTCCAACAGACCGGCGGCGAGGCCCATTCCTTGTTTGAATACATCAGAGGCCATAGACTTCAGTCCTTCAAGCTGGTTGTTCAACATCTTCATCCACTCACTTCCGTCATCATCATTAGCGGAGACGTTCTTCTGAGGAATGATCGAGATAGTATCTTCAGAAATTTCAATCTCGTTTTCAGGCTGGAGACCGATAGCTGAGAATGTGTATTGCTGGAGAGCCTTATATCCTTGACGTGGAGAAACATTAAAATTCTCAATGACAATATGGGTAATGCCAAGCTGGTCAAGAACCATATTATTGATTTTGACAATACCTTTGTATTGCATTATTTTATAGAATTTCTGCATCTCTTCTGCCGGATATATGTCAGGCTTGCCACTGGTGATTTGACCTGAAACAGTGAACTTTATATCGCCATTGGATACAAGTTCTTTCCGACTGTAATCTCGGCCAGTTACGCGAGTGGCAATAAGATTTTTATCAGAATTGATTGTTATCAGAGCAGTGGTATCAAACCAAACCAAAGTCTTTGTTGTGACCATATTGGTCTTTGACTCCGGGGCCTGTTCTTTATAGATACCTTTTTTTGCATCAACCACTTTTGTCCGATATACTGGGAACTTTTGAGTGACAGTGATACTTTGGTCAAGCTCAATCCCTAACATCAGTGCCTCTGGAGCTATGCCACCCCAGTCATCTAAAGCGTATATCGTTCCACCATCCACCTGCATCATGCCGTACTCCTTAGCTTCAACTTCTTGTTTCTTTAGCTCGGATTCTACCCATGCGGCACCAACAGTATCTTTGGTTCTCTTACCATTCAGGAGTGAATTAAAGGCATTGACTGCCTCGTTTTTTAATTCAGACACAGCTCCTCGGACAACGCCTTTGACTGCCACTTGAAGTAGAGAGCCACCAGCGCCGTCTTTATAGTAAAATTTGCAGTTACTATCTCTACCACCATTGGCAATCATACTCTGCAAAGTATTGAACAAGGCTCCCATAGTAGAAGCCATTGCACTGCCAGTGGTTGTTATTGCGAGGTTATTTAGACTTGTACTCATACTCTATAATAGTGTTTTGAGAAGAAAATGAAAATGCCGCCTTTCCCGACACGATTTCGGTACTTGGCGGCATAATAATTATGTAAGATCCATTACTCGCTGGGCCTGGTTGGAGGCTTCTGCAAACATTTGATATACTGCTCCGGCGATTCTATCTTCCATTGCAGCCATCAAATCACGCTCTTCCGCACTGGAAGCCACTGTTGTTCTATCGAAGCTCGCCAGATTGTTGATATTAAACACAACCTGAGTTGGCCTTGCAGCAGCCCGATCATAATGAGAGGCGTATGCTTGCTGGTCTTGGGCTGGAGCCGGAGTTGGTTTTGGGGCCGGAGTATTCTGAGTGCCAGAATTATTATTCCCAAACTGTTTTGCCTTCTCCGTCAAGTGCTTGTTCTGTTCAATGATGGTGTTGGCAGTTTTACGAGAGATGTTGCTATACATCTGCTGTTGCTCTCCGGAACGTGTCACAACACGATTACCAAGATTAAGAGTATTGCCGGATCTACCCATCACAAAGTCCACATATTGTTTTTCAGTGATACCAGCCTTTACCCATTCTGAGTTGGGATTGTTAGCAATCCATTGAGCATAATACTGTCTTGGAGTCTCGTCACCATATTTTGCACCAGTAAGCTGATGACGTATCTGGCCCTGAAGACTATTGACATCCTTAATATCAATTATTCCGGCTTCGGCCATCATCTTATATGCAGTACCGATAATATCTGTGAATCCTTGAAGGGTCAGGTTAAAGTTCGTAACTTTGGCTCGGATCTGGTCTAAGATATTCGTGAAGTTCAACTGCCCATTCGGAAGAGTCGAAAGCATAAGCTCGATATTAGCCTGCTGCTGACCATCGGCAGATACAGCGTTGTAGATAACGTGATAATCACCGATGATATTGGATATCGCATTATACCACTCATCAGTATATAATTGAGCACGATTTTTTGCATCTGACAACCACTGATAAGCGTTCATCTTGCCAACCAGAGTGCCCATTTGCCCATTAATGGTTGCATCCAGAAGGTTTTGGGCGCCTAATTGATACTGGTCATAAACACTACGGTTGCTGGTCTGCTGGAATTGTTCTGGTGTCATTCCGGCAGAAGGCAATTTAGCAGTGAACTGAGACATGAATCGGTCTCTTATGGCAAAGGCGGCCTGCTGATATTCACTCTCAGATTTATATGTAGTTTCTCCAGCAAGATACTTTTGACGGAGTTCTGCAATCTCTCGTATGGCTTGCTGAGTCCGAAGATCATTGGCACCTTCAATCATAAGTGCGTCCTGGACCATACCATTGCGTTGGTTTATGGCAGTGTCCTCATCGGCGTGCCACATATTCCATAATGCTATACCAAGGTTGCTTGCATCATTATGAAGGTTGTACTCCATTTGCTTATGCTTCCTGGAGAAGTCATAATTTCGTGCGTTACCGATAGCGAGAGAATAAGCTGGATTAGCAGTTATAACATTCTTCCATTTAGTCGTAACATCATTGATCGATTGCTTACTTGCATCTTTCGAGAAATCATTAAAGATTGTCGCATAAAGTTGATTGAACTTCTGCTTATCCGCATTATATTTCTCGATTTGAGTAGTGTCAATACTGGATATTACCGGAGCAGCTTCAGGAATATTCTCATTCATCATATTCTGATACCACTGACCCTCCTTGGTAAGCTCACGATGGGTTTGATCGGCGGCTTTGTTGGCTTGCACTCTTGCGCGTTGCTGGGCTTCAGAGGTTCCATCTATGCGCTGTTTGAGTTTATAGAGGCCATATCCAAGTCCGGCTACAGCACCAACAGCCAATGTTACGGGATTTACCAAGAATCCGGCGGCCTTAGCCAATCCAGTAAGCAATCCCATAAGCATACTCTTCAGTCCACCAAACATCGGAGCAAATGAAGCCATAGTCGGCACAGCGGTTGCAGCAGCTCGGAAAGCGCGTCCAGCTCTGGCCGGACCATACATCCTCACAGCACGTTCACGCACTGCTGCATAGTGTTGACGTGTCTCTTTATTGAGAGCGGCCAGAGTTGTTTGCTTGTTAGCACCACTTAGAGCCAACTCTCCGGCCAATATAGCGTTTGCTGCCAAAGCATTGTGTGCTCTGGTAGCGATATTGCCTCGGATAACTTTGTTTGTACCCCACTTCCCAGGCCCGACTATGAATGGAGCATTGGTAATGGCTGCATTTGCTGCACTTCCGGCAACAACCCGGCCGGCCACATTGCGTGTCATTGTTGCACCACCGACAGAAGATATGCCAGCCAATGCCATAATAGACCCTTTGAGACGGTCAAATACACCAATCAAAGATATTATTGGAGCAATGAGAGCGCCCATCTGGGTAATCCCCATCTGGAAAGTAACCCAGAATTTGATCAATCCGGGAGCGGCGTTGTATAGAGAGGCCCATATTTTCACAAACCATGCCATTACCTTGCCGATCTCAATAATCATATCGAGAAGGTTCTGCATCATCTGGATTGTTTCAGGCTTGGCAAGATAATCTCTGAGTTTTTTCAGCATTTCCTCAAAGCCACCTTGACGATTTTCAAATGCCTGAACAATGCCTTCAGTAAATGTTGAAGTAACCTGGGCCCAAAGACCAGAGATGGTGTTCTGTTTCTCTTCGGCAATGGCTCCTGAGATGTTTCCACTGACAGAATTACGGTTTGCCAACATAAGAGATACAAGCGAGCTAAGTCCGGCCTTGCTGCTCATCTTATTTGACATTGCCTCGATACCAGTACCAATCTCTTGGGCAACACCCTTATCGCCACCGGCAGCAGCAAGCAAGGTAGCGGCAGCACCTGGTTGAGCGGTAATTCGGAATAGATTGCCAACAATCGAAGCCATCTGGTTCTCAGGTATGCGCTGGGCCATCTCAATTAAGATGTCAGACATAGAACGATAGCTACCATCTTCTTTGAGAGTTGTAATGCCATAACTTTGCTTCATCATATCCAGAACCGCCTTCTGGTTTTTATTTGGCTTAAAGAGGTTCTGATACATCATGCGAAGCGCGGTACCGGCAGATGAAGCCTGAATACCGGCATTACCCATGACACCAAACAATGCCATTGTATCTGCAAAAAGATTGGGATCATTACGTCCATACATATTTGCGACACCACCACCATACTTAGCGGACTCGGCCAACATCATAAGGTCTGTGTTGGATCGAGTTGCAGTTGTAGCCATTATGTTTGCCGCCTCACGCATACGATCAGGAGCAATCTGGAAGGTGGTCATAATGTTGGTCATCTTATCAGCAGTCTCGCCCAAGTCAGAGTCTCCAATAAGTGCAAGGTCTGCGATAGGTCGTATAGCAGCATTGATAGCGTCTATATCATATCCGGCCATAGCAAGGAAGCGAGCAGCACTGGCGACTTCAGGGGCAGAGAATTTTGTCTTGACACCGACATTACGCACAGTGGCTTCCATATTCTTGAACGAATTTTGACTATATGAGTCTGTTCCGTTCTGAAGAATTGCCTGAGTAGTGCGCATAGTGTTCTGATACTCCATCGCCTGACTGAAGGAGCTTCCAATAGCCGACATCGCGCCACCAATCGCAAACATTACACCCATACCCTTGGCCATATCTACAGCCATTGGAGTGCGTACACCAAAAGAGGTCTGGCCCGTAAATGGATAAGTCCATCTACGAGAACGATCAAAGAACGGTTTTGGCTGCCCGGTGCGCATAGGCACCATACCAGTTCCACGAGATTGGGTGGGCTGGCCTACGCCATTGGCCTTAGCAACATCGCCTTCAAGTTTATTAATCTGACTTTGCAAAGTCCAGGGTACAGCAACACTTGCTTTCTGCATCTGAGTTGATACGCCCTGCAAGTATTTCAACATTTGAGGTGCTTCCATACCCGGAGTCGGCATAATGCCAGTCGTTGCTACGGCCTGACGGAAATACCGACGATGTTTTGTCAGCATATTCAGTTGCTCTTTGCTTTGAGCAAAAGGCAACATTGCATTTTGAGCCTGAGCTCTCAGTCTTTCGGCTTGTTGCTGATGTCTTGCAATACTCCTTTGAGAGTTTTCATGTCTTGTTGTGGCATCTGCTTTTTGCTGGACTTTGACTGCGGCTTCAGCACTTTTAAGTTGTTGAGCAGTTAGTTTCTGAATTTGATCTTCTAATTGCCAAGGAATAGGCGCATTATTAGCCCTCATCCAATCAGCAACTCCATGATAATATTGAAGTCTTTGAGCAGATGTGGTATTGGCTGACATGGGGTTTATTCCTGTCAGAGTAATAGCGTCCTTAAAAAACTTTCTGTTTTTCAGAACTGTATTTAACTGAGATTCATTTGCAACCCAAGGTATAATTGCATTTCTTGCTTGGGCTCTCAGTTTATTGGCCAGTTGTTGCTTGCGAGCGATACTTTGACTAACAGCGGCTTGATGTGCGGCAGTTTCTTTCTGTTCAAATGGTGTTGGTTTTGCAAAGGCAACACGAGCGTCCTCTTGCATTTTTGCCAATTCAGATGCTCTTTGTTGTTGCTCACGATATATCCAGTTAGGATCAGGTTTAGAAGCTGCACCAAACAATTTATTATATAATGCCTGCTGCTGATTATACCATGCTTGATGTTGTGAGGTATATTCCTGACGTTTTGCAGCCCTAAAACGATTATCTGCAATCTGTTTTCGTGCTCGATCTTCAGACTGTTGTCTCTGTTTGTTGTATCGTTCTTGTGCAGTAAGAGGCTGATGGCCGGTATGCCCACTCTGCTTTTGACTTTTTTGAGTGGTTCCACCGGTTGCAGGAGGCACAATAGGAGCAACTGGCGGCACAGTATTTGTGGCCGGTGCTGTTGCATTTTGTTGTGTTCCAGCAGGCGGCACTCCAGTAGCAGTCAGTTTGATATTTTGGGGGCTGGCAGCTCTTACCTTGGCTACGAACTCTTCCAAAGCGGCCACAGCAGCTGTAGTGTCGAGTTTTAATGCGACTGAAGGGAGTTTAGTTTGAGCTAAACCCTTAGTCGTATCAACAACAGCAGGTTTCTTTTGGCCGCCCGCAGTTGTCTTTTTACCCTTTGCTGGAGTAGCAACTGTTGTAGGAGCCTTTTGTGTAGGAGGTACAGTTGTGGCTGGAGCTGCATTTGTAGCGACTCCAGTAGCAGTCAGTTTGATATTTTGGGGGCTGGCAGCTCTTACCTTGGCTACGAACTCTTCCAGTTTCGCTATTGCCGTAGCTGTTTCAAAATTTAATGTGACCGGAGGGATATTGGCGGTAATCTTTTTAAGTTGCTCTTGTCGGCCAACAGCGCCTCTTTCCCACATTAATTTGATCGCAACCGGGATAGTTTGTCTTGGAATATTCTGGATCTGACTAATGATACTTTTGGTATCGACAGTAGTCGTAATAGTATTTTTGGCAGCAGCCTTTTTTACTTTGGCCGGTTGAGTGGCGGCTGGAGTAGGAGTGGTTGCTATTGGAGCAGTGGGAGGTGTAGCCGGAGCGCGTAATGCAGCAAGAGTCTGGTTTGCTTCTGCAAGTTGAGTTTTCTGAGTTGCATTAAGCCTTTTCTTAGCTGCCAGTTGATTAACGATATTCTGTGCCCCAATACCCTTTACTATTTCCTCATCAGTCAAAGCTCTTTGGGCAGTGCTTTGGAACTGTTTGAACATTAAAGGTTTGAGCTGTTTTTGAACATCGAGATATTCTTTTCTTATACCTCCATATTCACGCTGAGTCGCCATATAGCGATCAAAAGCTCGATTACTTCCACCACTCTTATCCAGTTTAGCCTTGGCAGAAGCCATTGCTTTAGCGGCCTTTTCCTGAGCTGTAGATAAAGTTCCGGCTTTGGCTGCTAACGTGTTCAACTGTTTTTCTTCAGCAGCCGTAAATGTTGGAGGCGTATATACTGGATGAGGTGTTGCTGCCGGAGTTGTTGTCGTGGTAGTTTTTGGAGTGGTCTTTGTAATCGGTTTTGTCTGACCAGAAAGGGCCTGAAGCTGCTGCTGTATGCCATCAGGTATCAGATGAATCTTGACATCCAGAATTGGAGTGGGTGTAATTGTCTTTAAGGATGCAGCAATCTGTTCCCCACTAATTTTGACATTAACAGGGATTGCTTCAGTGACTTTATTTTGAATTTTGGTAATTTCACCAACTATCGGAACAACAGGAGCCTTGGCTGTAACATTGATTTTAGATAGATTTCCTACAATGTCAAGAGCCAAAGGTTTTGCGGTTTTAGCGGCAGTTTGGGCAGCGGCAGTGGACTTTCCCTGAAGGGTTCTGACAATATTCTCTTGCTCTGCTCGGTTAGCTTGGTAAGCTGCCAATGTTTTAGTGTCACGAGTTATTTGTCCTTTTATTGCTGGAGTCCGCTGATCTTCCGGAATAGCTCGATTTGCATCAAGACGCGACTGGATGGGGGCGATCTTCTCATTCCATGCTTTAATCTGTTTCTGGGCGTTAGTGAGCTTTGTTTTCTCATCTTTGGTAAGAGCAGAAACAAGACTGGATGGTTTGCCAGTTTGAGCCTTAGTATCTTTTGGAGTAAACGGAGCAACAACGGCTGCACTCAGGCCCGCAAGACGTTTGAGTTGAGCCTCAGCAGCTGCAAAGCCCTCAGTATTCAATATTGGATTAATATTGAAGGTGCCTTGTGATTGTAAGGCCTTTAATGAAGTCTGGATTTGCTCTATAACAGTCAATGCACCACCAGCACCAGTAGCATTGCCCCTGATGTTAACTGTAAGAGCCTTACTTTTTGCGTCACCAAATGCTTTTTTCCATTCTCGGATAACGGCTGGAGTAACATTGGTAAGTTTTGCCGGCTGGGATGTGGCGGTTGACTTAGAAGTAGGGGCAGATACAATTTTTGATTGTGCCTTTGCAGCCTTCGCTTGTTGAGCAGCTGTTTCCTTTTCAAGTTTTTCCGCAACAGCAAGTTCAGCTTTACATTGCTGAATACGCTGTTGATACATTCTTTTTTGAGCCTCTAAGTTTGTAAGTCTCTCTTGGTAAATTGCCTGTTGTTGAGCTGTGGCTTTTGCTAATCCATTTTTATTCATCTGGATCAGACCATCACGACCCCTTACAACACTGCCATTTTTATTTTTTTTGGGTGTACCTAAGAGCTTATCTAACTCTTTATTATACGCCTCAATATCCTTCTTTATGGCTGCAACTGATCTGGTTCCACTAAGAGCAGAACCAATACCTTTTTGAGCTGCTTTTGTGCCAGCGGGATTTCCTGAAAGAGCCTGGAATATTGCCGTGTGCATTTCTGCGGCGGCACTCCGGACTTGCGTAACCATTGCTCGCAACTGATTATTAAAAGCACCTACGTCAATTTTAGGTGCAAATGTCATTTGCGAGTTTTGTTTGAGCTGATATACCGACTGGCTGACCTGAGTGATCGCTGTTTTAAGCGTATTCATTGGGCCTTCAAATTCTTTCGCAATATTCGCAATAGATTGAAGCCCCTCGGCCGCCTTGGTTACATCAGCAATAATGTCATACCTGACGATGTAATCTTTATAATCTGCCATTGGTAGTAATGCTAAATGATTTGCTACCTATTAATAGTCAAAGAGAAGCCCCAAGCCGTTTTTCAGACTTGGGGCGAGTGGTTCTTTGATACGCTTGAACCTATAAAATCTTAATCTATATCGTGTGAGACCTCTTCTGATAGGAATCCACTATAGTTGACCGGGCCAATCTCCAGTTTTAATGAAATAGAATCGTTTTCAAGCAATTCATCATTCTCTAAGAATGTTACGACTCGACCATTGATTTGATTTTTACCTTGTTTATTCCTCATCACTGAGTCCAGAATGGTATTGATAGAGTCTGTGATGATTGTGATGGAAGTGGCGCTGATATTATGGGTGCCCGGAATGTAAATGTGATTGCTATTCACATACGGAAGAAGGGCAGTACATAATGCTCGACGGCATTTGTGCATTACCCGATTGTTAGCAATCGTACTGAAATCCCCTTCGCATAGAGTCTGATCGGTGCTGAGAAAATATGATGCTTCCAGACCTTCATAATCAACTGGAATGATGTAGCCTCTTGATGATATGGTGTTGGCCCAAACTCGATGTACGCTTTCCATTGGAGTGCCGGTACTGCCTACGCCCCATTCAGGATAATTGAACCCCTCGTTTTTATTGAGGTCACATTTTTCAAGTGATGCAATACTTTCTTCAGCACCACAAAGAGCCAAACAAGCCATTATTAAGCCCAAAGAACTTACTGGAGCCTGGAGAGGATTACTACCTTGCATTTGACGTACTTCCTGAGACCCATTTTGGACTAATGCCACAGAAATCTTTGGGCAATTTAATTCAATCGCATTAGGCAGTTGCTTATAATGAATCTGATCTCCACCTATATAATTGGTGTTTCCGCAAAGCATTATGTGAAGAGGTACCATAGTATGTGTAGAAACACCTATCTTGCCGTTAATTTCATCGGCCTGAGCCTGGAGATCAGTTATCAGTGGTGTGAATCCCATTGACCCATCAGACTTCTTATTCCATATAGGTTGAGAAGTCCATACACCAATATGAAATATCCGGCCACTGGCCTGTTGCTGCATATATTGAATCACATCCCAGTCTTTTGAGCAATCGGCTATTGCCACATATACAGCTTGATTATCACCCACAAAATCAAAAAACTGAGCAAGATGGTAATAAATGAGATTGTTTAAGAATCCATCATTCTTAATGCCCAATAGAAGTGCATCATCCATATTTTTTATACACTGAATTTGCCCGTCTTTGAAGTTATGATAGAGCAAAGGGAAGCCGTCAAATGGTTTTTCAAAACCACTTGTATCAAATAGGAAAGCCCCCACACTTTCATCAGTAGGGATATTGAAGGTTAAATCTGGAGTCTGTTTCGGTCCAGTATCTATGTAACTGAGTTGTGCCATATTGACTTTTTATAATAATAGTCCAAAACAAGAATAGGAGCCGTGAAGCTCCTATCTTGAATCATTTTGCACCTCCTGTTAGCATACCTACCGTATTGGCCTGTTGAACCATGAGCATTTGAGAATGTACCCAATAGGCGTTTTCTGACCAAAAGGCAAAATCATCATCTGTCATTTCATTGAGGTCCAAATGAGGATAGTAGTATGTCATCAGTGCGAGGCGTTGTCTATAAACATCCTCTTTGCCTATTCGACAACGCTCTATTTTTTTACCATATCGGCGTTGCGAGAGTCGATGATCTGGGAAAGCTGGCTCATTGTGCCGTAGAGGAAGAGATCCTCATCATCAACCAGTTCTTTGTCGCCGGCGAGGAAGATATTTGTTGCGAGCATTTTGTTGGCCTGAACCACATCCTTCTGAACGAAGTTCATATACTGGCTGAAGTGCATAAGGCCGGGGCGACGCATATAGGCGATATACAGAGGCTTGTCATCACCCTCTTCGCCCTCAACGATGATAACGAAGATTTTACGGAGCTTGTGCTGGGCCTTCAGTTCTTCGGCCTTTTTGACGATTTCTTCACGGATCTCGATAGGCACGTTTATATTGCCAACGAGTTCGATTGCGGGAGCAGCCTGAGTCTCAGCTACAGCTTCTGCATTTTTCTTTTCTTTTGCCATTGTGTTGGTTATTTGGTTTTGATGTTAAAATAATCAGTTTGACGTTTTGAGCGTCGTCAATATATAATAGTAAACCTTGAAAAAAATATGAGAGAGCAACCGTTTCCGACTGCTCCCTCCAACTGATAGTATAACAAGAAAACCGATTACGCTCCACCGTAGAGCTCGTGTGACCAGCTCATGTTGGCATTGCTCTGGACCTTGCCGGTGTAGATACGATGCGGATGGAGGTCGAACTCTCGTGTGATAGAGGTATCGTCCTGGCTTGCATCCATACCACCTTCTGCCAGAATACAGCCTGCAAGTGTGACTGTTTCTGTGGTGACATTTGCGGCCACGTCATTGACCCAAGAGATGATGAGGTTGAACTCACCAAGGCCAAGGAGTGTGCCGTCGGTAGAACGGTCGCGGAGGTCAACCTGAGTGCCATAAGGCAGTGTGATACTTGCCTCATAGGTCACGTTACCGAAACCACGCTTACGAGGCTGGCCACCGAGTCCGTAGATAGACTCGATCTTACGTTTGGTGTCCCACTTGATAGCGGTACAATCAACGAAAATCGGGTTCTGAGCACTCTCACCATCGAGGTTGGTCTGAAGCTGAATCATTGACCAACTGTATGCTACGTTATTGATTGTTGCTGCCATTGTTGTAATATATTAGTTAGTTAAACATTGGCTTTAGATGGAGTTGGAGAAGCCCTCAGTGACCTTGATCTCACCTGTGACACCCAGCGGTACAAGGCTATAGTGGATGTCTATAGCGTCGGTGTCAAGCACGTTCTGATCAGGATCAATCGTGCAAGTGCGTCCGCTTACCTGGGGTTTTGAGGTGCCGGGTTCGACCATATTCTTATCCAAAGCCTCGATAACGATGTTCTGGAACTCTGCTACGGCAGAAGCCGAAAGTTTGCCGGAAGTGATGTCAACTTCAACATTGGAGTTGACGCGGGGAAGAAGCGCCCTACGAACTACGCGACGGCTCTTGTGCATCACTCGACAACGAGCGAGAGTGCGATAGTCGCCGGTGCTGAGGGTCTGGTCGCTGCTGAAGAAGATACTGTTTTCAAGACCGTCGTAGTTCACAAGGAACACATAGCCATTCTTGTGAAGGTAAGTGTTACGTTTGGTATAACCGAGAGTCTTGATATTGGTGAAGGAAGATTCAGCAGCATAGGCTTTGTTCTCTGCGTCCTCGACGAGATTACCAAAACCAAGCTCTGCATCCTGCATCACAGCAGCGAGGTTGAAGCTGGCGACATGAGCGATACTTTCATTGGCCGGAGCGACTGCAAGACAACCGAGGGCTGCACCTACACATCCTACGGGAACATAAGATGCTGTGTCAGCAACGTGGTTGACAGCATACATAAGCTCATGGACGGTATCGGTGGGAGCCTGACCCAAAAGAACCGTTACCTTGGGCATATCCAGACCGCTCAGATCAGGAAGTTTCTTGATGTCGATTACAGCCTCATTGAGAATAGGAGCTGAAAGCAGCATATTGAGAGGTGCATTGCCCTCATAGTTGGTAATACCAACCTTGCCGCCCAGAACTTCTGCAACAGCTTCGAGCTTTGCACAGACATTTCCGGCCTCCACAGAGTAGGAGCCATCCATATTCTTCTTGGCGATAGGCTTGCCAGTCCAGACACCGATCTGATAGATAATGCCGCCGGATGCAAGCTGCATCAGTTCAACGGCCTCAAAATCGGGATCTTCATCGCTGTTCATGAATGAGACAAAAATGCGCTGAGTGCCGCCGGCCAGACTGAAGAAACTGTCAAGATGATATTTTGCAATACCAGCAAGAACAGTATCGTCAATACCGGCTTCAGCTACATCCTTAGTGGTGTTGAGCTCCACAACATTGCCGTTAGCAAAGGTCTGAGCAGCGAGTGTGTCCTTGCCCAAAGCCTTTTCAAGACCACCTACGATACTGGTATCGAAGATAAGGCCGACAACATTCTCAGTGCTAAGAAACACATTGCTATTGCGCTTGCCGTCAATGTCAGTGGTAAAAACTCCACCTAAATTTGTATTCGTAGCCATTATGAATTATTTTTTATTGTTGAAAAATTTGTTTTTGAGAAGTTTTGCGCCTTTCAGCAGATACTGGGGTGCGCCTTCGGGATGCACAAATCCCTTCGGGGTAATCCAGATTTTTTCATACTGAGGATAGAGACGCATCAGCTCTGCTTCACGAGAAGAAATCTCTTCAACCGGTTCGCTCTCTGTCGAAGCCTTTTTAGTTTTGGCCGGCTTCTTGGCTTCAGGAGCTTCTTCGATTTCTTCGATTTCATTTGACGGCTGTGTTTCCTGCTCTGGAGTGGGTTCTGAGGGGGCTGCCTCTTCTCCGACCTGAACATCAACCACAACTGCATCTTCGGCTTTCGCTGTTTCGGTTTTTTTGCTTTTACCCATAGTTGTGAAAGATTTGAGTAAGGCGGCTTTTACACCGCCTTACAGAGTTGTGTTTGATTACGCGGCATATTTGAACGGAATGTGAGCCGTGATTTCCGACGGGCGCACGATGTTGACGTCCATTTTGAGAAGAACCTTGAAGAAGTAGAGTTCAGAGTTGTTCTGGAGCTTTTCAACCTGAAGGACATTCTCATCATTAGCGTAGTCAACACCCATCCAGAGATTCGAGTCAACGCCGGTAGTGAATACACCCATAAAGATGGTGTCGTTGGGAAGAGCGACCATAGGAATGATGCGCTTGCCCTGGAAGCGGTGTTCGTTCTCCTTGCGGTTGTCGCTGTACTTGACGGTCTTAGCCGAGAGATACCTGTTATAAGCATCCCAGGACTTGTAGTCCATAAGGATGACGAGACCGGCTTTCTTGCGGATCTTGGGGGCAGTAGCTTCCCACATCGCGTAAAGCTCTTTCTCGACAGCCTCACCATCGGCAAATGTGCCGGTGCCAGCGATATTGACCTGACCACACTTTGCATCTTCCGATGTTGCAGCAGCGGCGGCGTTCATGAGTACACGGGCGATAGCACCGTTAAAATACTTCATGGGACCTGCATCTGCATCACCACCGATTTCAGTTGCACCAGCGGCAACTTTGCCATCGCTGCTTGAAATCTTGGCACGTTCTGCGGCGGTGGCCGAACACCAGATTGCCTGATTGATGTATTCCTGTTCCTGCTCCATAAGCAGACGGATCATGGTCGCCTGAACCTTGGGGTCGAGTTCGCGGAACACCAGATTGCCCTTCGGCTGGAACGGCTTGTAATACTGCTCGAAGTCGCGGGGGTTGAACTCCAGATAGATCATAAAATCCTCCGGCTCCAGATAGCGCTCTGCAAATGTGTATTCGCCGACGCTTGAATCAGGAGTGGCCTTGTGGTCCTGGATGATTTTACCGAGGCGAACCTGCGGAAGAGCATATTTCTTCTGGATACCCGACTTGATGTGAATAAGCCCCTCCTTGTAGGTCTCATTCTCCTGTGCGGCAAGGGTCAGAAGATCACCAAGGACTTCACCAGTATAGTTACTCTGACCCGCGTTAAAAGTAAATGCTGCCATTGTTGTTTGTGAATTAAAATATTAATGATTGATTTGCTGGCGATTAGTCGAGGGTCTTGAACTGGAAGTTCTTACCCACAACATCTTCGACCTTGGCCTGAACTTTCTGTTCCTCGGTCTGGATGCCGTCTTTGGCGACGTCCTGATTGGCCTGAGAGATGATCTGTCCGAGATTGTCACGAGCGGGAATTTTGGCGAGGATGCGCTCAGCAAGTTCAAAATCGCTCTGGGCCATTTTGATGTAGTCCTCACGGTCATCCTTGCTGATTTTGCAATCCTTGATAGCCTTGTCAACGAGAGCGTTGATCTTGTCCTCTTTGGCCTTGGCTTCTGCTTCCTGATAGACTTTCAGAGCGTCCTTGGCTTTGTCGAGATCGGCGGTCAGATTGCTGATTGAACTCTTGGCACCGGTAAGCTCTGCATTAGCAGTAGCCAACTGTGTCGTCTTTTCGTCAAGAGCTGCCTGAAGAGCGTCGGCCTTGTCAGCTTTAGCTTTAAGCTCATTGAACTTCGCCGTGATATTATCGGCGGTGGCGTCCTTCCCAGTCAGTCCGAAAAGGGCGGCAAAAACTGAAATTTCGATTTTATCCATTGTTTGAGAATTTGATGTGACATTCTGTTGGTTAATAGTTGTTGAGGGAAGTGTAGGTGCCACCAATCCGTAAATCGCCTTGATTTGGCCGATGTCTTTGGTGTCTTTAAGAGCTGCCTGAATCTGGTCTTTGACCGCCTTGGGAGTTTCGATGATATGTTCTGAATCGACAAAGCCTTTTTCAACCGCCTGGGTAGCTGTGAGGAAAGTTCCATCTTCACCTTCTTTGCCGTTCATTATGTTTTCGACCTCTTCTTCAGAAAGACCGAAACGCTTGACATAAATGGTTTTAAGCTGTTGAGTAAAGGCTTCAGTAGCTTGATTGTATTGCTTCTCTCCGTTTGCATCACAGAATGGATTGTGAATCATCAGCAGAGCGTAATCTTTCATAAAAAGCTCGTCACCGGCGGCCCAGATAATTGAACCCATTGAAGCGGCCAGAGCGTCGTTGATACATTCTGTTCGGATCTTACAATCCATGATTTTTGAGAATACGCTCATCCCTTCGATGACACTGCCACCGACAGAGTTAATATGGATGCGTATCACACTGGGATTGACATAATTGACGAGGTAGTCAAATTCCCAGAGAAATTCTTGAACACTCCAGTAATCGACATCAGTATAGTAGCAAATATCGGCAGGAGCACCGGCGCAATAAGCACCTTTGATAAACTTAAATTCCTTATTTTTTGCCATTGTTGCTCAATTTTCTTAGTAATAGTGAGCAACAAAAAAGCCCCTGCGGTCAACAGGGGCTAAGTTTCAATTATTCAATTATTTATGTTCAATTTGGCTTTGTGATGAAATCAGTGGCTTCATTGTAAGTTCTGGGATGATCCAGATTGTTATGTTCATCAGGATTAACACCTTCGATAGATGGGTCTTGGTCGGCGTGGTTGGTAAATGGAGGACAAACAAACTTCTTGTAAATCTTATTGCGAGTCGCCCAGATATTCCTTTGCTTAAACCAAATTTCATAAGTCATCCAGCAAGGTTGCAAGCCATGATCGAAACTTTCCATCGGATCGACATATTCAAGCTGACAGCGTTCTTGCAAACACTCATATTTGCTAATGCTTTCCTGAATAGTTTGATGGATGCGTTCTGCAACGTAATACACACCCATATCATGCCCATCCTCATGGACGTTTAGACTATTGAGGATAAAACGGATTCTTAATTCGGCTCGACCTTCATTAATGCGAGATTGTTGAACCAAGTATCTCCAGTTTATGAAGTGAACAAAGGCTGCCGGAAATCCTAAAGTTTCTTCTTTATTGCCACTGGGGGAGATAATACGCTCATATTGGCCATCATCAATTTGCACAGTAGCAAAGATTTTTGGACTACCAGGCACACCATATTCCCAAGTTACTGAGCGAAGAATCTCTTTCATCGCTTTCAATACATCCATTGGCCCATTAGATTCAACTTGAAGAGGTTTTTCAGGTTGTTCCTTGGGCTTTTCTGTAGGTGGCGAGACTGCACTTGTTTTATTGCCACTTATGACTTTATTATTTTTCTTATCTACAATCATTGTTCAATCTTTATTGATAATAGCTCAGGATTTCTTTACAAGGAACACGCTATCAAAGAGGTACAATTTCGTCATCTTTCTCATAAAGCTATCAGTAAATGGATTTAAGTAAGATGAGTGGCCCATAAACTGTCTTTTTATGTACGGTTTTGGCTTATGTCCGTTCCATGCGCTTCCGTATGTACCTTTGCCTTCATTATGATATCCGGCATAACAAATGCTGTGTTTCTTGTGATGGGCAGAATTGGCTGGTACGATGTCTGTATAAACTCGTGTCCTTGCTGCTCCAGCATTTTCATCAATTTTAATCGAGTTATATAAATCGCCATACTCCTTCAAAATTCGATTGCCAGTACCTCTGCTGGCACGTTTTTTTAGGGTATATGCTGAGAGAGAAGCCCATCTGCGAGAACGACTACTGTAGAATTGCTGATATTTGAAGGAGTTTTGAAACACCTTCATTGCCCTACGGCCAACCACAACACGAAAATTCTCAGATTGTACTCGCAGAGCATACAAACTGATTTGGATCTGACGGATCCATTGTTTTGTGCCGTGCAGAATTGTGACAGACCCTCCAGCCCCTCTCTTTCCCTGATTTATATCAGAACCCCAGCGTCCACTTGATGAGCCTTTGCGAACACTTCCTTTTGAGTCAAGATAGCTTGGGCGACTCCAGTTGTAATTAGGATTGGAACCACCTTTCAGTGACATTGGCTTGGCCCAAGAAGCCAAATGTCCTTGTCGGGTGGTGAATTTAGTTCCGGAACTGAAGTATTTGCCATATTGTTTAGGAAAAGTGGCACGGCCTTTTACCGTACCACCATTCTGATTGCGGAGCCATTGGTTATACAATCGCTCCCTATGCGAACCCAATCTTTGACCCTCATAGAAATGTTTGCCAAATTGAGTTTTGACTTTACTTGGATCAAACTTTTGCCGAGACATAGTATTTCTCTCTTAATCTTGAAACAAAGCCCATTAGCATATCCTTATCAGTATCTTTTATTGAAAAGTAGCTATGAGTTGGACCAAAAATTCTACCACATTTTGCCAAAGATTCACTATACACGCTGTTAAGTTGCTTGGGTCTTACATAGTCTTTGGCAGAACCTTTGATTTGGCTTATTTTTGCATCTGCACGAGGAGCCTCCAGTATTTCCAAGAAACAACGACAGTTATATTCAATGGGTGGAATCATCCACGATGGGAACTCATCTCTGGGAGCAGCATAACCTTGTAAAGCCATGTGCCAGGGTCTAACTTTTGCATCGTTTTGAGTCCAATACACAGCATAATCAGTCGCAGACATTTTCATCCACAACGCAGCAACTACTCCGGCATATTCAATATCAGAGTTTTCAATGGCAGAATACTGATCATTATACTTTTTGCACAAAGCGAGTAAGTCATCATAGTCATCAGAATTGAAGTCTATTTCAGTATCGCCTACAACATCTGATACCTCCTCATAGAGTTGATATTCTTCACAGACGGAGAAATCAATCAGATTGAGAATACCGGCAGTAAGACGGTCTATAAGATCTTTTTCATATTGGGTAAGATTTTCATCCTCAGAATTTTTTAGAAGCTGAAGTGCATTATCGACCTCTATTTCCAACCCCTTGGCAACGTGTTTGAAAGCAATATCTGTTCTTAACTCTGCAAGAGCATAAAGAGCCTCATCCTTATCATCGTTGTGCAAGGACTTTAATAACTGTATGAATAAGGCTACCAAAGATTGATAATCACTGTCATGTTCGGTTTGTTGCTCTTCTGTCATGGCAGCTTTTACCTGCTTGGCAAGGTCAGAGGTGCATCCGCCTTTTAATGCACCCCTGACAGAAAATTTACCCGATTTCTATGATGACCATAGCGTTTATAATATTCTTCATCACTCATACGGTGGCCGTCGCCATCGCCATCATCCCAATCGCCGACACCACCTCCACCGTTTCCTGATTCAAAGTTACGCTGGGTTCCAACCACAACACCCCATTCTTTGTCAATTTCTTCTGGGTCAACCTCATATTTATCAGTGAGCATATCATAGAGCTTAATCTTGTTCTCATCCGACATTTCGACTTTATTCATGTACTTAAAGTACACATCATCAGTAATTAACCCCCAGTATCTTAGAACAGGTACAACTTGCTCATTCATTACGTTCTCAATGCGAGTACGATATGAATTTACACGAGCACGATAAATGTTCTCGTGAGCTTTGGTAGATCCTACATAAGCCTGAGTAGCACCGGCCATAGATTCAGAACCAAGTATCAGGCTGTCATTTTCCTTATTAGTAAACTCTGCGAGAGTATGGTAAATTTTTTCAGAATTGGATGCGGCAAATGCTTTGATGTCAATTTCATCGCCCTTACCAGTAACAAGCACTTTGTTTTGAGCAGCAGAACCGATTTTTCGTGCCAATCTTTGTCGAGACTCATTATCTTCAGCTTCGGTTTTGCCGTGAATGATAGGCTGCCCATAAGTGTGACTGAAGTTTACCCAGTTACTTATGGTATATTTCTGAGCAAGGATATTTGGTGTGGTGGCGGCAAAAATACCGAACCCACCAGTATTGACGAGAATATAGTTGTGCTTATATTGCTCTGCATCCAAATCCCAGCCCGGACTCCACTGGCCCCAGCGTTGGATTACGCGGCGTTGATCTGGAAGGATGTTACGGCGCTCAATACTATTCACCTCTTTAAGTAATCCAGTATTGGGGTCAAGCTCCGGCATAATTTCAAGAAGTGTGTAGCCATACAACTCTGCTTCGATAATGCCCTTGATGATTTTTTCAAATTGAGATCCTTGACAAATCTTTGATTGTTTAGGGTCTCTAATCCATTTACCATCTTTGTCCTCACGAGCAAACATATACCGTTTCCCCACTAACTGAGAAAACAGTGTGAGAATCGTACCCTGGAGGTGAGCATTTTGAATATAGCAGCCTTCATATAGGTCTATGAGCCTGGAACGGTCATCCATAATGGTGCCGTCCTCAACCTGACTGACTACGCTCTTATATCTGCATCGACGTGTCAGCTCATCGGTGTATTCGGTGATGGTCTTTTTTACTATGTTGAAATGGGCGATCAGGGCCTCATCAGTAAAGAAATTACCATTTGAATTATTTTCACTGCGTTTACGCATAATCTTGATTTTATTGGTAATAGTCTTACTGTATAGCCACTTCAAGAACCCCTGCACACCATAAATTCTGCCAGTACACAGTTGAAATAAAAAATTTTCAAATTTTTTATTACAGATTATCAAATACTTATAACATTTTTGGTTTCACTTTGCTCAATTTCACTATACACCCAATACTATTATATATAGGAGTACATCAAACTCAACTCTAAAAACTACAGTCAAATGGCAAACTGGAAGAACTTAAAAAAGAATCCTCCTACAGAAAGTTGTAACATCTGCCTAAAGATAGGTACATCTTATGATACCTATTTCTTTAAGAGATATACCGACTACAGTTGGGAGTTGCACAAATACCCCAGAGCAATCGGTCCAGAAAAGGTCCCCGATCATGCCCTTTACATCAATCTTGATGAAATTAAATGATGATACGCAGTTAAAACTTCAAAACCAACTTACATGAGAGCTTTTATTGAAGCAAAAGTGAAATTCAAAAAGCAGTTGCAGAATGGGAAAATTAAGGAAATCAATGAACCTTATCTTGTAAAAGCCTTGTCTTTTACAGAAGCGGAAGCCCGCGTTACTGAAGAGGTGCGCCCCTTTATTTCGGGAGATTTTTCAGTATCGGCTGTGACTAAATCCAATATCGTTGAGGTATTTTACGACCCGGAAGGTGATTTCTGGTACAAGGTGAAGGCAAACTTCATAAGCCTTAATGAAAAGACCAACACTGAGAAGTTGACATCTTCTTATTATCTGGTCCAGGCACGCGATTTCCGAACCGCGTATGACAATTTCCAGAAAGGAATGAAGGATACGATGGCAGATTATACAATCGTCAGTATCACAGAAACCAAAATAATGGATGTGTTTGAGTAAGGCTATGGACTACAAGACTACAATCCTGAAAGAAGAAGTTAAAACTGATGAGATTCTGTTACCGGAAATATCGGATCTGAATTTCGGCTTTTTAGGAGAAGGCAAGATAGTATTCGATTATACGGCCTATATCGAAACCAATAAGCTCCCAGCTATTGATTACAAAGTGTTTATGAGAGCCAACAGGCATTTTATCGAAATACTTGCAAAATCCTATAAAAAGAAAACATCAGAACTATTTTATCAAAATGCTAACGGTCATATACTGGTAGCGGCAGAATTAGCTTTTGTTTTCTTAGCCTTTGTAAATCCGGAGATGTTTCTGTATTTCAATGGTCTTTTGACCGATGTTATCACAGATGGAGTTGCGTACAGTCATGGCTTCATATTCAGTATGGCCGCGAACAGATTACCCTCAGATGTTCTAAGTGAAATAATCAAAGAAAGAGAGAATGACCCAGCCGGAAGTGAATAATAAACCGACTACTATTGTGGCATTTGATTCGTCATACGTTTTGGTGGCGATCTTCAAATCCATAAGTGAGGCTGCTACTTTAACCAATACTGTCCGCCAGTCATTAATTAAAGCAGCCTATGGAGATATAATCTCAGTCAATAAAAGATACTGGAGGGCAGTGCCACCTGACGTTCAAATTGAACCTGACGATGTGGGTAAATTGACATTGTTTGAGTTTGATGCGGCCGTTGGAGAGGATCGAAAGATTTATTCAACTCGTAAAATGCTCAAAAATTCAGTAATGCTGGAGAGTGAATATGTGGCGTTAAATGCAAACAAATAAGTATAATAAAAAAATAAAATGACACTAAACGAATATCAGCAGAAAGCACTTGAAACTGCGATTTACTCTGATGAGTACAAAATCATCTATCCGGCCCTTGGTATGTGCGGTGAGGCTGGAGAGGTTGCGGATAAGGTAAAGAAAGTTATCCGTGACAACAATCAGGAGTTTAACCAGGAAAAGAAAGGAGAGATTGCCAAAGAAATAGGCGACGTTCTCTGGTATTGCGCAACGCTGGCACATGACCTTGGCTATTCTCTTGAAGAGATTGCCGAAATCAACTATGCCAAACTTAAATCGCGTCAAATGCGAGGCAAGATTGGTGGAGAAGGTGATAATAGATAAGCAACCCCACTCTTAACTACTCGATAGGGCAGTAGCCCAGGGAGCGTGATATGCCAGATTCACGCTCCTTTTTTATGTTCTTTTCTATATAATTAAGGAGTGCCCTTTTGCAAAAAGTGAAACATGTCAAAAAATTAATAAGTTCTAAACCAGCGATATAAGTCGAGTTTAACATTTTTTAGAAAGTGAAACTACAAAAATATTTGGTGGTTTCACTTTTTAGAATTAATTTTGCGAAACCAAATTCCAGAATTGTATGAGTAAAAAAGGAAGCGTAACTACGGCAGACTATCTGCCGTATGCGGATTATCAAAAACTTGTTCAGGCTCTAATTGATGAAAAGAAGTATTGGTGGGCCTGTTACTGCATCCTGTCTTTTTGTACCGGATTGCGGTTCTCTGATGTGTGTAAATTAAAATGGTCTGATGTGCTCGATCAGAGAAAGATTATCATCACAGCCAAGAAAACAAACAAGACCCATGTCATTCCTATAGGCCAAAACGCTTCTGAGCATTTCTCTTCCTTACATAAACTGATGGGCAAACCATCAAAACGAGATTTAATACTTGTTGGTCAAAAGGGTGAAGAAGGAAGGCCGGTTTCAATTCAGTATATAAATCGCGCATTAAAGAAGTGGGCGGTCAAGTACGAATTAGACATTGATAACTTCAGTACACATACATTTCGGAAAACATTTGGGAGATATGTATATGATAAAGGTGGCAGAGATGAAAAGACACTTATGTATCTGAATAGAATTTTCAAACACTCCAGTTTAGATACCACTATGATATATCTCGGAATTAGAGATGAGGAAATATCGAATATCTTTGATTCTATACAAATATAAAATATAATATGGGGCGTCGGATTATGAACAAACTCACATATTGCAATCTTTGCGGAAATAAGATATGGATGCAGGGTTACAATATCCAGAATCACATTACTCACATTATGATGAAGCATAATGTGTGCTATGATTGTGCCTTCTGGGAAGAGTTGATTGCTTATCCTCCAGAATATATGGAGGTAGTCAATCATCAATGTCTACGCCTTCATCCGGTCGCTAATAAAAAAGATAAGACTTTAATTCTGGGAGGCAAAGGTAAGATGAGGTATTTTATGCGTCCTGATGGCTCACTCATCCAGTCTAATGATATATGGATTATAGGAACCATACCAGAGCGTTTCAAATCTCAATTACCCACAACCGCTATTGAAATTACTTTCAAAGCCTACCGTCAATTAAAGAAAAGTCAGAGAAAATGTCAAGCTCGTGCCTGTATGGATCGGTACAACTGTTTCAGATATGATCGAGCTTTAGAGAATGATGAAAGAGGGCCATTCAATGTTATCCCACCAAAATGGAATGTTGGTGATGAGCATTGCGGTTTCTTTATCAATCTCCAGGATATAAAAAGTGATGAAAGCAGTGTATTCAGTAAACCAGATTCAAATGAAACAAAAAACTGAAGAGTTGCTTAAAAAAGCACAGGAAATTATGGGCGAGGGGTCGGATTTCCTCATCATAGCCCATAAGGACGGACAATGTGGTGCCGTAGCACATGGAGATACTGACACTATTGCTCAGGCAATATTCTCATGTATGCACCAGCCGGACAATCCTATCGGCCAGACTCTGTATCGTATCATCCAGCTCAATGTGACCAATATTCTGGCCAATCCGTCACCTTATGCGAACCGCCTGAGATTTGACATCAATTTCGCCAACTATGGAAAAAAGTAAAAAATATCTGCCATACGATGTGTCAGATATTGACACGTTGCTGAATGAGCCTTGGGAAATCAGTGACCAGCCATTCATGCTCCATGCTGCGTATGCCTTGAACTGCCTCTATGATATAGTGGCTCCGGAAGATGATGAAGAGTTTACTCCAGATAATATTTGGGGTAACAAGATTGAGAAAAAGATCCTCGACCGATTGGTATTGGATATTCAAGATGATTTTAATGATGCGGCCACCAATCGTAAGCCAGTACGAATATGGGATAGAGGCTACACTATCAGAAAAGTCAATGCCTATGACCATTCTCGCCTTCATCTGATTTTCAATTTCCCCATAGAGAATGGAGAATATACTATCACGAAAGAAGGCGTACTGAATCTGGCCGGTGTTACCGACCCTCTTCTAAAACCTTATGAGGTTTCCAAAGAACAGGCCCATATCAATAGAACTTATCTCAGACAAATCATCATGCTTGCTGAAGATGATAAGAACAATGGCTGGGATCAGCTTACCGATATGGAGATTGTAGTTTACTGTTGGGCGTTATTCTATAACAAATACCAGTTTGATAACTTCATCCAGTTCAAAAAAGAGTATAAGGATTACCTCTATGTTACTGAAAAGGAGATTTTCGACTGCCTGAATGAAAAGTCAACTCTCAGACAAAAGCCAGTAGGGATGTATGCGTTTTCCTATGATAAGATCCAGGAATGGAACAAAAATCACGAGCAAATATCGGCGGCCGACAAAATACCGGCTTCCGAAGCAGAAGATTACTGGTACGATGTAGCTCTCAAAAAGTCATTCAAACCGATTGACCAGCGATAAACCGATATAAGATGAGGGGGATTGCATTATGCTTTTCCCCTCATTGCTTTTACATCTTTCATAAAGAGCAAGCCCTCAGTATAATCCAGAATGTAATTGCCCGCCTCCCATCTCTCTAAATGTTTCTTGGCACCATTATCCCGATCCATAACTAATTCAAACCGGTCGTTCAGATACCAATACACATTATCCTTCCCTTTCTGGGGTATCTTGATAAACTTATGGCCACGCTCATTATATGACCATCCTGCTTTAGATGTAGCTGAATGGAGTCTCTTAATATCTGCTTCAGACGCTGGTTTTAGGGGTGTATAGTTAGAATCAATCCAACAATCCATTTGCAATTCATCTTTATAGAGATATGCAAGAAAATGATATTTGGAATTGTCTGATTCTAAATACATTCCAACTCCAACTTCATCACTGTTTGGTTTTTGGATAGTGGCATAAAAATATTTTTGAGGGGTGTATATCTTATCGAATTTGCTGGTGCGAACAGAGAAATCCAGCCCTTTTTCAAAAATCAGACGTTTCAACTCAGTCACGCGAGGTTCTTCCAAATGTTGTAATCTTTCAGGCTCCAGCACCTCCATTTCGTTAACAATGAGATTGCCTTCATAATCGCAATATGCAGCTAAAGTTACACCTGATGGAGTGCTGCTGCCCACAATTCCCATAGTGTTTCCATAGCTGATATAATCTCCGGCTCCCAGTCCGCTTTCGATCCATTTTCTGAATTGACGGTATGTAGAATCCGCTTTAGGATAAAGTGCTTTGTGTATCTTTCCTCCTTTGAATCGCTTTCGGCAATACAAGAGAACCTTATGCCAATCTTCATCAGGAAATCGGCAATCAGAAGTGTAACGATATATCTGGTTCAGAGTTTTCATCTGGTGAGGTCTTGTTTTAACCTGCAAAATTACTATTAAAAATTAAAACCAGCTGAAATAATCACCGATTATTTTGGCAAAACTTAAATTTTTAATAATTTTGCAATCTGCAAATGAGGATGTTACCCATCCTGACGTGATGAAAGCAGTGTTATGAAGAGTTCATAACATGAAGAAAATACCGAATAGGGCTAAACTCCCACCGCCGGAGCCAGTAGTGATTAAGCTGGATCCAAAACTTCTCAGAGGTGGAATTGTCCTTCCTAAAGTCAAGTACGAGATACTGGCTACTGTTGAGACTGAAGAGGTTTTTGACGGAATGGTTATACCCATGCCCAAAGTCTTGATATACTTCCTGAGCAAGAATGAGCTTATGGTTGTCTCGACAATTATGGAAGAAGCCAATGAAAATGGGGAGTGCGCATTGTCAGTACAAGAATTGGCCGTAAAAATGAGACTTTCTGTTCCCACTCTCAGCAACTGTCTTTATTCCTTACGAAAAATCGGATTATTACTTGAAACACCCAATGGCAAGAGAGGGGGCGGCAGAATCCGACAACTCAATTACCCAGCAATCCAACATTTGAATGACCTTGTGGAAGAAGAAGATCCTGGCATATACGCTCGGATCAGGAAGGCTACACGCAAAATCAACATTCTCAATCTGACCAAGGATGATGTGAAGAGTGCTTACGATACTCATGTACTGGAGCCTGGGCACGATCCGGCAGAGGAAGAAGAATATAACTAAGTGATGAAAGCAGTGTTTCTCAAAAACTGAAAAAAAACAATGAGCAGACCAATTCCTTTTGAGTATCAGCAGTTCGGAAACATAACTGTTGTGGCTCTGGATTCAAAACTGAAAGATTACGATTTCAAGCCGGTTAATGTTGGTGGAAAAATGATGATCCAGCTTCCTGAGAAAACGATAAAAGACTGTCGCAACATTGATGGCTGCATCTATCTCCATCTCGGAAGAGTGAATGACAGTGTTATGGTTGATCTTATCGAGAAATTCCAGAAGTTGAAAATGGAAAAGGGATGGAAACCTGGAAAGGGTTTGGTAATCCCCGATAACAAATTCAGGCTTTGACATGAGTTTCAAAGATTACTTGCTATCACTCCGCTGGAACACGTTTGCAAAATATCCGGCACAAGGTTCGGATGTTTACATTCACTGTTCCACTGATGATGGCAGCACTCACAAGTTTGTCAAAGTAAAACAGTTCAACGCTGTCTGCTTTGACTTCCAGGGAATCGTAAGTAAATATTCAAAAAATCATCAATGGCAGTTTTCGTGGCTGCCAGCTGCAAAAACCGAAGAAGATTATGATAACTCAATTTCTGATTAGCGCGATGATGGCTGTTTCGCCATTTCATCCAAAGACCCCAGTACCTGATGTGCCTAAACAATATGCCATCCTGACTGCCGGCGAGGAAGAGCGCAAGCCAACTTCCAGAAGAGAACGCAGAGCAAGTATGCGCCGTAAAACCTGATGAAAGCAGCGTTTCTTTCAAACAAGACTATTAAATAGCAAACGAAAGTTTTTGTCTCATACATGAATTTGGTTGTGCGCTGGGCTGGGAAGCTCGGCGCATTTTTGTGGTTCGGGATCCGGTCGGGGGCAGCAAAAAAGAAAAAGAAAAAACAGAAAAAAGAAAAAGGGACAGAAAAAGAAAAAAGAAAAATAAATAAAAAGAAAAAAGTGGCCTACTCTCCTTCATTCCTTTTCTCCTAAAGTCGAAAAGGAAATTCAGTCGAGTAGGCCGCGCACACGCGAGCGCGTGCCCAAGGCATAGAACTTCATAGTATAGTTCCCTATTCCAGTAAACTTAACAAAGTCTGTTTCCCTACATTCCAGCAAACTCTTGAAAAGACTGTTTAGGAAAGTTTAGATTAGAGCTTAGTTCCATTCCCAGTAATTAAACAAAAACTGTTTTGTGATTTTTGGGAAAAGGTGTTTTGAAGGTTTAGGGTGTGGAAGAATTTTTAAGGGGTATGTTTTTTAATTTTTCAAAAACCTTCTCACAAATAAGACCGCGCCCCGCCGCCGATCGTCGCCGCCCCGGCCACCGAAAAACCGATTTGAAAATTGGCCCCGGAAAATTTGGGGCAAGTGTTTTGAGGGATTTTTGGTGTGTCAGAAGAAGAAAAATTGAGGTTGCCAAAAAGTCTGCTTGTAGGATTTGATGAAATATGCCCAAATTTGGGGCGTAGGATGAGCTACAATCGAATTGTGGTGCGAAGATGTGTAGTTGTTCATCCGAGGGTGAGAAACGCGGAATTTGGGGCATTTCTGGCGGTTTTGAGATTTGGCTGGAAAGTGGCTTGATGTGGCTGAGGTCTGAGAAAAATCAGGCTGGAATGATAAGTGCTGAATTATCAGCAAATTAGGTGTAAAATGAGCTGGAAACTCAGTTTTAAGGTAAAAATCAGGCTAAAAATTGGATGATACTGGAGTGTTTTGTGGGGCTGGGATGGTACCGAACCTCCCAGTATAACACCTTCCAAAAACGAGATTTGAAATTTGGGAAAAATTTACATCTGCCTTGAAGAGCAAGGGAGGCACCCACCCCGGTTTTTTATTTGTTTTCAGATAGTTAGCCATATTTTTGGCTTATTTTGGTTTCACTTTTACAATAAGTGAAACATATATTTTTTGCTCAAAAATCGAAGTCTAAATGTTAAAAAGTGTTTAATTGTTGGTGATTGTCGCTAATTGATTGATTTTGTTGTAGTTATCCTTAATTAGCAATTTTGGTTTCACTATTTTTCAAAAGTGAAACCTTTTTATATATAGGTGTAACTCCATATTTTAACATTTGTTTAACATTTCAAATTACCCTTATCCATTTTTGGCACTATCTCAAAGGTCAAAATTACCCTTTTTCAAAAATTTTTTTGTGGAAAATAAAGATTTTACCCTATTGATTTTCAAGTAATTACACTCTTACAAACAGCCTTACACCTTAATAGATATAAAAGAATGGGGTTATGAAAAAATTTTTTGCAGATAGTGTTGTAACCGTCCACAGACCACTGCAATATTGTGGTGTAAGATTTGAGAAACGGATTAGCTCCCGAACCTCTCAAACATCTTGCAAGAGAACTTTGACATATTGGTGCTTAGTTGCTTTTGGCAATAAGTGTGAAAAGTGAAATCCCTTGACTCCATGAGTGAGGAAAATTTAGCAAATTTTCGCTTTATCCTTTGCAAGTCCATGACCTGCGCATATAGGTGAAAAGTGTGTAAAGTAGCGAAGTAACATACTGTTATCAAAGATTATGCAACAAAATTGTATCGTGTGGGTAAAATCCGCAATAGTGCGGGCGTATAAAGCGATGCAGCCCCTGCGCACGGGGGAAGAGTGGGAGTAATGCGTCCATTCGGGGGAAACCTTTGCCTATGATGTAGGGTGAAACGACTCATATAGGAAGCATAGAGCGCAAAAAAGTCCAAAATGTGCAAAAACGGTTGCGCACGAATGCGGTAAAGGCATACCATGCAAGCGCACTGACCGTACCCCTTAGTGGGCGTGTTTGGATTGGCGTAGGAGCACAAGTTACGCCCGTTCTGGAGAATAATGTATCCAATCAACACTTTATAGGGTGAGTCCGTAAAAGCGGCACAGGGAGTGTGGCATATTATGCCCTTGCAATGTACTCCCCACCCACTATTCATTAACCTCAAAGCAGTTGTGACCGCTCATGTGTGGGGTCACTATATCATCATGGCTACAAATGTAACCCTCAACGCAAAGCAAATCAACGGTGGCTCACGCGAAATCATCTCCAAGACTTCGCAACTCACGCAGGTACTCCGTACCTTTGAGACCCTCTACACCCAAAAACTGCCCTCGTGCGACGGCATGACTGTGGAGGGCTTCATGAGCGCAATGGGCGTGGAGCGTTTCACCACCACCAACAAAAAGGGCGTGGTGACGAAAAAAGGCTACACCCCCGGCACTATCCGCAAAGGGTGGAATGACTCTATGCAGACCGAAGAGGGCAAAATGTGCGTGTTCAAGAACGTGCCGGCGAAGTACAAGGACGAAGAGGGCACGGTCTATCGTGTATTCACACCCGAAGAGGCTGCAAAGATTGACGGCAAGTGCGTTTCACGCTTCATGCTGTCGGAAATCGCCGACGACAAGTGGACTGTCGCAATTATTCTGCGCGGTCTGAAACAGGGTCGTGACTTCAAGAAGTACAATGACCGTTCTGTGGAGTCCGAAATGGCGTGGGAAGAGATGGATGATTTGTGTATCACCCGTATCGTCGAGGACGAAAACGGCAAGGAAGTCCGCGAAATCAAGTGCATTAAAAAGGATGAGGTGTATTTCTGAGCCTCACTCCCTATAATCTAAAGTCGGAAACACCCAAAGCACCGGGTGTGAATTGGTGTCCTCGTAAATGAACATTTTTGCCACTATCGGGGTATGTGGCGCCTGTGTGCCGGATGACGGGTTTAGACTATCTGATGGGGCAATGTCAAAAATCGGTGGCATTGTTATTAAGAGCCGTATTTATGACGCAACATTCGTGGCGAAGTACAAGCCATAGGTGTGCAATGGTGTTCGAGCCCCCTAAGCGTCAACCAATAAAATTCAATGCAATGGCAACAAAAACATTCAAAGGGGTATCTATGCCCAAATCTGAGCTCAACGCCTATGGTGTTGGGCTTTTGCGTTTGAGTGAGGCACATATCAATGCCGAAAACTTCAAGCGTGAGGAGATAGAGTATATCGGCAAATGTAGCATCCGCCGGCGTAAGGTGGTGCTGGGTCGTATCGGAAACGTGTGGGGAATTAGTGGGCGCATGGCGGAACAGCGTCGCCAAGTGACCGCACAATTCCAAGCAAACTTGCGGTTCCGGGCGCACTATGTCATCGAGGGAAAGCGTGTGACTGTGCTTCACGTTTCTCGCAATGTGAGTGCTGAAAAGGCTATGTCCGATTATGAGTGCCGCGATACTTCAAAACCTGTCTGGGATATGTCCGCAAAGGAGATATTTCGTGTCGCCAAAGGTGCAAGACCTTCACGCAAACACGCTCCCAAAATGGGTCTTTCAACTCGCATTGCCAATGCTGCCCGTATGGAGAAACTTTAATAACAACCCAATAAAAATTCACCAAAATGATTAGAACAGTTTATTTCATCTGCGGTCGCCCTCGTGTGGCTGTGAGAGTCGCCTCCTGTGCTGGTGGCGTGTACGTCAATTACGCTAACCCTTCAAAATCCAACAAAAAATGAAATCGCTTTTCAAACTCGCTGCGGTCGGCTGTCTCGCCGCCGTTCTCGGTGTCGGCTGTGCCGTCGCCGCTTCTTTCGTGAAGTATCAGGAAGAAATCATGGAGTCCATCACGGATTATCCGTCTGAAAACCGTCCTGTGAGCGGAATGTTCTTCTCCACTGAATATGTGGTGGAAGAGTACGAGTATGACGATGCCTATTGTCTGCTCTATGATGATGCGGACGCAAATATGTTCGAGTGTGAAATTATCGTTGACCTCGAAACCTATGAACTGGTGCAGTATCATATCGAGAATGACAAGAAACTCGTCGGCTCCCTGGTGCTGAATGACGATTACAGTTATGACGGTCTGGAAGTGTTCACCTTTATGCCCAACCCTGAATTTGAGATGGCGGACGCAAGTGCAAACCTCTAAAAACTCCCAACAATGAAGAAAATCATTCTCACACTGGTTCTCGCGGTGGCTGCCATATCTGCCTATGCCGCCGATGAAGTCAAGAACGACACAATCCCCGTCAACAATTCGGAGATAGTCAAAATCGTGGAAGATGAGAGCGTCAATTCCAAAGGCAACAAAGTGACCAAGTTCTATTTCCTGTATGCCGGCGAACTGATACCGGCTTCCCGACACGTTGTGGAGTCCTACAATCTCTGCAAGAAACACGAGGCAAAATGCCGCCTCGCTGTGGTCGTAAACAAGAAAAACAACCGTAAACGTATAATTCTAAACTAATAAGGCTATGGCAAATTATTATGCAATGTCTGTTTCCGAACTGGAGGCAGAGCGTGACCGACTTGAAGCAAAGATGATGGCGTCCAATGACACCGCCGAAATCGAACTGCTCAGTCAGGATATTGAGGGTATCGAGGATATTCTCAGTGAGCGCGATTCTATGGCAGAGGATTAAACTGCCCAAACCAAAACTCTGGTCGGTACTTCATTTGAGGTGCCGACCTTTTTCTTTAACTCCAAAAACAAAATCAAAATGATGAGAATCAACTTTTCAAGTGTACTTGCGGACGTATTTTCTCAGTACACTACTGCCGATGAACTGAAATCCGCCGCTAATGCGATGTGCGCTCAGATTAAGGAAGCGTATGAGGCTCGTTTCAAAGAACTCACTCCCAACGCAAAAACTGCATCAAAACCTGCGACCGCCCCGGCTGCTCCTGCAAAGCCTGAAGCAAAGCCCAAAAAGGATAAGACCGCCAAGACCAAGCCTGCTGAGGCGCCTAAGACTGAAGCCAAGTCTGCCGGCGACACCGACACATTGGTCGCAATCACTGACCTCAAAGCCATCAAGAAACTCGGACTCACTTTCGAGAAGTACAACGACCGTTGCTGGGTGCTTCGCGGCGATACCAAGCCACTTCGCAAAGTTCTTAAAGAACAGTTCAAAGGCGTTTTCAACAGCCATTTGTCTGGTGGCGAGGGCTGGGTTATCAAGACTGCCAACGTGGAGGAATGTGCCAAGGCTCTCGGCTTAAAACTTCCCAAGGCTGCATGAATCAATCGGATGAGCATAAAGGGCAGTGTTTGCCCAGAGCATTGCCCTTTATCAATTATTAACATCCATTAAGAAAAATCTGAGCAACAAATCTTCTAATAAACAAAAACGGACTCACAATGAAAAAGACCTCAATCGAAATTCTCAATGCCGTGCTGACTATTCTTGTCGGCATAGTTACGCTCATCCTCTGTGCAAGACGTATGGTGTGGCTCAAAGTGAGCCGCAACATTCTCAGACCTCATTTTGGCATTGAGACCAGGGCTTATCGGAAGTGGCATGACAAACGCTCTGCCCACATCCAGAAGCTGCTTGACAAGGAACATAAAGACAACCCCAATATAATTTCATTCGTATGACACCGAATATCTCTAAAATAATTCAGACCATGAGCAATATTGTGGCTGATGTTATGACTTCATTCCAGTCGGATTTTGAGAATTTCGATCGCCCATATATCGAAAACGCCGACAGTTCTAAGTTTCCGATGATTTGGATTGTCGGGAAATCCCATACCCATCTCTTGAATTTGGGCGAATATGAAGAGCACTTCAGTGAAAACGAAGTGGCACGATTTGCCTATGTTCAGGGTGGCAATCCTTTTTTCTCTTTTCTCGATGCTCTTGGTGGCGACCATCTTTTCTTGATAGAGCCGGACGGCGTGAGGGAAATCACTGAAAAGCAAGCGCGTGAAGTTTGCCGTGACATAGTGACTCCAGTTGCTGAGAAGTGGATAAAAGAAAATGGTCCGCTTCCGACAAAAGTTCAGGTGCCGGTCAAGTTCTTCAATATCACGCTATCCAAAATCAAAGAACTGATCCGCGAATGTGAGGCGCACAACGATAATTCTCTTATCGAAATATTCCGGCGCTTTCATAATTATCGCCGTGTCGCAAAAGACCAATACATCCAGATTTCTTATAATCCCGGATATAACGAGTTTACCTTTTGCGAATACACCAACGGCAAGCAAGGTCTGGTCGGAGGTATTATCTTTCATGGCTGGCCCGAAACAGGCTATATGGTGAATGGCTCTTATCAAATGGAGCCAACATACGGTTGGTCATCACACACTTAACTTTTACAACTATGTGCAATGAAATGAAACCCTGGGAGCCTTATCTTCCAGAGCATGTCTGCCTTTACTATGTGGATTACAACAGTAACCTTGATGGTAACACAAAACAACTTCAGAAGTGTATCGAGGACAATAATCTTTATCCCATATCAGAATCCATAGATGAATGGTGGGATTTTCCTGAAGGTCAGTATCTCGACGATATGCAGAGGGCTATGGAGAATGACGATATAGAATGGGATGATGACTGGAGAGATGAAATCATCGAAGCCTTGCGCGAAAAGGATGATAGCGACCCAGTGAAAGACCTAATCCGCAACACCTCCGATATTCACTGTTATTTTGACCTCGGATATGATGTCGATGAGCCATTCGGCGCCGATGAGGAAGAGCAGGAAGAAGAGATTGACGGCATTTGCAAGGTGTTGAAAATTGCCAAGGATTCTCCTATGCGTGAGAAAATCGCCGGAATCTACTATAACGCTTCTTATGGTGGTAGCCTTCGCATATATTTTCCGGCTGGTCTGCTGACTTTGCTTTCCGGCAATGGTTGGGACGGCAGCAAGGAGGATTTTAAGTCTATCAAATTCAAAGGGAAATTTCGCGTGGTCATCATTGACACAATGAATGGTAGTGGTGATTTTGAGGATGACATTGAGCTTGATGTTGAATATGATTTTGACCGCTCATTGCTCGGCATATCTGAAGAGGACCACTACGGTTTTGAAGAGATTTTCGGTGACGATTGCGGAATTAAGCATTGCGAAACTCCGACTTTTGAAAAGGAAACAAAAGCCGAAACCGTCCACGTCGAAAATGAAGCACTCACTCAGGAACGTGAAAGACAGCAGAAATACAATGACACTTTCAAAGCTGGCAAATGCACATTCGGCGACTGCGATATGAACCGACACCGGGATATTCAATACAGCAACGTCTTTCCATGTGGTTGGCATTGTCCTCACTGCGGCATGACTTGGATTAATTAAAAAGTAAAGCCATGAACGATAATCTATTGATTGAGACCAAGGAGATTGGTAATCATCGAGTTAAAATATACTACGACGCATGGGGGCAGAGTCCAATCACAAATTCTGATATGGCTGCTCGGTACTTGTTCGAGTATAACGATTGCTATCATCATACTCTTCACGAGGAATGTAACTGGAAAGACTGGTTTCTTGAAAACCGACACTCTCTGGAGGATGCACTGCGCTATATGGCGGCAGACGTTGTGAAGCAGAAAGACATAATCAATTATTACAAAAAGGGTGAGATTGATGGTCTGCGCTTCATCTATGATCGACATGAGCGTGAGTGGAAGTTACAGACATGGGAAGAATGGCTGGGCGGTTGGCACACTCGATATGAGATTGAGCCATGTGACCTCAAAAAGTACGATGTTCGCCCTGAGTTAGTCGAGTGTCTGAGTAAAGATGACCTTATATCGCTCATTCAAGACTGCGCTAAGGATTTTGTCATCAAAGAATGGAGCACCACCGGATATTCTCAGGGAGATTTGGTGAAGGGCGTAGCCTATATGTCGAAAGAACGATATGACAAAATGGTCGGAGACACCGGTAAGCCTTGGAAAGAACATGCTGATTATCTTATAGACTTGGAAGTCAAAGAAATCGGAATGTGGATGTGGGGCGATGTTAAAGGCTATGTCCTTGAAAAGAAAGTACCATTCACCAAAGTCTATGACGATGATAATCGTGAGGATGAAGAGGATATTGAATGGGAAGAGGTCGGCTCCTGCTGGGGTTTCTTTATGGAAACCGAAGAACTCATTAATGAGGTGATTTCGGAATACAGTCTAAAATCTGCTTAATCTACAATCAAAATGCTACGATATCCAAATCCGATATACTCCAATAGCCTGAAGAAGAAAATCAAGCAAATCAACAAGACTCAGGCTCGTAAACTGTATGAGGCTGGGGAAACAGTTTATCTGCTTCCCTGCCTTTGCAGAGTTGATGGTGTGTGGGTTTCTCCATACCCCATTGATAAGGAACACGCTGTATGGTGGGGCGACTCGTTTGAGAGCGATGTCCTCAGCTTCACCAATTATAACTGCTGCTCAGAATTGGGCAAATATCCAATCTTTTTCAAAGAAATAGAATGAAAAGAGTCATAATAAAAAACTACAATTTTGTAGCGGATGCTTTATATGAAATATTTGAGCATCTAATGGTTGCGAAAGCTAACGATTCCTTTGAGTTTGTACCTGAAGGACGAGAATATGGCTTCATGGTAACTCCACAACCTAAATATCGAATTACTCCAGACAATCGGGAGGTGCCGGCACTTCCATTTTATGACTTTAATTGGGAGATGTATAATGATAAATGCGGAGTATATCGCGGAATGGAATGGGGGTGGACATTAAAAGTTCAGGAAAACCTCTTCTTTATTTCAATGCCTGGGAACATCCCAAGCGACTTTGAAATGATTTGTTGGTATCACAATTTCTATACTAACGGAAACAAAAACAGTCTTATATGATGAATTTTGATTTAACATCATTGGAACAGTATCGTGCTCCAAAGATTCAAGACTACATTGCTGTAATAGGCAAAGTCACTCGTGTCATGAATCTTCGCATTGTGAAGAAGAATGATAAGGGAGCGAAACAAGAATACTTTACACGTTTTGAGTGTGGAGTAGATATTATACCACTTGCAAGTGGAGGACATATCATTATTACAACTCTTGGCTTTTACGCTTTTTCTTTCGTAGAGTTTGTAACAAAGTTTTTAGCATACCAGCGAATAAAAATAAAAGAAAGTGCTTCAACTTTAAGGTATTTTGGTCAAACCACCACTGTTTTGGGGTTGGGTTTCATTTTTTCAGACGATACAGATGCTCTTTCAACGTCAAGTGTGGATGAGGATGGCAATATAGTCTATGAAAATGTTGAGCCAGAATATGTAGAAGATGAAAGGCTGATAAAAGATATCAAATGCTATGCTTCTACTGACTTGTTTATCGAAGCACTCAGTAAATTAAATAAAAAATGATATATACAGTCGAAGAAAGCCTCCACAATTTCCAGTTCTGGAGTGGTGGCAAAGATAGAGCTGATAAATGCTCAATCGAAGAACTTGATAGCATTGAGAAATTTCTGGAAGAGATTGCACCGGAAGATGGCTGGACTGATTCAGGCATTAACGATATGTTCTGGTTTGATTTCGATACTCTTGCCCAGCACCTCGGCTATAAGAATGAAGAGGATTTTGACCTCCAGCATGACCCCAACTATCTCGATGATGACGATTTGGAGGAATTTGTCGAAGAGTGGTTCGCCGATTTCCTTCAGGGTGTCAAAGATAGAGAGGGAACTGATGGACTGGTCAGTCTGTATGAAAACTGTTTCTCTGGTGATTATATGGATTTTGCCTTGACTGATGAAGAAAAAGCGGAGGCAGAAGATGCCCTTGATTATCCAGGCTGGATAGGTGAACGCATTTACGATCACCTTCTCACAGTTAAGGCTGCCGACCTTATGGAAGCGCTTTTTGAGGATGACAATGGTCACGAAAATTTGGAGAATTTTCCTACAAAAGAGCAGTTCCGAAAAGAAATGATGTGCAAACATAAAAAATCCGAACAGCAATGAAAACATTTAATGAATTTATGCTTGATTGGTGGCATAACTACCTTGATGAAGCAGATGAGGCTACTCTGAAAGCATTGATGGAAAACCTTATTGGTGAAGAAGAAACTATTGAGGATTATATCCCCGATGATGCAGAAAGCCCTTATGATTGGTTATATGCCAATATGACTGAGGCAAGTGAGATATATAAAAAATATTTCAGTTTCAGCAGTGATGGGCTAAATCCTGATACTATGCCTAAAATTGAAGAGCTTGCCTATCAGATGCTGAAGGAAAACGCTGATTGGTTCGTTCATCGTTATCCCTCGCAACAAGACACACTGCCAAGTTTCGCAGAGACTTTTCTTAGAGATATGGCAGACCATATTTCAGGTTATGATAATCCTGAAGGATTTTTCAAAGACCTTCAGCATGGTTGCTCATCCGGACTAATAGGAATGCTAATTTATAATAGCGACTGCAAGCAAATCTATATCGAACACATAGATGATATGGAAGAGTATGTGGAACAAATTTATGAGGAAATAGGATATGTCGAGAATAAAAATCGTCTCCCTCATTACACACTCGTTTGCTGGATATGCTATGAGGAATTTGGTTTTCAAATTGGTCGAGCCTTGTTCCCTGAAACATTCTAAAAATATGGAGGAAAGACTTAAAAAATTGAAAAAGATGTCGAGACAATATCGCTTCGACATCGACGGAAGTTTTTGCAAAGTATGGAATGGCGGAATGGGATGTCTTACATTTGTAGTTTTGCTTGAATCCGAGGAAAAGGTACTGGTTAATTCTACAATAGCCCGGAAAAAGGATTATGAACGAGTGGCTGAAGTGTTTCCAGAATTTGAAATAGTCAAAGTTGCATACGGCTATCCGATTTTTTATAATCACTCTATGCTTTGGGCATATCGAAATGGCTATGCCGTATGAAAGTAGTTTTCAGAATTTATCCCGATGGTCAAGTGATAGCTCTCTTCCCTGAAGAGAGTGATAAGCGAACTGGCGGCACGATGTCTTATATGCACATCGGTCAACATGGAGATGCAGATTATTATGGAGTGATTCAGCAGACGAAGCCGGCTACAGAATCCCAGTATCTCCCTCTTTTTAATGAGTTAAAAAGCATTGGTTATAAAGACCTTCAAGTGCGTCAAAAAGCTAAACTCAAATGGGTATAAAACAATCAAAAAAGGAATTGGAAGTATTCAAACAAAAGGCTATGCGAGCTTATGCAAAAGCCAATAAAATATCCATCCTCATTTTCATCAGAGAATCTTATTCACATGAGTTGGTTGCTGTTTCAGTTCAAGAACGGACAGATTATAAAGGCGACCCTTACTATACTTTTGGTAGATTATATCATGTGTTCGGTGAGCAATGCGCCTATGACCAGTGCGGTTGTGCCACCTTTGATGATGAGATGAAGGTAAGAATGGCTGCTTATCAATTCTTTGGAATAAAATAAATGCTATGGTTGCAAAAGAAATTACAAAAGAGCTGGTTGAACAGCAAATGAATAGCACTCTTAGCTATTTCCCTTGGGGTGGCAAAGTGATTGCTGTACGACAGAATCAATGGGGCGAATGGATTGTTGACTGCAAGATTCCCGGTCATTATAGCAGGGATTGCGATGGCCCTGGCGGTCATTACTATCGTATGGAGGATGCAGACTGTCCTATTCGTCAATTTATGGTTGTCTTGGAATATCATGAATCCAGATTTGGTATGTTACCTTGGTGGTTGACAAGATATTTTGAGGCAGAAAACGATAAACGTCTCTACACTTTCCCCGAAGAGGGCGGTTTTTTCGATCCCGATGCACCACGCAGCCCTTACATACTTGCTAAAATAAAAACCAGTATCGAACAACACCCTTGCCTATGGGAGCTTCAGGAAATGTGGGGCGCATTTAGCAATATTCCCATTAACAATGATGATGAGATAGAAAAGCCATTCTACTTCTGGGAGGCTGGCACCTCCCGGTTTGAGATATGGCACTGGTTTGATAAACTCTGCCCGAATGGTCTTGCAGTGGACCTGATGAGCGAAACTCCAAAAAATTCATAACTATGAAACCGAATGACCATATTTTCTATAATGGTAAGGAATATCCGTTATTCCAAGTCGATATTATAGATCAAGAAACAGAAGAGTCAGCTGAAAACATGGAGTTTATGACTGTAACAGTTGCAACTCAATCACTTTCTGACCAATTAATTGATTCCGTTACAGGAATGCCTTTTGATAAAGGCGCAGAACGGCTTGATAACGAAATATTTTTCTACATTCCTGATGAGCTGGCAGAGCGAGAGGCGTGTGAGATAGCAGATTATGTTTCTGATAATTGCTGGTGATATGGAATATACGCATATATCTGATAACGCATGGCGTTGGGCTTACGATAAGTTCTACAAAGAACGCTATGAGCATTACAGAAAATCTGGAGTGTCTGCCGCCGAAGCGATTGACCAGGCATTTCAGGAAACAGTGGACCTCGAATTTCATCCATACTTCCCCGAACAGCGCCCCATAAATCAGAGATTAATGACCGAATGGGGAGAAAAACATCAACAAATGTTAGAAGGCGAACTTCATATTGCAATCATAAATGCCGACTCTATTTCTCCGGAGGTGGGCATTATCAAAGTGAAGTGGGGATGGTTGCGGCGCGATCTCCCTCAGTGGTTGATTGACAATGGTCATTACGACTACTTCTATGAAATTCCAGACGATGAGGAAGAATTGATTGAGCATTTCCTTTTCGTTTATTGCGACTATAGCCAGAATAATTTGCACTGGCAATGTGTGCCTCCTGACACTCAATTCAAGCAATTAACAATTAAAGATTTCCAGAAATGAAACATACCGATTTTTATAGCCTCCACAAGAAACTTGATGCACAAGAAAGGGAGGAATTGATAGCTGCCGTCCGCGCTCATGGTGGAGAATATATTTTCGTTCACTTTGATGAGGATGGTGATTATGATGAGGAAGAGCGCAGTAACGCTCCAATCATTATGGCAGGCACTCGTAGTATGGATACCTACGAGGATTTCTATATCTCTCGCGTAGAACTTGAAGATGACCAGTATCTAAATATTTATGGATGGCCCAAGGAGGGCTGGACTGACGAGCTTCAACTTAATGATTTTGCTCACGGTCATCTTGAATATATCATCGACCAGATTCCTGAGACTGATACCGTACAGGATGTTACCATAACGGCTTCTGAGTCTTAAAAACTCTTAAAAATCTCGTTCTCATTCCAATTTTTCAACATCACGAGACTATTCAGATAAAAACCATATAAACTTCTAAAATATGACTCCACAAGCAATGAACTGCCTTGATTTATATCGAGGCGGCAATCCTTCTACTATCAAGCAACTGCTTCAGCACCAGAAGCCTTCAGTGGTTGCGGAACTGAAAAATCACTTCGGCACCAACGATCTCGACAAGTTGGCTGTGTGTCTCAGCAAAGGTAAATAATACATCACCAAAAAAAATATAACAATATGATCTCAGACGAAATCGCAAAAGGAATCTACGCTTCTCTCCCGACAGACGAGAAGCTGAAACTCGCACTCTACAGTGACTTCGGTGAAGAAGCACCGGCAGTGTATGACTTCATCAAATCCCCCGCTAAAGAAAGTGAGGAAGTTAACGTAACCGTCCAGCCAGTTCACATCCCCGGCGAAGTTCTTACTACTGATGGGGTGTATTATCTCTATGAGGACGGCACATCAGAAATGTTTGACTATAAGAAGCGCAACGCTCCGACAAAGACTGTCAAGCGTATCGGCGTGGTGATGGGTAGTCACGCTCTCGCTGTCAATCTGGAGGATTACCCGGAACAGCCTCTTACCAATCAGAAAGACACAACCAATTATGCCGGCTACATTTCAGAATATGACGATGCAGTTGCTGACTGGAATGGTAAGGCCAACACTGAGCACATCAAGTCTATCGGCACCGGCATAGAACTGGAGGATGACGAATGGATCCCTTCAGTCGCCGAACTCTACCTCATCTATCTCAATAAGCGGTCAATCAATGCCGCCATCGAACTTAGCGGCGGTAGCCGCATAAAGGATGGCTGGTACTGGACCAGCACTGAGTGCTCGGCGGCGGGCGCTTGGCACTTGCGCCTGAACGACGGCGGCCTCAACTACTGGTACACTAAGGTCACGAACAGCCCATACGTCCGGGCTGTGGCAGCATTTCATTAACCCTTAACCCCTTTATCCCTTTAACCCTTGGAGCGAAGCGACTGCGAGCGAAGCGAGTTAGGGATAAAGGGGTTCAATTTCTACTTTTATGAAACGCCCCGATCTTGATAATGTTCGTGAATTATTACGAGCAAAAAATTATGAGGCAGTTGCAGAAATAGAACCTCAAATAATTGAATACTGTAAACAAAAATTAAATAATTGCAGTGATTCCATAGAGTTGATACATACTCTTTTACTTACACTTGAATCGCAATACAGTGAAAAGGAGAAAGACTCTGAGAATCCCCTACCAGATTATTTATTGGGTTTGACAAACAGATTGATAAGTGAATATGGATTGGTCAGAATAGATGATTATCATTCACTTCAAGCTAATGATGTTACCCTTTATTACTGGAAACATAAGAAAAAATGGCATAGCAATACAGTGGTTGTCAATAAGGTAATTGATGGTTCAAAGGTTCACATCCGCTATGCCCATCACGAACCTCCACATGGTTTTGAACACACTTTCAAAGCCAACAACTTCAAATTCGCAATCAGACAGTTAACTTCATCCCCAAGAGAGGAAGTAAACATAAAATATACATTCTTTTTCTTTAACTCATAAATATCTTTCAATATGGAATTTACCCCTTTTGAAACAGCACTTAAATATCATCTTGACAAACGTGCTGAAGAAGATCCTCAGTTCGCCGCATCATACGCTAAACCAAATAAATCTTTGGAAGAATGTTGCAAGTACATCTACCAGGAAGCAGAAAAAGCCAACAAAACGAAACAGAAAGTTATGGGAGTCAAAGGCGAAGAGGTTATTGGACTTGCCATTCATTACTATGATGAAGATGACATTGTAGTAAATGGTCCGAAAAATAAGGTGGAAGCTGTGCAAAGCTCCACACCGGAAACTCCAACTACTCCCGAACAAGCTACTCCCGAAACTAAGCGTAAGACTCGCAAGCCCAGAAAACCCAAAACAGAGGTTGACCCCAATATCCCGGAGCCTCTGGATATTCCGATTTTCTAATCATCACGCCGACATCACATGAAGCCAAGAAATAAACTTCAGAGAAAGATTCTGAAACTATCTCAGGGTCTTTCTCCACTAACCGAATACCAGTACAAAGAGGCTGTAAGGAAAGTTGGTCTGCATATCGCTAAATATAGTCCCAAGAGAGGGTATGAGTGTTTAGATTGCGGTCATACTTGGACTGGAGCTGAGGCAAAGCGAGCAGTTTGTCCTCATTGTGCTGCAAAACTGGAAGTTGACAAGACTCGGAAAAAGAATTTTTGCGATAAGTCATACTTCGCAGTGGTTACAAAATGCCAGGGTTTTCAAGTGGTTCGGATGTTCTTTATGCAGACCAATCTAAGACAAGGCAGTGAACCGACATATTGGATATGTGAGGCATTTCAACGATGGCTTACTCCAGAAGGGAAAACCCAAATAGTTAGTCGTGCTCGACATTGGCTCTCTCATTATTGTGATTGCTGGAATTGGGGGAGCGATATGGAATTACGAGATGAAAATGCCGGCCATACGGTAACACCTTGGAAAGTTGTAGGTCAATCATCAGTAATCTCTGAAATCAGACGTAATGGATATGCTGGAGACTTTCACCACTGTTCACCTTACACTCTTTTTAAGAGGCTTCTGACAGATAACAGGATTGAAACACTATGGAAAGTAGGGCAATATAAATTAGTTGCTTATTCATTTGGCAATTCATATAAGTTTGACAAATACTGGTCGTCAATAAAAATCGCCTTACGTCACAAGTATCAGATAAAAGACCCTACAATATGGTTTGACTTACTTGACTCCTTGGAGTACCTAAATAAAGACCTCCGAAATCCAGCTTTAATTTGTCCGGCTAATCTGAAAGCCACCCATGATGAATGGATGGCGAAAAAGGAATCCAAGATACAGAAAGAGCGCGAGCGTCAGGAAAGACTGAGACTTCAAAGAATTGAGGAACAATATTTGGAAGATCTGAAACAAGCTCAAAAAGATGAAGATGAGTACAAAAACTCCAAGTCCAAATTCTTCGATTTGGAGTTCAAAGACAAAGAAATCATCATCAAACCTTTGATGAGTGTGAAGGAATTTATTGAAGAAGGACGTCAAATGCACCATTGTGTCTTTACTAATAATTACTATAAAAAGCAATCTGCTTTGATACTTCACGCATTGGTCGAAGGTGTGTCAATAGCCACAATAGAATTTTCTTTGGAGGACTTCTCAGTCGTTCAATGTCGAAAGGCATATAACAAGAAGCCTGAATTATATGATCGGATAATGACATTGATGAAAAGAAACACTCCCCAAATAATGTCTAAAGCAGTATAAAATATGACTGAAGAATTAAGAATCGCTATGATCGCCATCAATAAATGGATGTTTCATGGCTGGAACTATAAAGTAGTTCCAATGACTTTTACCACTCCCGGTGGTGTGTCGGTTACTCCTTATGTACCTGAGTTTCTAAAAGAAGTAAAATGGACGTGCCATATCAGTCACATGCTGGAGAAATGGAACCATGCCACCCGTTCCCAGGACCCTGATACATATATGACAAAGTTCTATGCGGAACTTGACAATAATAACCGTCGGCTCTTGCTGGAATGGGTTATTCAAAACTACAATGGTGAAAAATCTTTATTCTAAAGCTATGGAAGTATATAGCGTACAAGTTGAATATACCGGCCAACGCCCTTCTGAGGACTGGAAAAATCATACTCTTTGGTCAACATTTGAAGGCGCCAAACGTGGCCTAAAAGAAGAGCGTGACGGTATTCTCCAAGAGAAAACGTGGCTCAAAAATGAAAACTGCATAGAAATTGATGAAGAAGATCATTTTTGTGCTGGTGACGATGACGAGTCCTATGAAATTACAATCATCAAAGAAACAGTCCATGAATGACAAAATATTAGAGATGTTCTTCGACATTAAACGTTGGACGTATGCCATTGACAAGGGTGTCGGGAAGCATATCAATAAAGCTCATCTCTACCAGCTTACTAAACCTGAGACCAGAGCCGCAATGTATGCTGCCATTCGGGATGGTAAGTATGAGATAGCTCCACCTCATACGGCTCAAATTCCGAAAGATAACGGAGATTTCCGAACCGTCTATATCAATGAGCCGGTTGACCGCGTATTTCTCAGCATTGCCAATGACCTCTTGTTTGAGCTTATGCCTGAGATGATTCATCCGGCTTGCCAGTCCTACCAAAAAGGTATTGGATGTGGTAAGATCGTGAAAGAAATATCTCAGAAAATCTGTGAGACCAAAGGTGAGGTTATCGGATGGAAATCTGACTTCAGCAAATATTTCGACACAGTACCCATTCAGTTTATTGACAGGGCCTTTGATAAGGTTGAAGCCAAATATGGCCATTCAGCTATCATAGATGTACTTCGCAAGTATTATCACTCTGACTGGTATTTTGATGCAGACGGTAATCTCCAGAAATCCTACCAGTCACTCAAACAAGGTTGCTCAGTAGCCTCTTGGTTAGCCAATGTGGTAATGTTTAGTCTGGATGAGCGATTGAGCAAGCTGGATGGCGAATACGTCCGCTATTCCGATGATGCTCTGTTTGTCGGCCCGGATTATATGAGGGCAATGGAAATTATGTCTGAAGAAGTTGCAATGCGAGAAATGACACTCAATCCCAAAAAGATAGAGTATTTGACGCATACTCGCTGGTTCAAATTTCTCGGATTCTCTATCAAAGGCGCTTCCATTTCACTCAGTTCCACAAGAATCAAAGCCTTTCAAAAAGAAATTGAGGCCCGGACAATTCGTGCTAAGAGCAAAAGCTACAATAGAGCCATCAATCAAGTGAATAATTATCTGTATATCGGCAATGGCGAATATAGCTGGGCCACTCAGGTTCTTCCGGTTATCAACGTAAAGAAAGATGTTCAGATACTATCGGTATTTGTTGCAGATTGCTTACGAGCAGTGATGACTGGCAAAACTAAAGTTGGTGGCTTAGGTTATGTGGCCAATAATCCTGATGGCTGTATTCAACGTGGCCTTGGTCGAAATGTAAAGGCAAATCGTATCAAAACCGATAAGACGCTTCCAGGCTACTATACTCTGGGATGTATGCAAAACGCTCTCCGCACCAGTAAAGAAGTCTATAAAACTCTGGTGGCTAATCTAAATCGGAAATGATATAAAGTATAGATTGAGTGTGCAATGACTGATAGAACGACAATCCTTTCAGTGAAGGATCAACAACCCTACTGTGGGCCAGGAGCTATCGCTTTCCGTGGCCAACAGTATGGCAGGATCCTTCTGACATCAAACATCTAAAGTAACACACGATTTTGTCTGACTATCAATTACCGAATATGCGGTCTTATCTGAAGGGTCAATCATTCAATTATACAGAAGATGCCAAGATGGGCCAAGTTCCATCATCTCTTATCAGAGATGACTTTCACTGGCCCATCTGAGATATTCTGTAGAATATCAAACTAATAAAGCGACATATCATTGACATGACAGATATTATAAGCCAAGTATATGGTAGCAATCTGAGAGATGATAAATTTAGTTTGGGCTTCATTAAGCTGCCGCTGTAGGCCATACCTACCCTCCAGCGGCAGCCATAAAGCCCTGACATCAGACAGTTAAAGAGATATACCACATCATCTTCAGTAGCTTAGTAATGCGACATTATAGTTCAAGAAAGCAAAATTCAGTCATCCAGATTGTCAATATGACTCAGGTTCCACCGGCGTTTCAATCCTTATCAGGCTCTCACGCCGGTTCTACCTGAGTCATCCGTCTGGATTCCATCAGTACAATAAAGAAACGCATCGCTGTTTTTGAGAACCGTACAACCTCAGCACAAAGGAACATAATCAAGACTGGCAATTTATATAGAGCTGGATGTAATACTGGATCCGAATCGACGCCAGGTTAACCACCTGGCTTTGTCGATTCGGTACCAGTCTATCCAGCTCTGTAATCGACTCAGTAAAGAAATGTGCCAAGCCAATGAGATTATAATTTTTTAACTAACAAATCAAATGCAAACCATCTATTATGAAGCAATAGCGAAAGTTCAAAATGGAGCGAAGTTCCATATTGACTTTCAACAAAGGAGTCTGAAAATTGATGGCAAATATGTCATTAAGAAAGGCGAGTATGAGGGTGAATTAGGAATTGAAGTATCTGATACTCCACTTCTAACTATTGCCCAACTCTTTCTTCGCTATCAGCATAGTTTGCCTTCGGAAAGAAGTGATAATAAAAGATACAGATATTTCAATCCTCTTCCGGAGCATGAGCTTTCTGATAACGATATGCTTTACGGCGAACCACGAGAAACTGCTCAAATCAAATTGGAGCTTTATGTTCTGATAATGATTTTGAACGGCTCTCTGAAATGGGATGAATTTGCCAAGGACAAATGGTTCTGGCAATGCCCATCAGTAAAAGAACTCATCATCCTCAAAGAATGGGTTGAACCTAAAACAGAAAACAAATAACATCAAAAATAATATTAAAATGAAGAAACTGAATGTAAAATGCCCTAAGTGTGGCACCAACATCGAAATCAATGCACCTGAAGTCGTAGCAGTAGTTGCTCCCATCTCAGCAATCCCGGTAGTCGCTGCTTTTCCTGTCAAGAAGCTCAATGATGCAGAGGTCAAAATCGAAGCTCTCCGCAATGCCGGCGTCAACGTAGCCAACCTCTTCTCTATTCGTGGCACAAATGGTGAC
>CAMWUY010000002.1 GCA_947177615.1 uncultured Porphyromonadaceae bacterium
TTTCCACCCTAGGAAATAGACTTCATAAGTGAACGGGTATGCTCCGGAATATGTACAATACGATATTATTGGTTTTTTCGTCCAAATATTCTATTCAGAGGTTTTATAAAGAAATAGAGCAATATGCCCCTAATCTGATAATTTTTATCAATCATGCTAAGGGATTTCCTCTTAAAAATGTCGTGAATGTTGCAAAATTCACTGATAGTTCGGTTATAAAATTATGTATGCCCGAAATTCTTTATGCAGATAGTGAAATTATCGATAATGATCGGGACTATGAAGATTCGATTTCACAACTGTTTTCATGTGAATCTGTTACTAACATGATGCAAAATGAATTCAGACTGTATTCAAGCAGATCAATTGAGAAAATTAAAAGTATAATAAAGGTTTGCAGTCCGGCTATATTAGAAGTTATCAAATTTATAAACAATTTGTTAGAGGCATGGAATAGGGGCTGTAAAATTTTGCATCCAGACCTATAAAGTGGAGATCTTTATATGTAATACTCCAGTCATACCATTCAAGCTTAGATAGCCTACCTTCAACTATGGTCCTTTCATTTATAAATTGAATAAATTTTAATAAACAGGAATTTTAATTAGTGATCAGGCTTTACAAGACTTTTAAAATCTTATAAAAGGGTGGTGTTATCGGAAATTATGATTATCTTTGCGTCTGTTTTAGAAATTTTAACATTTAGGGTTTTTAGACATTTATAAGATGGTATCATTGCTGATCAGAATCGTTGCTGTAATAGCAATATGCTGCGGCCTAACGATGATTACCTCCTGTAGCGGTGGTGAGAAGCATACCAATGACACTGACAGTGTTGCTGTGGACAGTTTCCATGCTGACAACGATATCGTCATGACGATACGCTCCATAATAGATGCGGTCAGGGTCAATGAGCCTCTTGACTCGGCGTATTATAATTATGAGGGTGTGCTGACTGACGGTGTGGGACGTCCGTTATATACGGATCTGCAAGGGACTCCCGGTGAATGGGATATTGATGTGTTGTCTCCGGATGAGGTAGTGATACGCAATGTCTATTTAGGTGACCTGTTTCCGGATGATCTGGAGAATTATATTATAGAGCAGACGGATGTCCGTCCGACTGACCAGATAGCATCCGATGAGTATGACGATGATGATGAGGCGGATCTGTCTGTATATGATTTCGGCACGGGTTATCTCCGCTTCGAGACACGCTTAGGCAAGACCACTAACGGTCTCGAAGGCCCGCTCATGTCCATCCGCATAGTCTCCAAGCGCAAAGCCTGAATAAATACGAGTCTGTTTGCTTAAAAGTAAAACATTTTCTCATTTTTAGCGTTTAATCATAAAGAATCAGAGTAACCATGAGTGAAGCAGAACTTGTGCAATTAAATAAAGACCGGAACTGTACTCTTTATACCATTCAGTTTCTTACCGAAGATAGTGGAGAGTATATTCGTTTCTATCATCGTTTCAAAGATGATGCGACATATAATGCAGATTTGGCTCATATCGCGAAATTTGTTGAAACGATAGCCGATTTGGGAGCGCTTGAACGGTTCTTCAGACCAGAGGGGAAAATGAATGACAGGGTCTGTGCATTACCAATTATCAAATCAAAGTTGCGCTTGTATTGTCTTCGCCTTTCGGACAGCATATTGATTCTTGGAAATGGAGGTGTCAAGAATACCAGAACTTACAATGAGGACGATGAACTACGTGGGTATGTTGTTAATCTCCAGAGATTTGATAAGCTCATTAAAGAAGGAGTGAAAGACGGAACCATATCCATACTGGAAAATGAGATTGATACAGACAAAACCTTTGATATATGAAAACTGCATTTGAAGAATATAACAGGATTGTTGCGTCCATACCGGATTCCATTCATCGTGAAGTTGACATGGAGGTGGCAGTTTCCAACAGAATCTATAAGTTGATGCGAGAGAAGGGGTTGTCAAAGGCTGAGTTCGCACGGTCTGTCGGAAAACGTCCATGTGAAGTGACCAAATGGCTGAGTGGGCAACACAATTTTACACTCTCAACTCTTACTATGCTCTCATCTTTTTTCGGCAAACCTATTATAACGGTGGAATAGCATATTCGTCAGGGGCGGAAGATGAAGCGACGTGTCGGGTCGAAACGTGGGAGTGCCATCAGCTGTACATCGGCCTCCCGGTCCCTGATGGTTTCTTGGGCGGTGCCTACCTTCAGTCCTTTGCTTTCGAGGGCACTTCTTACGGTGCGGAGAGCCAGTTCCGGTGTATTGTTGTCTTTGCTGAGGTGACAGAGGAAGATATATTTGAGGGCCGGATTGATAATCTCGGCCAGAAAACGTGCCGTGTCCACGTTGTTCATGTGGCCGTGCTCTGTCTGTATGCGTCGTTTGAGATATTCCGGATAGCTGCCGTTCAGCAACATCTGCAGATCATAATTGGCCTCGATGACGAGATAATTAGCCCGGCTCATATAGTAGTAAGCGCGTTCTGTGACGGCTCCGAGGTCCGTGGCCAGGACAAAGTGACGGTTATCATAGACGATGGAGAACCCCATATTGTCCGTTCCATCATGTGGCACGTCAAAGGCGGTGATGTCGAGACTCCCGATCTTGAACGGGATCTCCTTGAATATCGGGATATGATAATCCTTGACACGCTTGGAGATATTATGTCGGCGCAGCATGCCGTTGAGGACTCGATTGGTGCAATAGAGCCGCAGATGCTTGTTGGCGCGAAGGAGTGTATATGCAAACTTGACGTGATCCGAGTGGTCATGCGTCAGCAGAACACCCTTGACCTTGGTCATGGGTATACCGTTGGCTGCAAGTTCGCGTGTGATATCCTCGGCTCTGACCCCCACATCGACTATGATACCCTCGTCTTTGTTGCCGATATAGCAGCTGTTGCCCGAGGATCCCGAGCCGAATGATATGTAGTTGAAATGTCTGTTGGCCGGATTGTCGGCAGTGGTGCCGGAGGTGCTGATATTACTATGAGATGGTGTGCGCTGAATGATCGGTGGAAGTTCCAACTCTTCGAATTGGATTGTATATTGTCCTTCAAATAATATCGAGTTTTTCTTATTCATAATTTCTTATATTGTAAGATGAGTGTTCAATATTATTTTATCATCTGCGTTTCCGAGTGTTGGTGTTGCGATATCCGTTTTTTCTTCCCGCCGGTGTTCGGGGATTATAAATCTCGGCGGCGTATATCAGGAAGATAGCCGGCCGTTTATCATAATTGACCTTGTCGATCATTTCACTCCATTGCGATGCGGTCCGCGTTATGACCGACTCAGTCATCGGATCTGTGAGGTCGGCGGCGACGCAGATTCTTGTATTACCGTGAAGTGTATTGGTCAATGTCCTGAGCAGACGGTTGTTGCGATAAGGTGTCTCGATAAATATGTGTGTCATATCGCGATGACGCGAGGAGTCCTCAAGCTTGCGCAACATATCAGCTCTCTGCGCCTCATCAATAGGAAGGTAACCGTGGAAACAGAAACCCTGTCCGTTAAATCCGGAGGCCATGAGTCCCAGGAGTATGGATGATGGTCCGACGAGCGGGACAACCTTAAGAGATTCCCGTTGCGCGATCTCGACCATTACGGCTCCCGGATCGGCAATAGCCGGACAACCGGCATCACTGAGCAGTCCGACGGGTTCGCCATTTCGCAAGGGATCAAGCCACTGAGAGATAATAGAAAGGTCAGTGTGACGGTTGAGCTCAACGAAATGCAGTGATGTAATGTCGGCATGGGGGAGTGCCCGGCGGATGAAACGCCGTGCCTCTCTGACATTCTCGACAATAAAATATCTGATAGCGGCCAGAATCTGCAGGTTGCGGGGAGGAATGACGAAATCTACCGGAGCCGCGCTCATGTCGGAGGGGATAAGGTATAGAGCCGGCTGTAAATCGGGTTGCGGTTGTTGATACTGTTCCATTAGTATACAAATTTAGCAAGAAATCATTAACTTTGCAAATAGTGTTAGCGTGTACAATATGCGTGTATATTAAATCGAAAGTAATGGAGACTCCTATACCTTCCGGTTACCGTGAAATGATACAATCCGTATTTGGTACGGATAGTGAGTCGTTGTTGTCATCACTCGATACGGCTCCGGGAGTGTCGATACGTTATAATAATCGCAAGTGCTCTGCGGAGGAGGTAGACGGAATATATCCGGATATGCGCGTGGTGGAGTGGTGTCGGGAGGGTCGGCGTCTGAATGAGCGGCCGGTCTTTACGCTAAATCCGTTGTTGCATGCCGGCGTCTTCTATGTACAGGATGCCTCCTCAATGATATACAGTGAGATAGTAGAACTACTGGTATCACGGCTGCATGCCGGTGAGCAGGGTATGACGGGACGTCCGTTGCGGGTGTTGGACTTTTGTGCCGCCCCTGGTGGTAAGACGACGTCTATGATCAATGCATTGCCGGATGGTACGGAGGTTGTCGCCAACGAATATGAGCCACGACGTGGCAAGATATTGCGTGAAAATCTGGAGAAGTGGGGTTATCCGAATATAATCGTTACAGGGGATGCCGCTGAGTCTTACCGTTGTCTGGCAGGGGTGTTTGATATAGTGGCTGTAGATGCTCCATGTTCGGGAGAGGGTATGATGCGCAAGGAGGAGACGGCCCGACGACAATGGTCGGAGCGGCTTGTTGAGAGCTGTGCCGCGCTGCAACGCGAGATATTGGAGAGCATCGCCGGATGCGTGCGTCCCGGCGGGTATCTGATATATTCGACCTGTACATTTAACACCGTGGAGAATGAAGAGAATTCGCGCTATATCCGTGATATGCTTGGCTTTGAGCCTGTATCGCTTCGCCCGGACGGAACAGAATGTGCAGGCAAGGCATTGTATGACGATGTTGAGGCGATGCGGTTTATGCCTTATCTGACTGAGGGTGAGGGGCTCTATGTATCAGTATTCCGTCGTCCGGAGAGTGACGTCGTGGAGAGGGTATCAGCGGGCAAGTCAAAGCGCGCCAAGACAAAGGGGCGAGAGTCAAAATTGCCTGAGATAGAATGGATAATCCGTGATGCGGTGCCGGTCGAGGGGGAGGGAGTGATATCAGCTGTTCCCCGGTCAATGATGCCGCTGCTGGAGCTCGTCAAAGGTTCGGGTGTGAATGTTACGGCAGCCGGACTGCCGGTGGCTACTCTTAAGGATAAGAATGTATTGCCGGATTCAAGGGTGGTGTTGTCATCTTTGGTAAACCCGACGGCATTTCCTGTTGTTGAGTTATCAGAGGATGAGGCTCTGCGTTATCTGCGTCGGGAAGCGTTGGTATTGCCCGAGGGAACTCCGCGAGGCTATGTGACGGTATGCCGGCAAGGCCATCCGTTAGGACTGGTCAAGAATATCGGCAATCGGGCCAACAATCTGTATCCCGCTCACTGGAAGATTCGGATGTGAGTGTGGAGAGGTATAGGGCTTTTGGGCAATGTAATTGATTAATAAATAACTTAAAAAGATAGATATTATGCAATTTAAGACAAATGCGAAGTGCGCTCATTGTGAGGCGACAATTCTTGAAGGTATGCGTTCACGCTTTCCAAACGGTCAGTGGTCCATGGATCTGAACAGTGCCGATAAGGTCCTTGAGGTGCATGGCATTCCTGAGGATGCCGAGCATGCAGCCAAGGTGGAGGCAGCGATAGCGGAAACCGGTTTCAAAGGGGCTTGGATACAGAGATAACAGGAATAAAAGATTAATATTTAAGGGAGTTTGTCCGCCTTTTGTGTTGGAAACTGATGGAAGGTTTAATTGAGCGGTGGGATGACCGCACGGAACGGTTGATCGGCTGCGAGGGTGTGCGGATACTTGCACGCTCGCGTGTGCTGGTCGTAGGTGTCGGTGGTGTCGGTGGCTATGCTGCCGAGATGCTGGCACGCTGCGGCGTGGGTCATCTGACTCTTGTGGATGCCGATGATGTCAGTGAGACCAACCTGAACCGTCAGCTCATCGCACTGCGCAGTACAATAGGTAGGAGTAAGACCGGATTGTTTGCAGAACGTTTCAGAGATATCAATCCGGATATATCGGTAGATCCACGCGATGAGTTTCTGAGTGAGGAGAATGTCGGTGATATCCTGAGTGCGGGCTATGATTATGTCGTGGACTGCATCGATACTGTCGCCCCCAAGGTCGCTCTGATTCTGGAGTGTCAGGACCGCAGGATACCGGTAATCTCCTCGATGGGTGCCGGTGGTCGTGTTGATCCGACCAAGGTGAGATATTGCAGTCTGTGGGATACAAGGGAGGATGGTCTGGCGAGAGCAGTGCGTCAGCGTCTCAAGAAGATGGGTCGTCATCCGTCGCTACGGGTTGTATCGAGTGTGGAGAGTCCGTTGTCATCATCGTTGGTGGATGTAGAGAGCCGAAATAAGCGGAGCAGTTACGGTACGTTGGCTACGATCCCGTCACTCTTTGGGATAATGCTTGCCAATCATGTCATATTAAAATTGTTATCACGGGGAGAATGATAGAGATAGAGAGAATCAATAAGTATTACGGGCAACTGCATGTATTGAATGATGTCAGCCTGACGATAGGAGATGGTGAGATCGTGAGCATACTGGGTCCGAGTGGTGCGGGTAAATCCACACTGCTGCAGATATGCGGCACACTTGATCGTCCGGACTCCGGGCGGGTGTTGTATGATGGTGTCGAGGTTTCAGCGCTGAAGGACAGGAAGTTGTCAGAGTTTCGCAACCGTCATATCGGTTTTATCTTTCAGTTTCATGAGTTGTTGCCGGAGTTTAGTGCCGAGGAGAATGTGGCGATACCGGCGATGATAGGCGGTGAGTCCCGTAAGGTTTCTCTCTCTAAGGCTCGTGCATTGCTGGGGCGCCTGGGGTTGTCCGAACGGTTAAATCATCGCCCGTCGGAGTTGTCGGGTGGTGAGAAACAGAGGGTTGCCATAGCCCGTTCGCTGATTAACGATCCTCGAATTGTGTTGGCCGATGAGCCTACAGGCAGCCTTGATTCGCGCAACCGTGATGAGATACAACGTATTATAGCAGAACTAAATGAGGAACGCCGTCAGACGTTCCTCATTGTGACACACGATGCGACGCTTGCAGAGATTTCCCACCGGATAATCCGTATGTCAGACGGCAGCATCGTCACCTTATAATTTTGCCGTTCTTACCGTAGCGTCCATTCGACGCCATTCTTGGTGTCCTTGACATCAAAACCGAGTTGTGCCAGACGGTCGCGTATCAGGTCGGATGTCGTCCAGTCCTTATTAGCCTTGGCATTGGCACGCATCTCCATAAGCAGGTCGACAGCTCCGTGATAGGCCTTGACCCCATTGTCGGAGTCAGCGTTGTTGTCGACTCTGATACCCATAATGTCAATGAGATATTTGTCGAACAGGTGTTTGAGTTTGTCGATATCTTCGGCAGATAGCTGTGCATTGCCATCGGTTGCTGAGTTAATGATTTTGCCGGCCTCGAAGAGCACGGCGATGACCTGCGGTGTGTTGAGGTCATCATCCATAGCTTCGGCAGCCTTGGCGTCAAAGTCCGGCAGTTGGACTGATGACTTATCTGCGGGAGTAAGCGTCTGCAATCTCTGATAGATGTCAAGCATCTTCTGCAGAGCCTTTTCAGCTGCCTGGAGTGCTTCGTTGGAGAAGTCGACAGTGGAGCGATAGTGTGCCTGCAGAATGAAGAATCGTATCACCATCGGTGAGTATGCCTGCTGCAACAGCGGGTGAGAGCCGTCAAAGAATTCCTGAAGTTTGATAAAGTTGTTGTATGACTTACCCATCTTCTTTCCGTTGATGGTTATCATATTATTATGCATCCAGTATTTGACAGCGTCATGACCTTGAGCGGCCACCGATTGCGCAATCTCACACTCATGGTGTGGGAACATCAGATCCATGCCTCCTCCATGAATATCGAAGGTATCTCCGAGATATTTGGTGCCCATAGTTGAGCACTCGAGGTGCCATCCCGGAAAGCCTTCGCTCCAAGGTGACGGCCAGTGCATGATATGTTCGGGGGCGGCCTTTTTCCAGAGCGCGAAGTCGAGAGGATTGCGTTTCTCGTCCTGTCCGTCGAGTGCACGGGTCTGTGATATGAGATCCTCTATGTTACGTCCGGAGAGCTTGCCGTAGTTATGGTCACGGTTGTATTTCTCGACATCGAAATATACAGAGCCTTTGCTCTCGTATGCGTATCCGGCGTCAATAATCTTCTTGATATATTCAATCTGCTCGATGATATGTCCGGAGGCGTGTGGCTCGATGCTTGGCGGCAGGACGTTGAGTGCGTCCATATCATGATGATATGTATTGAGATAGTGCTGTACCACCTCCATAGGTTCAAGCTCTTCGAGCCGTGCCTTTTTAGCGATCTTGTCTTCTCCGGAGTCGGCGTCATGTTCGAGGTGTCCGACATCGGTAATGTTACGGACATATCTCACCTTGTATCCGAGACTGCGCAGATATCTGAACAGAATGTCGAACGTGATTGCCGGCCGGGCGTGTCCGAGGTGAGCGTCACCATATACCGTAGGTCCACAGACATACATGCCTACGTGGCCCTCATGTATGGGTTTGAAAGGCTGTTTGGTACGCGACAGTGTATTATAGATGCAGAGATTGTGTGTGGACATATTGGTGTTAATGAGAATTGAAATGATAAAAGATTAGTTGTTGCCGAGTGCTCCGTTCTTGGCGTTGCGTTGTTTGATCTCGCCGAACTGAGCTTCATACTTCTTGATATTGTCGGTAAGTGCGAACATCAGTTGCTTGGCGTTCTCGGGACTCATGATGACGCGGCTTACAACGGGAGCCTGGGGCATACCGGGAGCAGCGAAGATGAAGTCGATAAGGAACTCGTTGGGGCCATGTCCGATCATAGCGAGGTTAGAGAATTTGCCATCTGCTATTTCGGGGCGGAGTTGAATCTGAAGCTGGTTTTTGTTTTCGTTCTGATTAGACATTTTTGTAAAGATTAGATCATATAATGACAGATGTTTATATCACTATATGATGATTTATATATTATTAAGCTTTGCGAAGATAATCAAAATATTTGTGATATGCAATACGGTGATGGTGCTACTCCGAGACTAATCTTCCCTATCGATCCAGTCACCGTTGATCTTTATAAGCTCGATGAGCGCGTCAAGAGCATCGTCGGCTGGTATGTTCTTGTTGATAAGCTCCTTGTTCTTATATAGGCTTACCTTGCCGGGTCCCGCTCCTACATATCCGTAGTCGGCATCGGCCATCTCGCCCGGTCCATTGACGATACATCCCATAACTCCGATTTTAAGATTCTTGAGATGAGATGTAGCCTCACGGACCTTCTTCAGCGCAGTCGGTAAGTCAAATAGAGTCCTGCCACAACTTGGGCAGGCGATATATTCGGTCTTGCTGATGCGCAGACGACAGGCCTGGAGTATGGCGAGGCACAGGCGAGTGTTTTCCTCATCGGAGAGTGCCGGTGCGTTGAGTGAGATGGCGTTGCCGTAGCCGTTGAGCAAGATAGCGCCGAAGTCGGCGGAGGCCTTGATCCGGACATCGTCAGGATCGGTGTCATTATATGATAATCGTATTATGGCCTGAGCCTTGCCGCCGGAGTGGTAATAGCGTTCGAGCCATGAAGCAATCTCACCGACACTATTGGTGTTGGAGGAATATATCAGTATGGCTTTATCGTCCGGTATCTCAATGACAGGCGAGGATGCGTCGACGTGAACTGTCGGGACATCGTTGAGGTTAAAGTCAAGATGGTCAATGAGAGGATATTGTTCCTGCGGGAGAGGAGTTGATGTACGGGGGATGGCTCGCGTGGGAGTCGGGAGTATGGTGTCCGGCTCGGCGACCGGTGCATGTCCGGTACGTTTTGTTATATGTTCACGCAGTGTCATAGCGACGGGTATCTCATTTTCAGGAGGTTCTGAGAGTGAGACACGTATGGTATCACCGATACCCTCAGCCAGGAGAGTGCCTATACCTACGGCGCTCTTGATACGCCCATCCTCGCCATCTCCGGCCTCAGTGACTCCGAGGTGGAGGGGATAGTGCATATTCTCATTCTCCATCGTTCTGACCAACAGACGCATAGTCTCAACCATAACCACTACGTTAGAGGCCTTGATCGAGATGACGATATCGTTGAAATCGAGTTCGCGGCATATTCTCAGAAACTCCATGACAGACTCGACCATACCGGCCGGTGTGTCGCCGTACCGGCTCATAATTCTGTCGGAGAGGCTGCCGTGGTTGACGCCGAGCCGTACGGCTGTGCCGTGTGCGCGACATGTCTCTATAAAGGGTGTAAGTGTGCGGCGTATCTTGTCAATCTCATCCTTATATTCCTCATCGGTATATGTGAGCTTGACAAATGTTCTTGCAGCGTCCACGAAGTTTCCCGGATTGATGCGGACCTTGTCGCATGTTGTGGCGGCCATATATGCCGCTTTAGGATTGAAGTGAACATCGGCGACGAGCGGTATATGACAATCCACCTCATACAATGCGCTCTTGATATCGGCCATATTGGCGGCTTCGCGTACACCTTGTGTGGTGAGTCTCACCAGTTCGCCCCCCGCCTCTGCAATTCTGATAGCCTGTGCTACGGATGCTTCGGTGTCGTTGGTCGAGGTGTTGGTCATCGATTGGACACGTATGGGGTTGTCTCCACCGATAGCGGTGTCGCCAACCCGGGTTGTGGATGTGTGTCTGCGTGTATAATTGAAAAGTGACATTGTCAGCGTGATTATAGTGAGGGGGATATATAATAAGGATTTATATAATAAGAAAGAGTGATATCAGCAATGTTTCGTAGTCAGAAGAGTTCGGTGAAAAATACACAGAGGAATCCGACAAGTGTGCCGGCGATGGTCTGCATAGGTGTGTGGCGTCCGAGCCATACACGTGAGGCGGCCAACACTCCACATAATATTATTGCTATGACGAGCCATATCCAGACATGAATGGTCGGTAATGCATAATTGGTGAGTATGGCGAATAACGCTGTGAGTCCACCAATACCTGCGCCATGGGCTGAGATCTTCCATTTGAAATTGATAATGAAGTTGATGACACATGCAGCCGCCGCTCCCCAGAAAAAGAGCGGTATCCATTCCGGTGACTTGAGAACGTGCATATAGAAACCGGCTGCGATCATGGCGGCAGTTATGATAATATAGGGATACAGACGGTCTGAACGTCGGGTGAGGGCGAGGTCGGAGACATCACCAAACTTGGTGAGCAGCCACACTGTGAGCCCCGGCAATATTCCGGTAAGGGCGAATATGACCGAGATGACAGTAGCAATCGATCCGGCCTGTGCGTATCGTAACGGTGTGAAGGCAAAGACCGCAATAATGCCGTATGTCGGAGTCAGCAAGGGTGAGAACACCCATGAGAAGAAATGGCTCAAGGTGTCGATGACCGGTGTGACGTTGGTATCTTTCGAAGTGTTCATATTCTGATATTATATTATCTGACGAGGGCGGAGAATTTTTGCGGGACAGGTGTCTCAAACTTCATATCCCTTCTGGTGATGGGATGAGCGAAACGTAGTGTGCGTGCGTGCAGAGCTATCCGATTGATGGGGCTTGTCTTGGCACCATACTTTTTATCGCCCACGATGGGGTGTCCGAGTTCCTTGGCGGCATGTACGCGTATCTGATTTTTGCGTCCGGTATTGAGTGAAAATTCGGTCAGAGTGCGTCCCGAACCGCGTTTCAGGACTCTGTAATCCGTGATAGCCTGTCTACCATCGCTTTCGCGGTCAGATGAATAGACCTCAAATTGTGATGTTTCGCCAAGATAGCTTTTGATCGTTCCCCGATCAGTATCGACAATGCCCTCGAGGACAGCGACGTATGTGCGCTCGAGCACCATATTGTTCCAGTTGTGCTGCATTGCGATCTGAGCTTCCGGAGATTTCGCAAACATCATTAATCCGCTGGTGCCACGATCGAGACGATGAATGACGAAGATCTTGTTGGCGGGATGTTTGGCCTTGACATACTCTTTGAGTATGCTGTATGCAGTCTCCTCCTTCCTGTTTTGTTGGCCTGTGGCCACCGACAGCAGTCCATATCCCTTGTTGACGACTATGATATCGTCATCCTCATACACTATCTGCATACGATGATGTCTGAAGACGACAAAGGGTCTCGTCACGTTGATCTCAACCCATTGACCCGGAGCGACCGGAGCATCAAACTGTGTCGTGACGACTCCGTTGATCATGATATGTCCATACTTAAGCCATCGTTTGATGTCATTGCGAGTGGCCTGTGCAAATACAGACTGGACAAATTGCATCAATGGGATGGCGTCGTCACCTGTATTCTGACGAGCTATGATCTTATCCTCTCTGACAGGACCTCTCCTTGTAGCTATATTACCTTTCATACATATCAAGAACGTTAAAATATGGTCTTATGTTGTGGCACCGGCCAAAGTTGGTTTCGGTTTGGCATCGGGAGAGAGTGTTTTGTCAGCGATTGGCGATGCCTGTCGGCGCAGGATATGGTGTCCGAAACGGCATTCGAGGCATCGTTGTCGGTCGCAGTATTCACGTCTGAGGTGTATGAGCGCCTGGCTGCGCAATGCAGTGTCAGCGTGTAAGCCTGCGGCATTCCACTGAGTGATGATACTGTTGCGCTCCGGTGCGATGGAGGAGAGTAAGTCGATAGAGTATTCCCCCATAATGTAGTCTCCGGTCATAGCCGCGTATGCATGGTAGAATGGAGCGGCCACGTTGATCATCAGCGACTCGATGCTGGCGCGTGACAAGGCCGTGGGGGATGAAGATGCATTGGTGCCGAATGTATTGTGTGTAGTCCAGTAATCGTTAAGTCCGATATTGAACATCGGCTCCAGATATTGGTATCGTCCCCGTGCATTAAGGAGCTCTGATGTCAGGCTGCGTCCGGCGTATAGAAACTGTGCGAGGAGCGCTATGCGCCGGTGTGGAAAATTGGCCGGCCGGCTGCGCGAATATTTCCAGAGATCACGGCTGATGGGTCTTAGCGAGTACTTGTGCATCAGAAATTCGTATTCTGTGCAGAGAGTCTGATAATACATGTCATCGGTATAGAGACATGGTGAGAGCATGCCGGCCTGTCCGAAGAGAAGTGCCTCGATCTGTGTAAGCGAGTCAGCGTGATGATATACATATTTGAGAGGGAGACTTTTGGCCAGCAGCTCGAAGGGGACACCGTTGAGTCCGAAGCCAAGTGCGCGCGCCAGTGTTATGAATACGGTCTGTTCCCAGTCTCCTGCGAATGCGTTGCAGTATGTCAGTATGCGTTGTGCCTTCAGGTGAATTCGTTCCACCGCGAGCGTCTCGAGCCAGTCGTGCCTTCTGATATCGGGTATAAACGGGAGATTATGTTTACACCTGATGTCGTTCATCTGTGCCTGTAATGTGGCAAATGTGTAGCAGAAATCAGCCGGGATTGTGACCTGCGCCTGTGGTATTTTATCCCCGTTGTGACGATATATCTCCGTGTCATTGACCGAGACAACATGGAGTATTATGTTGTCGTAGGCCTTATCCTTGTCGTGTCCGTGTCGGAACCAGTCGGAGGCTTTGATATGGATCTCGACGTTGCCACACCATTTCTGGTCTCCAATAGTGATCAAGGCTCCGGAGAAGTCCGGTCCGGCATCGTTATTGTGTATACCGGGCTTGACGATACGGACCGTTTGTCCGTCATCGAGAGTCAGAGGCATACCCATCAGCCTGTTTTGCCAGATATAATGCAGCAGGAGTTCCATATAGGCTCTTAAATATCATCCAAAGCAAAGGTACTTAAAATTTGAAACTTATCCGCCCTCTTACCGCAAAAAAATATGTATTGATCACACAATTGAGGATAGGAAATGAAAGAGCCGTAATTGAGACCCTTTCCCATCGCAACTGTTGTGGACTATTATTGTGGCTATTATTGTGGGCAATTATTGTGGGATTATTGTGGGAAAGTCTAATACTATAGATATGCCTCCGCATTATTTGGAAAATGAGAAAATTATGATTATCTTCGCGAAGTGTTTTTCATAGTATTAAATTAAGATTAAGGTTTGAGACCGGTCCTTTGTGAAAAGGATCGGTCTTATTTTATGGACATATTTTATTTTATGGTCTTATTTTATTTGTGGCAGTAGGTTTTATATATTTCTTATATTACTGATTTTAAGGAACTCGCTCAAAACATCTGCTTACCTAATATATATGTCACTATGTGTAATAATATAGTGCCGGTAATAATATTTTCGTGTATGTATACGGGGGAAGACGATCACTGTCTGTTACTTGTGAAAGGGGATAAATAATGTATAAAAATAAAAAAGATTAATTGTCTCTCGACAACTAATCCTCTAACCTTAAATCTAATACCATGAAAAACACGTGCAAAGGTAATAATTATAATTGAAGTGTGCAAGTTTTAAATGTTAAAAAGTGCTTTAAATTAAGCAATTATAAAAATTTTGCATATCAAAAATTTATGAGGATACTGTATATTTATAGGAAAGTATATGCGGAGAGTTTACATTTGTAAATTGTTTTATCCATAAGCTTTGTATATCACACTGTACTTACATTACAAATTGATAAAATACAAAAAATGGGGTATGCCCTCTTTATTCAGGCACACCCCCACACATCATCAAGAGTTATTCAAACTATCGGTTGTTTAGTTTCACCTTTTTTCTTACGTGGTCTCATCTATTGGTTGGTGTTCAGTATTTTCTGTACGGACTTGCCGCTCTTTGCGATATATATCCCTTTCGAAGGGTTATCGACAGCCATACCGTTGAGGTTGTAATATTGTGTCGGTGTTTCATCGACAGCTACCTCATTTACATCAGTTGCCGAATTTTCCACCCGCTTATAGACTACCCGGCACATATCATCGAGCCCTTTCAGAATAAGTTCCTCATCGGTAAGTGATTCGATTATCCAGATAGAAGTATATCCTCCCTCATACGTCATTGGCAGCATATTACCATCTGTAATACAGAAATTCATAATGTTTAAATCACAACTAATATCATCAATGCCGGTTTTACGAGGAAAATAGAAACAACCGTTGCCTTTTCCATTATTGTTTGTTACCTCCTCGGTCTGTTGGGATGTCAGTCCATATAGTTTTGTAGGATAATTCGGCTCCTGTAACATTATACCAAGGTACATATATTTGAAATTTGCCGGTGCGTTGTCCCAAGTACCCGGATAGCCATCAATATACATAGTAAACCCCGGGTATTCACCTGTCAGGGATACCAGTTCCCACGTTCCGAACAGGTCGAGTGTGCGATACTGGGCATGTGTGGGTTGGATTAGTCCTAAGATGCTGAATAGGATTAGTAGTAGTCTGTGTTTCATGAAAATGAGTCGTTTGTGCCGTCGGCTCTCTTCATGGCTGTTATTTATTTATAAAACGAAACGCGTGAGAGCCGTATCTGATGTCCGTCCCACGGTTAGAGGCTCTGGAATGCCCATCATAGTAGAACGGACAACGCAGAGGCCTCACGCGAGTTATGATGGTATATACATACCCACGTCAGGCGTCTATCGTTGTCTCAGTCCTGACTATGATTGAAATTTTCCAGATTCCTAACCGTCAAGAAAGAGCGTCTGATATACGCATTTCAAAATGTAAGATGTTGATACACCGCAGTGCATCCGTACATCCCTCCCGCTTTAGCCCGTGACCGAGCCTCTGCAGTCGGTCTGTATCAGCAAAAGTAATAAAATTCTGTAAACTATGTATTGTTTGATTTATATTTATTTCAGCAATTTTTTATTTTTGTTATCGTCGCTTTCCAATATGCTCATTTGATGAATCGCGATTTGATTTAATTTAACGAGCCTTTGAATTTGCGGGATACCTTGTTCAATAAACAGGGCATTAAGATTTTCCATATTAGAGAGACAAATAAGTTCGTTAATTGTAGCGTAATCGCGAATATTACCTTTTAGCTTGGGATTTGAATCACGCCATTGCCGCGCTGTAAGGCCAAACATTGCAACATTAAGAACATCTGCTTCATCTGCGTATAGACGAGAAGATTGTTCATATTTAATTTCTTTGGGTAGCAAATGTCTTTTAATCGCATCTGTGTGGATTCGATAATTTATTTTCGATAGTTCGCGCTTTGCTGACCATCCAAGTTGTATCTGTTCCTCAGATTTAAGACGTTGAAATTCCTTTACTATATAAATTTTGAATTCCGGGCTAATCCACATAGCGAATTCAAACGCTATATCTTTATGCGCGTAAGTCCCACCGTAACGACCGGCTTTGGCTTGAAGTGAAATTGCATTCGTGCGCGCAACAAACTCCTTGACGCTTATTTTGAAGCTGTTAAGACCGGATTGATTCCTAATTATGGCGAATTCGCCATAATTAAAATCAGGATTATACACTTTCTCCCATATCCCAATATATTCAAGTGTATTTCGGTTACGAAGCCAATCGGTAATGAAGAAATCTCCGTCTTTTGCTTGTAACATGTCCGTTAGACAGATATAATCCTCACCATTTACTTGTCGAATATTGACTTCTGTGTCCTTAACTTTTATTTTTGTCATTATGTTAAAATATTCAGATTAAAAATACCAATGTATCTTTATATCAATTGTTGATACGGGATATAGCGTAATCGCTATCATATCATTTCAAAATAGACTATATCTAAGTATGATATCAGAGTCTCATTTTGAAGTATTGAGATATACGCTGGAACTACCGTCGGGATTGACTCCTATATACGGTGTGCCAACGGCCGGGCCGCTCAATATATTGCCATTGATGTCATAATACATTATCGGAGCGGGGGTATGTCTCTCACCGGATATGGATTTAGCACCGGAACTGACAGGTGTTCCGAGAGAAAAGATTTTTGTAGTATAAGTATAAGATGTCGTGGGTTCGGAATTTCTGTCGTAAGATATATTCTGGACGCAGATAGAAGGCTTACCATTGATGTTATAGACTGCATTAAATATCGTGATTGAGAATGTCGAGGTATCTATATCTTCTATAAATGAACCGTTGCGTGCATCATACATTTTTGCAATGCAATAGTTTTTGTCTCCCAATGATATTGTTTCAGATTTAAAAGTAACCATAAACATAGGAGTTCCATCCGTGAGTCTGAGCGACGGTGAAAATGCTATGGAAGATGGCTTGTAGCCTGCGGGGATGTCATAAGTGACATGATAATAATCTCTGAGGGTGTAGTCCTCATTGTATGATATGAGGGTTACGTTGTTACCGGTGACGTTAATGGAGGGAGATGCGAAATATGGTTCTGTATCGGCGTCTTCATATACCGGGAAGTTATATGGGAAATAGTTACCGTCAAAGGTGTGTTCGAGAACGATTTGTGAAAATGCGCTAAAACCGAGAATGATGGAGCACATTAAAATTGAAGAAAGGGAGATGATACGTTTCATAAGTTTTTATATTTATTTATGTATTTATAAGTAGGTAAGTAGATGATTAAACTTACTTTAAACATCTGCATAACCGATTAAATTTTAATTCTGATATTTTATTATCTCATATTTAATGAATTTTTATTAAATAAATGTTAATTGGCAAGTCATAACGGCTTGCCAATTATTTTGTCTACCATACGAAGAACATATCTTCAATATCAGAACCTTCAGAGTCTATCCGTTCAACTGTCAATTTAGTCGGTAATCCCTTATCATTTATAGTCCATGTATAATTCTCTACGATTGATTCTCCGTCAAAATATTCTTCATTCCTAATTGGTAGGGAGGAGGTGGCCTTTCCAAGCAAACCTGCATAATATGCATACTGCATATCCTCATCACCAATTCCAAACATTCCCAACATCATCACTCCACCGATATTTTTAATTGGATTGCTACCGTATGATATCTTCATTGTGCCACCATCAGCTGGTGTCATCTTAGAGCTGACGATGTCTCCGTTTTCATACGAATAATCTACTGTTCCATTTCCCTCACATGTTTGTATCTTAATTTTCTTAAGTTGGCCGTCAGTATTGTATTCAAACCAATACTCATCTACATCATCATCTTCATAAACTCGTTTGCAATATTTGGAATAACCTGATTCATTTAGTGTAATGTACAATACACGGTCAAGGTCACTCTCATCAACACTTACATGCATGATAACATCTGCATCATTGGCTCGGCTGAGACATGGATATTCAAACGTAACCTTAACAGAGCCATCAGTCAGTGCCGACACAAGACCATCATTGTTGACAGTCAGGTTCATTCCTCCGACTTTCTGAGGGATACCATTTGTGAACACTGTAGCAGGGTTGACAGTTCCGTTACCCCCACCGTTATCAGGTTCATCTTTTTCATTACTACATGATGTAAAATTAATGCAACAGGTAATGCTTATTGTCAACACTACCAAAAACTTCAGGAATTTCATGTCTATAACATGTTTTTTAGTTGTCCACCAGTCTCAAAAGGACAGTTATAAATACAAAGAGGCGTAAGACTGTTATCAAATTCCGTCAATGGGTTCTGGACTACCTCTGCACTGAAAAATGAAAACAACTCACGCCTTGGCCGTATATTGACACATCAGTGCATATATGCAGACCAAGGGAGCGGTCTATCATTATTCTTCAGTGCTGTTGAATTGTCCAGATTCATTGACAAAGAATAAGCTAAACGCCACCTTTTACTATGTAAATCCTATTCAAAAGGATAATGCAAAGGTAGTAAAAATTTTGATAAACCGGTATTCGCGAGTTGTTTTCTTTATTTTTCTATACAGATTTTAATTCTTGGTTTAAATTGTTGAACCAAGACGTTTATATGTCTTTATTATGTTGTATTACAACCAATTCGAAATAATAAATTGCTTCAATTTTATATCTTATTTTGTATCGATATGTTCAGAAATAGGAAGCAAAATTTCACAGTTGAGATTTTTTAAAGGTTGATTACTTTTAGATTTATTTTCAGAAAGCAATTATATACAAGAAATCGTAAATCTTTCCACTCATTAAGATTATTTAACAAATACTTTCATGTTTAACTATCTGTCGTGCATTTGTCGCATTCATTTTTGGGGTTATATAATATTTCAAAAAGAATCTGTGAAAAATCTTAAAGTTCTGTGTATAAAGCGATGAGTACTCGGGCGATTCTGTCAGCGTGTCAATCTATTATTTGGGGATGACGTGTTGAATATTTTTGGAAATTGGGTCTCTAACGGAAACGCTCAACCTGTCGGTTGTCGCTCATGGCACAGAACGGGATGGAATTATCACAGAATTTGAAAGTCTGTCGTCACAAATCTGAAGATTATCGGTAGAGTTCGTGGAGGATGTCGAGGCTTTTGAGTTTGGTGGGGATGGAGAGGTGGATGGAGTAATAGCGCATCAGGTGGTTGAGGATGATACGACGTTGTTCACCGGAAAAGCGGAAACGGTGATGATTGTAGAACGTCATTCTCCCTAATAGCGGGATGACAGATGAGTATTGGCTGTCTAAGAGATCGTTATGTGTGCTCATGGTCGAGCGGATGAAACTGCCGTCGCGCATATCAAACAGGTATCCCGGTCTGTACGATTGATAATCAGGTTCTATACCCATAAAGTGCAGGAGACGTATCATAAAGCAGAGATGATAGTTGACCACACTGTATTGAGTATCGTCAAGTGACATGATAGCTGAATGGAGAAAGTGGAAGAGACCGCGGTCCTCCGGTGCACGTCGTAATAATGTCGTCAGAAAATCGGAGAGAAAGAATGTCATGGAAATTTTGTCGGGGTCAAAATATAAGTTTTTCCATGGACCGGGCACATGGACAGTGCCGAGAAATTGCAGATCACGTGTGGAATTGAAATTGACATCCGCCTCCACTATGGCCAATGGAGAGAGAATAGCTTTGCGCATCTTGCCGACCTTGCCGGAGGATGCTGACGAGAGAAATGATACGCGACCATGACTTTCTGTATAGAGTGTCACGATGTTATGACGGTCATTGTGGCGAAGTGTCTGCAGGAGTATACCGCGAATTTTCTCTTTCATCTCTCTTGCTGATATAGCTCGATATCCTCGGTGAGCGATGTCGCTTTAGAATGATATGTGCGGCTGAAAATCCAGCCTTCACGGTCGCCGGTGAAATTATCATGAGCGAATTCTGTCTTGAATATGCTGACAAAGCCATGGCGGCGCCATTCATCAGGGGGAGTGCTGACGCTATTATAGATACATCGTGTGAAACCGAGAATGGGAGTGACTGCACTCAATACAATACATATCGTAAAAGCCGACTTCCACAGTATGCTGCGTTTCTTGACTTCCTTTGTGTCGGCAACTGTTTGTGAGAGTTTTAGGAATAAGAAGAATAACAATGGCAGCACTGAGCGTGAAAGGAAATCGTGTGCCTCACCCATTTGTATAAACATGCATGGGATGTATGCTAAGAACAGGAGATAAAATAGTGAGTCGCGATATAGGTTCTTGAGAGTAAGCATTATCCACGGGATAATGCAGAATAATAGGAGTGAGAAGAAAAGTTTCCAGTAGAACATCTGCTCCGGGCCGGGAGCTAATAGAGTCATGTTCAGGTGTATATTGCCCGAAGCATGGTTGGACGTGATATATGATCCGATGACAACGAGCAGAAGTATTGCCAGGATATTGACAGAGGAGAAGACAACCCTGAGGCGCTGAGATGCATTGCGCTGACTCGCTACGAGCACAATGAGTTGCCGGATGGCAATCACGGCAAGGAGCACCTCGGAGAATGGGGCTGTGAGCAGCAACATGGCCATGGTAAAGATTGTAATGCGGGCATCGTTGCATTTGAAGATGAGCATACAACCTAAGAATGAGGGTATAAACTGATTATAGACCCAGAATATGAGAACGTCGGGCCATTCGATAAATCCTATGCCACCCCAATTCTCGATGACGGCATCAATAAAGGGTATGATACCCGATTGCATATCATCGACATTTCGGATCAATGCGGGTATTATATCAATCGAGCCGACAAATATCAGCAGAATAATGACCGAGAATTTGATTTTGCCGATATAGTCGAAGATTAACCAGAGGGCAGTCATAATACCGAGCCACGCCCAGATGGATTGCAGTATCCATCCGAGGGTGAGTGACCCGCAAAGCTTGGCAAGTCCGGCGGCCGGCAGCCAGTATCCGAGGTAATAGATGAGCATCTCATTGCCCTGCGTGACGGGCCACGGGTACTTGACCAGATCGATAAAGAGAGCGTTGCGAAAATCGTGATCCCAGTTGTTTTGCCACAGAAAACCCCCGACACCGGCGAGTGTGATCCAGAGTGCGATGACGATACAGATGGAGAACACCACCAGTGGTGAGCCTATGGGTGTATATCCCTTGAAATTCTTACACAGCGATAATAAGACCCCGACTATGCCGAGTGCGAGAGGGATGCCGATGAAGAGGTTGGTCCAGGTCAGCAAAAATATAACAGTCGGAAGCGCCAGGTAAAAAATAGCGAAGGAATACAGTAACTTACGGCTCATAATGTATTAGACCCCGTTTTATAAAAAAAGTTAATGTCCGGGCCGCAGATGTGCGTCAGATTTGGCCTTGCAGCGCTCAGGAGTTTAGCGGGCTAAACGACTGAGCCAAAAGGCCGAAGATGGCGTGCAGCTGCGAGACGCGGTATTACGACAATTATTTGTCTGCAGTCAAGGGGTTCGCAAATTTACAAAATTCGGGTTTATTTTCAAAACTTTCATCATATCCGGTTTGAAATAAAATTACTCCCTCGGCCCGGCGTCTTTTAGGCCCCTTCCGCCAAGTCTCATCAGTCGCGATGCCCGCATCGCTCCTTCTTCAACTTGCGAAATGGCCTCTAAAATCCGCCGCCCGGACATTAATTTTTTTTATAAAACGGGGTCTTATATAGAGTTAAAAGCCACTATCCCGGGAGCGATAGTGTTCTAAATCTACAAATATAAAAAAAATCATAAGTGTCCCACCGTCAGCATAAAAAAAGCAAAAAAAGTAGCATCCGCATATTACCAACGTATTATACGGATGCCACCGATCGTTTCAGAATATATCTGAGATATCTTTTAATTAGTCACTGATTTAAATTACCATGCCTCATCTGCAACGTAATCATAATCTTCGACAGCTACTGCAACTGTATCTGTATCAGGCGCGTCCGATTCAACAGCAATTTCACTTGAAGATTCACTACCTTCTTTAAATGCAGATTTAAGATTATTTACGATTTCTTTGATAGTCGCATCATCTGGCAATTTGAATAATGCCATTTCAAGTTGTCTGCTTTTATTAGTTGAGCTGATTACAAGTAATGCCTTGGCGCTCTTCATGATCACGCCCCCATTACCACCATCAAAATTGGATTCTACAAACTTATATCCCTTTTTCTCAGCAGCAGCAGACACCGCCTTGACAACACTTCCCCCGAGCTCGGTTTGGGCTTCAACATTCCAGGATAGTGCGTTAAGTTTAGCTTCACTGTTCCAGCTGTATGTGGGGTCGTAGCTATATGAATAATAATTGTAATTAACATCGGTTATAAATGATGTGAATTCAGCCGTTACGCTATATTCATATCTGTATCCCTTATGAGTTAACGAATCGAGTTTCGCAGTCGATGAATATCTGTATTCTTTGGGATCTTTCAGCATTGATGATGCAGGAGATCCAATCTTGTATCCTTCTATACCGTCAGCTGTAAGGAATTGCGTAAGATTGTCGGCTAAAGACTCTACATTAAAAAAGTCGCTCTCAATAATGTCTGCCGACGAAAGAGCAAAGTTGATGTTGGCAAATTCGCATCCTTTGACAGGTATGCCTTTATCATCAAGTATAAGAAAATCTTTCTTGTCTTTTGCGATAATACCAAATTGGCCGAATGGTATGGCGCCCTCATATTTGTCAAGCTGTTTTTCAACTTCCCCCTTAGAGTTGCATATTTCATACTCTCCATTGTCCTCACAAAGGAAATTGCCATTATTCATAATAGAAATGCTTGAATATTTTGGACGTATGACAACTTCATGTTTTTTACGAGACATGAGACCGATACCATCCCCATCGCTGAAGACATAATAGTCATCGTTATACTCAGTTATGTTTTTGACCTTAGAAGGACATTTAACTGTTTCCCCTTTTTTGTCCATAAAGAGAATGTGATCATTATTGTCTCTGACAACTATTACGCCACCTTCAAATTGATTTGTCATCGGGACCCATCCCTTTTTCAGTTTAAATTGAGAATCCCCCTTTTTATTAATGACAGAGATGACCTCATCAGAACTTACGAGTGCGAGTCCCTCTGAAAAATCGTATGCTGAGTCATATTTTGGATCAATTAAGACTTTGCCATCAGAATCAACATATCCGGCTTTACCATCTTCATTTAAGATAACCAACATACCATCGCTAAAGCTTGTGGAACAATGTGTGATTTCTTTCCCTTTCACAGGTTCGAGAATGAATTTATCCTTGCCTGAAGTCTCAATTATAGTAATACGAGATTTCTCACGAACAATAGGGATTAATCCATTGTTCACATAGCCAACGCATTTCAGATTTTCGCAATCTTTAACAAGTTCGGGTTTTTCTCCATTTTTATATAAGGAATAGCCATTCCCTTCTTTAATGCTAAAAAATCCGTTAATGACAGATGATGGGATTTCCTTAAATTCATTGGGATACTTAATATTGCCATCCTGGTCAACAAAGCTCCATTTGCCATCCTCTTCGAGTTGCACAGCCAAGTATTCAATTTGAATATCGTCAGACTGAATCAATGAGCAACCCCCCATAATCACCGACAAAACAGCCAATGTCATGAGATCAAAAAATCGTTTCATAATACATCTGTAAAAATGATTATGAAAGCGTCCTCTCTTTCATAAGATTGATTAATAAGGAAGCGTAGGACGATGTTCGGTTTATTTTACTTAGGTATCGCCTAACTTCTTATCAACAATAAACAGTACACTCCCACGGCTTATCGAATATCTCTTCCCTGTCGGAGCATGGATATACGACAAACATGAGCGTTTTTATGACTGCAAATCCTGTTGATCTAAAAATTTGGCGATTTCAGAGTAAAGGAATAAGCACGAAACGCTTCAGTTATGTAAAAAAAGTATCAAGAGATTTCTCCCCTGATACTACAAAGTTAATAAAAAAGTTTTAACTACAAATCTATTCGTCAAATTTTCGAATTAATACAATCATCACGCCTGCTTTCAACCTACTTTCAATCATTCGACCGGGATGAGTATTGCATCCGAGTTGATCATATCAGGCGCTGTCTTGCCCGGAGGCGCATAGAAATATGTAGGATCACATACAATATACTTAATGCCATTATATATTATGTAATCACCTTCGAGAGTGCCATCCGTTGTTGCAATGGCGGAATATAAATGTCCCGGATAATATACAACTGCGGTTTTAAGATTTAAAACTGCGTTGACCATTTTAACAAAATTGATGGCGTGATCCTCACAGTCGCTGAAGGGATAAAACCAGGATTCTTCCATCCAAAAAATTCGGTCATCACCCCAGATGTCATTATCATATCCGTAAGGAAATGATTGAGCAACCTTAATTAGTAAAGAAAGGGCCTCGCGTTGTGATTTATCCTTGACCAAAGATCTAAGCTTACTGTATACATTCTGTTCAATCTCTTTGCTTGCCGGAGTTCGTGCAACATTTGCCCAAATTGAATACTGAGAATTATCAACTGTAGCCACAGGATAATCGTTATAAAAATTTATGAGGTTTTTATTGACAGCGACATTTAGCTTGACGTCCGGATAATTCTTGACACAAACCTCTCTTTCTTCAGCAGGCGAATACTTGAAGACAGGTGTTTTATTCAGAGCAACAGATAGAGATTGCTCACCCGGAAACTTAACCTGACTTATATATATGCCACCATTCCAATTATGTATATTGTATGGCCATAATTTAGCCCCATCGGTCATTACATATCCACGATCAAAAAAGATGCCGGGTGATTCGAAGTAGAGATTGAGAAAATTTCCTTCTCTTGCCAATCTGATCTTATATCCACTCTGCGAAAGAATAAACGCCATTATCATAGTATGTTCAGGTGAGTTCTCTTTATACTGCTCACGTGCTACTTCATCAACTAATTTGAAATATCCCCAATCAGGAAGTGCCATACTATCTCTGAGCTGTAGCAGATCAGCAATGGTCGCGTCGCTATTTCTATCATTAAGCCATCCCCATGCCGTAGAAATTGAGGCCTCGTCAATATTACTTAATGTCAAACCCTTCCAATTATGGTCAGCAAATTTTACCGGAGTCCCGTAAAATGTAATTGAGGTTCTTACGGGATCAGGTGAGACTGTCGGAACGATAGGCTCAACAGGGGTAACAGGAGGCGCAGGAGGTGCCGGAGTTATGACATCCTTGATTATAATAGGAGAGGGTGACAGATTGTCATCCGGTTCATCCTCATCCCATACTACAGGTTCCGGATCCGGTTCCACAGGACGTTCAATCCGAGGTTCAATATTTATCTTATGCCACGGATCTTTCAATGCTTCAGCGTATTCCTGATTGATTTTTTTTCTAAATGACTCATAATCATCTTTTGTTTCTTTTCTGAATGTCTCGAATTCAGCTTGTAAGTTCGCCTGCTCTTTTTTGAACTCTTCAGAAAAAGTCTGCGCAGCTATAGGATTCGCAAACAAGAAGCAAGTAAAGAGTAATATGTTTTGATTGATATTTAACATATTGTATATGTTGATCGATGGGTCGAGTTCAATTGTTTAGAATAATAATGAAAGACCTACTTGCCATGACGAACTTTTCATTGTTCCCTCCGTGATGCCGTTGTATTCAAGTATTTGGTTCTGATTGATAAGACCGGAACTATATTTGGCCTCAATCTGTAGTGCTTTGAACTGTATGCCACCTCCGAATAGCAATGAGCAGTCGAATCGTTTGGGGAATATCATATCATAGTCCTCATTATATCCGTATCCGAGTGAATAATCTCCGCCATCGCCGGAAAAATGTAATTTATTCTCCACTCCTAAGGACATACCTATACCGGCATTGGCAAAGATTGAGAAATTTTTATGCAGCGGTAGTCTGAATTGATATTGAATGGGCACGTAAATGGCATTTTCCATATACCAAGGATTGTCAGAAGAGTCGCTCAGTGCATCTCCCCAAAACATTTGCCAGTAGATTCCGGTATTAATTCCCTGCCCATATCCGTAATATCCCTGATATGTTACGCCCAATTGTACACCATTCTCACGACCGTCATTCAGATAGAAATTATAGTTGGAAGGACGCTCACCCTTTTGTTTGAATGTATATGTGCGATTTATATAGTTGGCTGCAATACCCCACTCACGTCTCTTATAATAAATATCGAATAGATTATGGCGATATTGATGTCGATTGGGGAGTCTCAGGTTTACATATGAGTCGGAATTTCTGCTTACGTAAAATGTTTGAGATTTTGAATATCCGCTGAGAGTCATATCAACAGTGTGTTTGCCATAGTCGACCTTATAGTCTAACGGTGTAGTGCCGATATATAATCCATCAAGGTTTATATCTACATCATAGGCAGGCTGATTATTTTGTGTGGCCATAAAAGAAATCATTCTTGATGGTACAACTTTGATGGTATACGGAGTAGGTGTATCATCATTGATGACAACGGGAGTTTCATTGTCATCAGAGCCAATAAAACCCTTGACAATATAAGTGCCATAGTCAAGTTTCAGATCCGAGATTTTTCCGACATTCTCACCTAATATCTGACCGTCTTTAGTGACTTGGAGTTTAGCGTTGGCAGGCTCTGCAATGAATGTGATTGCCTTTTTACGCATCAGGTCGAAGTCGAAAGTGGTATTGGTCAGTGTAACATCCAGCATCATGTCAGCACCCTGTGATATGGAGTAATTTTGTGGATCCAGTTTTATATGATGTTTACCAAGAACTACTTCCGGAATAGTAATAGGCGTAACCCCGACTTCATGTTGGTCAAAAAAAACTTTTGTCCCTGCAGGTATTGATGTTATAGCGACACTGACTGTACCATGAGCCCTGAGAGTGGCATGATATATTTTGTGTTTCTGCATTGTTACCCCCGGGATGCGAGTAGATCCATACTTGGGATGGGCAAAGTCTATATCAAATGCTTTGTTACTTTCCGGGATATAAAACCATCTGGTCATCACACCCTCTGTTTCTCTGATATCCTTATCAGCATAGCTGACAAGCTTATTATTACTAAGTTTAGTTATGCTGATATCTTTCATGTCATCGGGAGAGAAATTTTCAAAAGAGATAATAAGTATGGAGTTAACATCCTCACCATCCGCATTGAATTTCCAATCATCAATGACTTTCTCAGTCATGTTGTATTTGCCAATATCAGAGCCTTCCGTGGCTTTATTACTATCGGCAAGAGACCTGAACGACCCCTGGACATACTCAATTTGTGCACTTGCACACAATGTCGTAAATACTATAGAAAGTATAATTGAAAAAATTCTATTCATATAATTTATAGAGGAAATAAGTTAAGTTGTTTCGGTAGTGCTGTTTATTGCTCGCCGATGCCGAAATGTTCTTTAAGAAAATCGATATCAATAAATTCCGGTGTCCAGGTTCTGACATGAATTTGCGAGCCTTTAGGCTTAAGGTCAATCTGTAGGGAGAGATATCCCTTGTCGCTGTATTTGTCAGAATTGTATTGTTGCTTTATCTCAATCCACATTACTTCGTTGTCTGTGTATCCATTGGCTGCAACCTTTGAAATCACCGCATCTTCAAAGGTAAGCTGAATATACTTCTTGTATGTTGATGACTTTTTATCAAAGAAGTCGCTTTTCAACTGATCGATATATTGATCTTTATTGAATTTACGGTAAGTCACGTTTTTATCTCCGGTGTTGATCCCTACGCTTTTGATATCAAAAAATTTCTTGGTATTATTGTTGGCTTCAATTTTTCCGGTAATGATAACTGCATCATCAGAGAAGATTTTCTGAATATAGTCGAGTCGTTTTAATGCAAAAGCAGTCTGATAATCCTCCATGAAAGTCAGTAAGGAATATCTGGAGTCAATATTCCACATAGCCTGTCTGAAGATATCTTCTTCCGCTCTTTTCGTGAGTGCAAAGGCTATTGAGGAGATAAGTCCGGAACTTTTATCAAATCTGAAAACTAATGTTTCATTGGCCACGTGTCCGTATGTCTTGAAGGAGATAGGGATACCTTTGCCAATAGTAAAAAGATTAGAACTTTCAATTACAATATTGTCTGTTTTTCCGGTGACCTTTACATCCCCCCGAGAGGTTAGCAAGCTGAATATTTTCCACCCATCTTCAGTGAACAGGTTTTTAACACTCTCATACTTTCTATTTCTCAGAGCTGTTTCGACATTTTTTATTGCCAATACAGCCTGTTCGTTATTTTCGATCGGACGTTCTATCTGTTTATATTTATTGTCTATGATAGGATTAGTCTGAGTATCATTTTCTTCAGCCTTGTTGCCGGTGTTATTGGATATTGCTTTGTTGTTTTGGTTTGATCGGTCATTCTTGGCAGTCTTACCTGTTTTAATATTATTGGCGTTGATTTTGATTGGAATACGGATATTATCGTGACCATCAAATTCCACCTTGCGGCCTGCCTCGTATATAGTTTTCAGTTCAGGTCCATAAAGCTTTGCATCTTCCGGATAATCAAATACTACCTTGATATTCAACTCTCTGAAATTCTTTATATCAGGGAACGACAAAGTGGCAATACCGTTCTTGCTATGTACGGGTTTGATTTCGCGTTCTCCATTGAAGTAACTCAAATCAAGTGCACAAACAGGCTGTCCTGCATATTTGACATCTAAATTAATGCTATAATGGTCATAATCAAACTCATCATAATCGATGCTGTTGTCATTGATTGAAATGTCAATATTGTCCAGTATCATCGGAATATGTTTGATAAGCCAAGGTTTAGCAGTGCGGTTCTTGCCTTCGATCTCCATAATCAGGTTATCACCGAATGAAGACAGCATATTGAGTGCCCAGGTATAGTATTTCAACGCTCCTGCGATATTGAGTCTTCCTTCTTGCTCGATCCCAAGCAATATAAGATCTTTAATATTATCACGTCGCATTGTTTCAGCAGCGGCTAAGTCAATATTCGAAATATATGACATTGCATGCCATCCGTTGTCATCCTGAAATGATATAGTCGAAAGGTTCTCAACCGTCATTATAGAAGATGCCTTGAGATCGGATTGGTTCTTATAGTCATACTCTGAACCGTTGACATTTTCAGATTCAGAGAAGTCCAGAGAGAAGGTGGTGCGCAGTTGCATCATCAGGTTTTCTAAAGATGCCTTTCGTGCATCACCCTCTGTAATCCCTGAGGCCTCTCCAATCTTATATCGTTCTGCATTACTTCTTATACGTTCCATTGCATCCTTAGGTGTCTGCGCATAGGAGAGCAGAGTGGATAACAGACACAAGGAGATAATAGATAATATTAGTCGTAAAGATACTCGATTTGCGATCATTATGTCATTAGCTAATATTAACACAGGTATTAAGAGAATAGAGTTTTATTCCACGGCACTTTTAATTTTCTTACTCAATTCGGCCTCATCCTCAAGTTCCCGTGCCATTTTGCGAATCTTGGCTTTAGTATTGTTGCTGTCAATTATAAAATACCCTCGCATGTTGTAAGTGCCATTATGATTCTTTTTATAGACAATAAATGAACGCTTTATGTCTCCGCTGAATTGCGCGAGAGCCTTTACAACATTGTCTTCAAGAGTTACATCCACTTGACCGGAGTGAGCGGTTTGTTCAAGTTTGAGGTAAGCCTCGTTTTCTTGTGCATAGCTTGACTGAGCCATGTTCAGGAGGCTTTTCTCTCCATTTCTGAGGTTTGGCGCATTGTTAATCTCGTATGAGCGAGCTTCGCATGTACCTCCGAAGTCTTCTGTATTAAGCAGGTATCGTTCGTATGCCTTGGCAAGAGTTCCTACGCCATTGTACTCCCATTTCTCCTTTTCAAGCTTTTTCGTGGCTTGTTTTGCCTCTTTCTCAGCGGCTTTGGTAAACGCGGACATCTCCTTTTTAGTGTACTCCTGAGCAGAAACTGAGATGGAGAATGAGATAAGTGATAGTAAGGTGAATAATTTAAAGAATCGTTTCATAATACATCGCGTAAAATGATTATGAAAGCGTCCTCTCTTTCATAAGGTTGATTAATAAGGAAGCGTAGGACGATGTTCGGTTTATTTTACTCTAGGCATCGCCAAACGCCTGATCAACAATAAACAGTCCACTCCCACGCCTTATCGAATATCTGTTCCCTGTCGGGGAGTGGATATACGACAAACATGAGCGTTTTAATGACTGCTTAATCCTGTTGACCTAAAAATTTGGCGATTTCAGAGTAAAGGAATAAGCACGAAACGCTTCAGTTATGTAAAAAAGTATCAAGAGATTGCTCCCCTGATGTTGCAAAGTTAATAAAAAAGTTTTAACTACAAATCTATTCGTCAAATTTTCATATTTCATATTATGGGCCTATTATGGGTATGTGGCATTTGATGAGTTTGTCACCGGGTAATTGTTACGGTTGTGAGAAAATTTGTGATAATATATTGTTTATGCAGTTGTTCTGGCGTTGATGGTTCGTGTCCTGTGGGGAAAGGGGGCTAAGATTTAGTATAATTTTGTTGGTGGGTATCAAACCAAATCTTTTTTGTGAATGTTGTAAATACAGATATTATTAAGAACCTATAATAAATTATAAAAACTGAAAATACTATGGCAACAACAGCAAAGAGCATTCGCGGTACAAAAACCGAACAGAATTTAGCAAACTCATATATGGCTGAGTCAGCGGCCTATACCCGATACACATTCTTCTCTCAACAGGCTCAGAAGGAGGGTTACTATCAGTACGCAAACATCTTTGCGGAGACGGCAGCCAACGAGCTTCATCACTCGAAGATATACTTCAAGTATCTGACTGAGGGTGCGGTAGTCACTGCTCCTCTGTCGGTAGATGCGGGTATTATCGGCACTACAGCCGAAAACCTTAAGGTTGCTGCCGCCGAGGAGCAGTCTGAGGGTGTTGACTCTTATATCAATGCTGCAAAAGTGGCCGAAGAAGAGGGATTTACAGAGATAGCAGCACGTTTCCGTGCGATCGCTTCTGTAGAGGCTCATCATGAGGCGCGTTTCAATAAGATGCGTGAACGTATCGAGAACGGCACGGTATGGAAACGTGATACTCCGATCAAGTGGCAGTGTCTGGTATGCGGATATATCTACGAGGGGACGACACCTCCCGAAAAGTGTCCGGCATGTTACCACCCCTATCAGCACTTCATGCCTATGGAGGACAATATCTAAAAATTCAGCTCAGATAATATAGAGAGCGGCTGTATCACATTATCTTGATACAGCCGTCTTTTTTCGGTTATAATAGCTATAATAGCTATAATAGCTATTTTAGCTATTTTAGCTAAATTAGCTATTTTCGCTATTTTAGCTTTTTGCGTAGGCTAAAGCCTACACTCCATAGGGGTTGCTCTTAGTTGCGGATGATGAGCATGGCATCTCCGTAGGCTCCGAAGCGGTATTTCTCCTTGACGGCGACTTTGTATGCCTCCATGACAAGGTCATAACCTCCGAAGGCGGCAACCATCATCAGCATTGTGCTGAGCGGGAGATGGAAGTTGGATATCATCGCGTCACAGACCGTAAAGGTATATGGAGGGAAGATAAACTTGTTGGTCCATCCGGAGTAGGGCATGATATGTCCGTTCATACACACGGATGAGGCGATAGCACGCATTACCGATGTGCCGACAGCGCAGATTCTGTTGTTACGGTCTTTCGCATCATTGACCATGTCGACAAGTTCGCCGGAGACGTACATTTCCTCGGAGTCCATACGATGTTTGGTGAGATCTTCGACATCGATCTCCTTGAAGTTGCCACGTCCTGAATGAAGAGTGAGAAATCCACGTTCGATACCCTTGATCTCAAGTCGTTTCATTAGTTCGCGACTGAAGTGCATACCGGCGGCCGGCGCCATGACAGCGCCTTCAACTTCGGCAAATATACACTGATAAGCCTCCGCGTCCTTGTCATCCGCCATACGCTTGATGTAGTCCGGTATCGGAGTTTTGCCCATTGCGTACAATGCGGCTTTAAACTCATCGTGCGGTCCGTCGTACAGGAAGCGGAGAGTGCGTCCTCGTGAGGTGGTATTGTCAATGACCTCGGCCACCATGCTGTCATCCTCACCGAAATAGAGTTTGTTGCCGATACGTATCTTGCGGGCCGGCTCCACGAGTACATCCCAGAATTTATGGTCGGCGTTGAGCTCGCGCAGCAGAAATACCTCTATACAAGCTCCGGTTTTCTCCTTATTTCCATATAGCCGGGCCGGGAAGACCTTGGTGTTGTTGAATACCATAACATCTCCCTCGTCAAAATAATTGATGACATCCTTGAAGATGTGATGGGTTATAGATCCGTCACGGGCGTCCACGACCATCAGACGGCACTCATCGCGATTTTCTATAGGGTATTGTGCGATGAGGTCATTGGGTAGGTTGAATTTAAACTGAGAGAGTTTCATATAGAATTTTCGTCAGTGTCTCCATCTCGTGGAGAATCGTTATTATTATCTATTATTTGACAATTATTAATCATTTCGAGAGCGTCATCTAGCGAGAGACATCTGTCGGTGTCAAAGTCGCCGACACGTGTGCGTCTGAGCGCGGTGAGGTGAGCGCCGGAGCGGAGTGCCAGACCTATATCCCGGGCTAATGCGCGGATATAGGTGCCTTTACTGCACACGACGCGTACGGTAAGTATGTCATCATGGAAGTCGAGGAGCTCAATCTCGCTGATGTATAGCGGTTTTGGTGCGAGTTCAATCTCTTTCCCCTTGCGTGCGAACTTATATGCCCTGCGTCCATCGATTTTGACAGCCGAGAATACCGGTGGCACCTGCATGATGTGACCCTGAAATTTTGGCAGTTCTGACTCTATGAGTTCGCGATTGATATGTTCTGTCGGGAAGGTGGCGTCTATCTCGGTCTCAAGGTCGAAGCTCGGTGTGGTCGCACCGAGGCGTATCTCGGCGATATACTCCTTCTCTCCGGCCTGCAACGACTCGATGGCACGTGTGGCCCGGCCTGTGCAGATGATGAGAACACCTGTGGCCAGAGGATCAAGCGTGCCGGCGTGTCCGACCTTAAACTTCTTGACATTCAGACGACGTTGGATGGCTCCGCGCAGACGTTTGACCGCGTCAAACGAGGTCCACCCCAGTGGCTTGTCAACAGCGAATATTTCTCCTCCGACGAGGTCCAGACTGCTCTTTATCTCCATAGCAGACAGATGATGCCGATGATGACGCAATAAATGGCGAACCATACGAGTTTGCCACGCTTGACGAGTGAGAGCATCCATTTACAGGCGAAGCATCCTGAAAGGAACGCCGTGACAAATCCGATGCAGAGGCAGAGCGGTGAGATGCTGTTTGAAGCCGGGGTTTCAAGCATATCCTTGACGTCGAGCAGGCATTCTCCGAGGATCGGTATGATGACCATCAGGAATGAGAATGTGGCGACTTTGTCACGCTTGTCGCCGATCAGTATACCGGTGGCGATCGTTGTGCCCGAGCGGCTGAGGCCGGGGAGCACTGCCAGAGATTGTGCGCATCCGATGATTATGGCGTCAAGCCATGTGATGTCACGTCCTGCCCGGGCCGGGAGGAGACGGCCGTATATGGTGTCGCTATAATGTGCGAATGTGAGCAGTGCCGCCGTGATGAGCAGACAGATGCCGACGACCGTGAGCCCCGAACCGAAGAATGACTCGACGGTGTCCTTGAAGCAGACACCGACAATGCCGATCGGGATACAGCTGACCAGAATCTTACAGACATAATAGAAATTATTGTCCATCCTGAAAGTGAAGAAACTTTTGCACAGGTCGGCGAACATAGACCATAATATGACTATTGTCGAGCATACGGTGGCCGCATGTACTATAATGTCAAAGACGAGAATGTCATCCTGCGGGATATCTATGCCGAGTATTTCTCTGAAAATCTCGAGATGACCGCTTGAGGAGACGGGGAGATATTCGGTGAGTCCCTGTACGAGACCAAGTATAAGGGCGTCAAGCCATTCCATATTGTAACCTTTAAAAGAAACTCATGTATATGAGTAAAGATGAGCGATATTCAGATATTATCCTTAGTGTCGTCAATGTCATCGCCGTTGCCGGTCTTCTTCTTGCGTGGATTGTATATTATAGCGAATGCCATCAATAGAAATCCGAGAAATGCGAGGGTGGGTCCGACGATGATACGTCTTGTAGAGAATATGTCGGGATTGAAGCTGTCGATGGTGCTCGGCGATCCTGACATCAGTATGAAGCCGAGTATGATGAGGCAGAGACAGCCGGCCATCATGTAGAGATTGACAGCTGAGAATATGGGGGTGTATTTCTTGTCACTCATTACTAAAAATGTATGATATGATTATTTGAACAGCTTATCGTAATCTTTACGCAGATATTTGCCGGTAGAGATCAGGGCGGCGAGTGCGCAGAGGATGGCACCGAGCATGATGATGCCGGCAGCGATGAGAGCGTATGTAGGCCAGCCGACGGAGTTGGCGAGATCTTCAAGTCCTGCCCGTGTTGCTGAAGCCATGGCAACGGCAATTATACCGGCTGCGACAAGACCGGAAACGACTCCGGCCAGCATGTTCTGCATCACGATGGGCATACGTATGAAGGCGTTGGTCGCTCCGACAAGTTGCATGGTGTGTATTGTAAATCTGCGCGCGTATATAGTGAGATGTACGGTATTGTTGATGAGAACGAATGAGATGATGAGCATCACTGCGGCGATGATGGCCAGAATGGTGGTAAGTCGAGATATGTTGGTGTTCATGGCAGTGAGCATACCCGAGTCGGGAGTCACAACCTCCTGAATGCCTTTGACAGCGGCGATCTGAGCGGCAATACGTGTGATGTTTTCCGGTGAAGTGTATTCAGCCTTGAGATGAAAGGTCACTTCGGGAGTCAGCGGGTTGACACCGAAGAGCTCCTCGAGATCCTCGCCTGTATCCTGTTTCCATTGTTCGAGCGCCTGTGCGGCAGTGATGAGCTGCGCGTCAAGACAATATGGTTGTTTGCGGATATCGTTGAGAAAGTGTTGCGCTGATGTGTCGGGTATACTGTCAGCGATAATGGCCGTGATTTCTATCTGTTGCCGTAGTCGTCTCGTCTCACGATCTGCTGAGATGGTGATCATAGCGATAATGCCGACGATCAGCAATACGAGAGTGACACTGACAATAGTCGTGGCATGAGCCGCCCAAAAGGATATTTTGAATTCTTTCTGATTTTTCATATCTTTGTATTCCCCTCGTCCCTCGGTGACGTCATGCACATCTATAATATATAAAATGCGCACGAATGGCAAAGTTAATACTTAAAAATGTCGTTGTCAAGTGTTGAGGGCAATTTTTTGTATATTTGGACGCTATCTTACAATCCATGACACCCGATTACGATGGCCGGAAGGTCGCATATTTTACATTAGGTTGCAAGTTGAACTTTGCGGAGACGTCGACGATAGGCCGTATGCTGCGCGAACGCGGTTACCGTCGCGTAGAGCCGTTTGAGGTGCCTGATATGTGTGTGATCAATACATGCAGCGTGACTGAGACTGCTGACAAGAAGGGGCGTTCGTTGATACGCCGTCTGGTAAACAAATGGCCCGACGCGACTATTGTAGTCACCGGATGTTATGCCCAGCTGAAACCTGCCGAGGTCAGCGGTATTGAGGGGGTGGATATCGTGTTGGGTAGTAATGAGAAACTGCGTCTGACGGAGTATCTCGACCGTTGGGAGGCTGAGCATAGAGTGATAGTCGATACTACGCCATCGCTGGATATCCGGTCTTTTCGCCCTTCGTGTGAGCGTGGCGACCGTACACGCTGGTGGCTGAAGGTGCAGGATGGGTGTGATTATTTCTGTACATATTGCACCATCCCCTTTGCACGTGGCCGGTCGCGGTCGGGAGATATTGACTCGCTTGTGTCGCAGGCTCGTGATGCCGAGGCCGGTGGAGCCAGGGAGATTGTGCTCACGGGCGTCAATATAGGCGAGTTCGGCAGGGATAACGGTCAGGATTTCCTGACACTCCTGAAGCGACTTGACGAGGTGGAGGGGATAGCACGTTACAGAATATCCTCAATAGAGCCTAATCTGCTGACAGATGAGATATTGGAATGGATAGCGACAGAGTCGAGAGCCTTCAAACATCACTTTCACATACCGTTGCAGTCCGGATCAGACCATGTGTTGAGATTGATGAACCGCCGTTATGATACGGCCTTGTTCCGTCATAAGGTGGAACGTATCCGCCAATTGATGGCGGACGCCTTTATCGGTGTGGATGTCATAGCCGGAGCTCGTGGCGAGACTGCTGAAGAGTGGGAGAAGTCGCGGGAATTTATTCAATCGCTGGATGTCACAAGGTTGCATGTGTTTCCTTATTCAGAACGTCCCGGTACGAAGGCTCTTCTGCTCGGAGATATTGTCGAGAATGGTGAGCGCCATCGTCGCGTGAGCGTGCTGACGGCTGTCAGTGATGATAAGGTCAGAGACTTTATGCGCCGTAGCGTCGGGCAGGTGCGTGATGTGTTGTGGGAGCATCGGGTGAACGGCACGGATATGATGTCGGGTCTGACTGACAATTATCTGCGTGTCATAGCTCCATATCGTGAGGGGGCGGTAAATACCATATCTACGGTTAGAATCGTGGATATGGACAGTGATAGGGCGGAGACAGTGTTAGGACAACATATAGATTGAACAATGAAGCAGTTAGCTGTAATAATATTAAATTGGAACGGTGTCGAATTGTTGCGGCGATTTATACCGTCGGCGGTGAAGTATACATCCGGAGAAGAGGTTGATCTGATAGTCGCTGATAATGGCTCTACCGATGAGTCGGTATCATGGCTTAGAGAGAATTATCCGGAATTGAAGGTCATGGAGCTGGGTGAGAATTATGGTTTTGCCGCGGGTTATAACCATGTTATAGCTGATACGAACTATCCCTATACGATATTGCTCAATTCCGATGTAGAGGTGACGGAGGGGTGGTGGCAACCCTTACTGCGCTTTATGAGGGAACATCCCGAGGCGGGAGCCATACAGCCGAAAATCCGCTCATATCATGCAAAGGATATGTTCGAGTATGCCGGAGCTGCCGGTGGGCTGCTTGACAAGTTGGGTTATCCTTATTGCAGAGGTCGGATTTTCGATACCGTCCAGAGAGATGAGGGGCAATATGATGGTGAGGCTGTTGAGGTGGCATGGGCTTCGGGAGCGGCGATGATGGTCCGCACTGAGGTATATCTGCGATTGGGCGGTCTGGATGCTGACTTTTTCGCTCACATGGAGGAGATAGACCTCTGCTGCCGTATGCGCGGAGCCGGTTATAAGATTTATGTCGTCCCCGACTCGCATATCTTTCATGTCGGTGGTGCCTCGCTGCCCAAGGAAAATCCGCGCAAGACATATCTCAATTTCCGTAATAATCTGCTGCTGTTGCATAAAAATCTTCCTAAGTCCAAAGGTCGTCGCATACTCTTCATAAGACGTCTGGCGGATACGCTGGCCTTTTTAAAATTCCTGGTATCCGGAGATATAGCCAATAGTAAGGCGATATATAATGCTCATAAAGATTTCAAGAAGATGCGGCGTAAATATACCCAATATCCGGAGCATGATTATATGAAGGAAATCCCGGGTGGTGACAGAAGTATAGTGCTGGATTACTATCTTTTGGGAAAACGGTTATAATAGGTAATAGGGAATTGGGAAGAGGTAATAGGTAATAGTTATGAGTTATGAAGTAATAGGGTGTTGTTATTACCATTGACCGGTGACTAATACTGATGACTTGATTAATAGAGAAGATATGAGTAGGAAAAGTGAGGATAATAGACCTTTGTTTCTGGTGAGTAATGATGACGGGTATCGTGCCCGCGGAGTGCATGAGCTGACCCGGATGCTCTCACGTATAGGTCATGTGGTGGCGGTGTGTCCGGAGGATGCGCAGTCCGGCATGTCGATGGCCATCACCGTCAAACGTCCTCTGCGGTTGCGTCCGATAAGTGATTACGCTGACAGCGAACCGGATGTGGAGTGGTATGCGGTGGATGGTACACCGGTGGATTGTGTCAAGCTGGCTATGTATACCGTGGTCAGGGAGAGACGTCCGGATATGGTATGCAGCGGTATAAATCACGGTAGTAATTCGGCGATCAATGTAGTTTATTCAGGCACTATGGGAGCGGCCTTTGAGGGGACGGCCTGCGGTATTCCCGCAGTCGGCTTTTCGTTGTGTGATCACTCGGCTGATGCTGATTTCGGTCCGATGATGCCCTTTGTTGAGGCGACTGTGATGAAGGTATTGTCCGAGGGTTTGCCCGAGGGTGTTTGTCTGAATCTGAATGCTCCGAAGGTGACAGATATCGTGGGTCTGCGTTATTGCCGTTCGGCTCGCGGACATTGGACTGATGAGTATGCCGAGATGCAACCTCCGTATGGATTGCCCGTGTACTGGCTCACCGGCAGATTTATCAGTGAGGAACCCGACGCGGAGGATACCGACGAATGGGCTCTCTCCCACGGCTACATAAGCATAGTTCCCGAACTCCTCGACCGCACCGCCCCCGACATTTAAAGGGCGCAATTACCATATAATAAGTCACGCAAATCAGAGTGTTGAACTGATTTGCGTGACTTGTTTTATATTCTTGCGATGCAAGAATACTCGGTATAGTCGGTATGTCAGGGGAGGACTATTTTAAACCGATTGTCGCCAATGCATAGAATATATAGTCCGGAGAGCAGATTGTCAAATGAAATTGAGGTGCCGTCAGCAAAGGTTTCTGATATTACGACCCCGTTTATGTCGAACAATCGGATATGAGCCGAAGCCCCGTTGTCGCTTACTTTAATGCAGCGGTCGGTCACTACTATCCTCATCTCATCAACGGATGGAGTGGCGATACCGGATAAATTGTCTACTTTGACAGACACAATATCAATAATATCTCCGATATATGCGATAATCTCGGTTGTACCTTTGGAGACTCCGGTGACAACACCTTCCTGATTGACGGTTGCGATAGAATCATCATTACTGCGCCAGCGCAGTAATGAAGAAGCATATTCGGGAGTTACGTCGGCATTCAGAGTATATTCCTTTCCGATTTCAATCTCTAAATAATCATCTGTGATATTAAGATGAACATATTGAGGTAAATCATCAATAATTTCGACAAAATTACCCCATATCGGAGCTTCCCGGTATAAGGGATATGTCCCCGCAGGTATATGAAGTACACACCGCTCATAGTCTACAAATCCGTTAAATGTTGTTTCATCGGCGGCAGGAGGCAAGCCGTGGAAACTTATTGAAGACAGATTGCCGTTGAGCGCATTGAAAACATAGTTTCCACTCAGTGTACGGACGGATGCCGGAATATCGATTGCATGAAGTGAACTGTTACCGAATGATTGGCCCCCCAGAGTTTCTATTCCATCTTCGATCATCACATCATTCAGGAATTTGCAGCTATAGAATGCCATATCATCTATTGAGACAACCTGAAGACCGTTTACAGTTGTCGGGATAATATAATCTCCTTCATACATGTTATACCCCCTGACCACTTTGAGTGTATTATGATTGTCGTCAGCATATCGGTAATACAATCCTTCTATCTCCATGAGTCCGTCATGTGAAGAGAGGACATTAAATCTTTTTTCCATCTCTTTTTCACCATCGGAGACTCTAAGTATGTATGCACCTTCGTAGTTGAAAGTCGCGGTCCACTCATCGCCATTCACATGCTCAATGTCAGCTATGCAGAAACCACCGTCAGGCGTGATACAGGAGTATTCCAACGGATAGCCTTCAGATGAATATGCTTCGAGTCTGACACTCTCTCCAATCATGTATCTGAAATTCTGATTCCAGATAAGTTCCGACACCACCGGCTTCGGGGTGACGGTGATCTGGCAATCTGCAAAAACATCCGGATATGCGAGAGAAAAGACTCTGATAACAGCTGTACCGCGATTGACGGCGGTCACTATACCCGAATTGTCCACGACAGCGACCGACTCATCCAATGAGCACCACCCGAGTGATTTATCGTGTGCATTGACCGGCCAAACAGTCGCTAACAATTCAAATGTTTCATCGGCTTCAAGCTGTACCGATAAAGAGTTTAATATAATCTCCTGTACCGGAATACCTTTGACCGTAATATTGCATTCGGCTGATATATTACTTCCGTCAATGGCTGTCGCGGTGACAGTCACATCCCCCGGATATATTCCGGTCACAATTCCGGTCTGTGATACCCTGGCAATCTCAGGATTACTTGATGACCATTTTACAGACTTTGTTGTGGCATTCTCAGGCGATACTATAGCTTCTACGTAGATTGTCTCATCAACCATCAAGGATGTTTCAGACGGAATAATAGTGATAGATGTTACATATATTCTATCTGTCGTAATACTCGTTGTCGAGTTTTCAAGTATATATTCGTGAGCTGAGGAAGTTGTGAATATCGGATTCTTCAGTTGTAGTTCTGCAGACTTCGGAATATCGTGATTCGCCGTGCAAACCATGTTGAGTATCGCACCGTCGATTCCGGTAATGGGGGTATTGTTGATTGAAAAACAGATTACCCTTACGTGTCCGTCATCAAATTTCTTGACCGATAGAGAATGGTCAGTAGCACGGGATGTCAGTTTAAATGAATCGGTATTGAAATCGAGTCCTTTCGGAGGAATGATATCAACCTGAAATGCAGTAAAAACGGATTCATTGTTCAGATCAAGGGAAATCTCCATTGACTCACCTACAGGAATATTGAAATTCGGGATTAGAACTCTATCATTATGATGAGTGCCAATCAGTTTGCTGATTGACGGGAATGAGACTTCTTCATCATTTCTATTGACGAACAGTATGTCAGTCATCTTCAGCTCACCTCCCTCAAAATCGGGAGAAGATTTGACTTTAATGGAGAACAAAGAATCGCCTGTGCCGTTGATTGGCGTATGACCGGTTGAAAAAGTTCCGAATCGTAATGTATTCTCTGAAATCAGATTACTGACCACGGTAATGTTGTGATTGGGATCTGTCAATGATAGTTCAATATCCGGTTTGCCGTTGTTCAACACGAACTCCAATCCTGTAGGCAATAGCATATCTGCCTGGAAACCATAATATAAATTGTCGGATTCCAGTTTGAATATTAATGTCGCCGTTTCATCCGGTTCAATATTTATATCATCGATATAAAACCTTTCAGCCGCTGATGTCTTTTGGAATGCTCCTGTGAGCATTCCAAAAATCATCAGCAGTAAATGGATATATAATTTGGGTTTCATTATCACCTTGATTATTTTATCATTATTTCCTTAGAGTACCTGCCGGCACTTACGATGTATATGCCGGACATAAGTGAGATAGATTCATCGTCGGAAGCAGCGATATGATTGACTACAACAGCGCCATCCGAAGAGCAAATGATTATATTCTCACCCATAGCGTTATAAACATGGATAGTGTTATCCAACGCTGCAATCACGATTGAATCATCAACCGTTGTACCAACAGCAGTAGTGATGTCGCTCCGTCCACCTTCGGATGTGAGTCGATATTCAATTGCATCAGCATCAGCAGCGTACGCATTGGATATCTTCAATTCACCGGTAATCTCTCTGTCAGCGTAGACAGTAACAAGGATAATCGCATCATCAGTATCGGCAAAAGTCGAGTTGTTGATATCAAACAGTGCAAAGCGTACACGGTCATTGCCCAAAGTATTTGTGGCCAGTACATGAGATGACACGCCACGCTCACCTGTCTTGATATCGACAATGCTCAAACCGGACGGGAGGATTATATCACCCTGCAATGCGACATAATCTCTGCTGTCATTGAGATGAACAGCCACTGTTGCGTGCTGACCCGGAGCAATCATAAAGTCATCGATAATCAGAGCATCCGAATCGACATCACCGATTATTGAACGTGCGCGCACCGGACTTGCTTCATCCTCGGCAGGTTGGTTAAGAACTATAGATACCGTAGCAGTCGCGTCGGCCAGTGTGATACGGTTGTCGCCGTTTACATCCGCGGCTTCCTCACAGAAATCTTTTACCTCATTGCCGACAGCGTAGTTGGCGGTATTGACAGCGTCCGTAATGGTTACCCGGTCGTCATCATTGGAGTCTCCGGCAGTCGGAGGAATGACAGTGACAGCGCAACGGTATGTGACGCCCGAACCGTCTGTTGCACTCGCTGTAATATTGGCAGTACCCTTATATTGGGCATGCAGGGTGCCGTCTTCATCAATGGTTACAACAGATGTGTTGTCAGATTTCCATGTCAAAGTCCGGTATGTAGCGTTTTCGGGATAAACTGTAGTTGTTATCTGACCCTCTCTGCCTACTTTAATGATGTAGTCGGAATCTCCGTCGATTCTCTGTACCGGAGTAGGTGTGACAGTGAGGTGACACTCTGCGTATACACCTGAGCCATCGGCAGTGTAGGCGGTGATTACAGCCTCACCGGGTGCTTTGCCGGTGATGAGTCCGTTGCCGTCTACCGTAGCGACTTCCGTATCGTTTGAGCGGTAGAGTACGGTCGCGTCCGTAGCATCATTCGGAAGTGCGGATGCGGTCAGCTGCAGGGTCTCGCTGTCACAGATTGTGGCTTGAGTCTTATCGAGTGTGATAGAGGATACGAGAGTCGTGTCAGTCAGGGGAAGTATTCTGAAGAATTCCCACCATGTATCAGAATCCTTATAGTCATCGACAGACTCAGCGGGTACGAATACAGTGCCGTTATCAACCACATTTTGCGGGAAACCGGGAGAACCTACCGGGGGAACGGTATTGTAAACCTTGATATGATTGATTGCAGCGCAATCCTGGAAGCAATTGACACCTAAGGATGTTACATTTTTGCCAATCGAGACGGAAGCAGCGTTGGTACAACCCTTGAATGCGCGTGCACCTACAGAACTGAGTGCTCCTTCCGGAATAGTTATATATGGCAAGCTCGCGCAACCCTGAAATGATTCGACACCGAGTCCATACACTTTGGCCGGTATATCGAGCGAAGCAAGCTTGGAGCAATTTTCAAATGCTCTGGGACCGATAATGCCGAGATTTGCATTGAGTCGAAGATTAATAAGATTGCTGCAATTGGAGAAACATCCGTCAGAAATGCTTGTCAATGTCGAGGGCATTATGACATTGTCGAGGGAGATGTTGCCGGCAAAAGCTCGTTCACCCAACGAGGTCAGTCCCTCACCCAACGAAAGTGTCTTCAGCGCCTCGCATTGGTAGAATGCCTCTTCGCCGATGGATTCGATACCGTCAGGAATTGCGACAGCCGGGAGTGTGGAACAATTGCTGAAGAGGTATTTGCCGATTGTTCCGGCCTTGGGACTGATGGTAAGTTTGGTCAGTCCCGTCTGATTACAGAACGGCGCAACAGTTTTTGTATTGATGTCGTATGAGAGCCAGCGGCCGAGATAGAGGTCTGTGACAGGACAATCTGCGAACAGGCTGTTTTCACCATCTTTTGAGGCCACTGTCATTATCTCCGTGCCATCCTCCATGCGAAGATTGGACATGGAGGCGCATGCTGTAAATGCTCCGGTATTAATATATTTTACCGAGGCCGGGATTGAAAGGTTATTCAGCAGGGTGCAATTATTGAACACATTCTCATCCAACGTCGGCAGTTGGTTTGAGAGAGTTACAGTCTCGAGCGCGATATCATTCATGAATACAGCTTTGCCGAGAGATGTCACACTGTTGGGGATGTCGCAATATTCGAGAGCGGACATATTGTAGAAAGCATAGTCACCGATATTCACGAGCGATGCAGGGAGTTTGAATGATTTTACCGAGTTACAACCTGCCAGCATATAATTGTTTATCGCGGTCACGTTGCCGGACTGTGAGAAACTTACATTTTCTAATGTAGTTATATCATAGAAAGGTGAATATCCATAATTTTCAGCCGGAGTGTAGTTGATATTTCGTCCTATATAGAGTCCTTTGAGCGGTGAGTTGTGGAACATACCGGTGCTGTCGGAGTCATAGGATATATCCAAAGGCGTCGCGGCATCGTTGAGTCTTACCTCCGCAAGTGAGGTACACTGAGAGAATGCTCCGTACCCGACACTCTGCACAGAAGCGGGGATATAGACTGACTGCAACGATGTGCAATCAGCGAGGAGATATTCAGAAATCCTTTCCAGTTTTTCGGAGAGATGAATATTCTGCAGGGCAGAGCAACGACGGAATGCTCCCTCTCCGGCTGATGTAACATCATCCGGCATCTGTACATTACCGAGAGTGATGTCCCCGGAGAATGCGTAGTCACCTATATTAACCAGACTTTCCGGGAATGTGACGGCCGATAAGTTCTCCGCCTCATAGAGGAAGTAATAAGGGATAGAAGTGACATCGCCGGATGTAGAGAACTTCAGGTCAGTCAAAGCTAACTGACGGTAGAACGGTGCATGTTCGTAGGGTCTGTTGTAAGAGTCGAGATTGTAAACAATGTCACGTCCTACATACAGGGAACGTATCGGTGATTCATCGAACATGGAGTTGGCAGTGCCGAGAGTCAATGGCTCATCGCTATCATTGATAGTAATGTCGGCAAGGCTTTTACATCCGTTGAATGCACCATCCTTTATTTCTGATAGTGAACCGGGAAGTATGATGAGAGGGAGCGAGGCGCAATTGCGGAACGCATAACTGTTGATGACTTCAAGGTTGTCTGGTAATGTTATTGAGCTTACATTTGTACATCCATCGAGCAGATAGTCATAAATGGTTGTAACATAGTTGCCGGTGAACATAACTCTGTTCAATGTAGTTCTGTCACGGAATGGCGAAATGCTGTTGGAAAATGTGTAAGTCAGATTTCTACCGATACGAAGTGTCTTCAGAGGTGAGTCGGTAAACATCGGAATCTCCAGTGCATTCTCACTGTTACTGAATGAGAGAGAGGATAGTGATGAGCAACCGTCAAAACTTCCGCCCCCAATTGATTTTACACTTCCGGGAATTGTCATTGACAGCAATTCGGCACACCCGTCGAAGCAGAAGCCTCCGATGGTCTCGATACCGGGGTTGAGTGTGGCAAGAGCCAATGTGTGACAGTTCTGGAATGCCTTATAGCCGATTGTCGCAGTAGTGCCCGGTATGGATATTTCAGTAAGTACTGAGCAGTTGCGGAATGCGGAGTTACCTATTGATTCGAGTTGTGAACCGAGGGAAACGTAAGTCAGTTTAACGCAATCCTCGAACGCAGAATCACCAATACGAGTCAAGGTGTTTGGGAGAAGAGCAGCTGTAAGAGCCTTACAGTCGGAGAATGCGAATGCCCCAATCTCTTTCAGACCCTCCTTGAACTCAATCTGGGCAATACTTGCATCATTTTTGAATGCTCCGGTGCCGATAGTCTCTAATTCATTCGGGAGAGTGAGATTAATGAGTGAAGTACAATTACGGAATGCATCGTTGCCGATAATCTTTTGTCCTCCAAAAGTTACCGTATTAAGTTTCGGGCAATCCATAAACGCCTTTGCTCCTATTTCAGTCACACTCTGCGGTAAAGTAAGGGTTGTAAGGTTTTCAAAATTCTGAAATCCGCTTTCGGCAATCGCAACGACATTGAATGTTCCTCCGTTATAATTGACCTGCGAGGGTATATTGAGTGATTCCGGTCGGTTATCGGGATGGGCAAGTGCCTCGACGTTATTGTCGTCAATAGGAATATATGAGCAGATGTCGTCATAAAACCACTCTCTGATTTCCGGGATTGAAGACCAATAGTTAGCAGTAGAATATTCGTTTTTTGTATTGTAAGGTACGTAGGCTATTGTTGTATCACAACCGGTATCGAATGTTTGGCTATTGGCTGTCGGTATCTTTTTTGCCAAACATACAATTTTACTAAGTTGATTACATTTCTGGAAAAGATAATTTCCGAGAGATGTTACCTTATCTCCTATTGTGACTTTTATTAGTTTAGTCCGATTATAAAACGGCGAATAACCATATTCGTAATTTGAAGCATAAGATAAATTTCTTCCGATATATACCTCTTCCAGCGGACAGTAGTAAAACAGTCCCTTACCGGTGTAAGAATAGTAATAAGAGCCTAAACTCACAGAGGAATCACTGTCTTCAAAAACAACTTTCTTTAGTGACGTACAATAGTAAAATGGCAAATTTGAGTAGTCAGAATTACTGCTGCCAATACTTGTAACACTTGCCGGTATTGTGATACTTTCGAGCGATGTGCAGTTAGCGAAAGCTGCAAGGCCGATAGTCTTCACGGATTTACCGATATTGACAGTTTTCAGTTTAGAACAACCTCTGAATGCGGCACCTGAGATAGCTGTTATATTATCTCCTATATTACATTCCGTAAGATTTTGGCAGTTCTCAAAAGCACAACTTGGAATACTTACATTCATAGAAGATTGAATATCAACAATCCTTACATTTGAACCCGCAAATACAGCCATTCCTAAAGTTGTAATTGCTTCCGGCAGTTTAACTATCTCTAATCCGGAAGATGCAAAAGCATATTCACCTAATGTGGACAAACCATTAGGAAAATCCATATATTTAAGATTACTACACTCTCGGAATGCGTAATTATCAATTTTCTGTAATGTAGCCGGTAGTTTGGCTGTTGTGAGATTGGCGTTTTTCTCAAATGCGTATTGTCCTATTGAAGTTAGTCCTTCGGGAAACTCAATGGTGGATAAATCACATTCTGAGAAGCAATAATTCTGAATAGATGTAATATTTTCCCCAAGTTTCAAGGATTTAAGGTTTGAACATTTATAGAAAAGAAAACTGTTTAGTGATGTTACCTTATCCCCGATAGTGACTTTTATTAGTTTAGTCCGATTATAAAACGGCGAATAACCATATTCGTAATTTGAAGCATAAGATAAATTTCTTCCGATATATACCTCTTCCAGCGGACAGTAGTAAAACAGTCCCTTACCGGTGTAAGAATAGTAATAAGAGCCTAAACTCACAGAGGAATCACTGTCTTCAAAAACAACTTTCTTTAGTGACGTACAATAGTAAAATGGCAAATTTGAGTAGTCAGAATTACTGCTGCCAATACTTGTAACACTTGCCGGTATTGAGATACTTTCGAGGGAAGTGCAGTTGGCGAATGCAGAGGAATTTATTTTTGTCACAGTATAGGTGTCACCTGCATATTCTACTGTCGTAGGGATTACAAGGTCTCTCGGCGGATTTGAATATCCGGTGATAGTGGCCGTGTTTCCTGAGCTATAAGAGGAAAGGGAGTAGACTAATCCGTCTATTGTCGCTGAGCCTGAGTAGGCAGCGTGGGCGACGTTCAGTCCAATTAATAGCAATAGCAGTGATAGCCATCGCTTCAATGAAAATGATGTTAAGTAAGTCATATAATTTAGTTTTGGTTTGATTTGTCAGTTATATGATAGGTTAGTTTAAGTACACAATATGCAACCGTGACTTATCTTTATGGGTGATATTGTCCTATTGCAGTTATTTTTCAGATTTCTCTTGCAGAAATTTATAAGCTATGATTATGTTTGAATATATTCTACTTTCGATGTAATACCTGCATGATATTGAGCAAATGAGGAGGATTATGGATATAATCATGATACAGCACGGATGTATACAACATGAGCAACAGCAACATAAGCACCAACACTTTCGGATTATACATAATGAGAGGCTTATGATAGTGGAGATAATGCAGACTCCGCTCAGATTCATCAGGAATGCTGATAATGTCTCAAGCGCGGGTATATTCCCCAACAAGTTGCCTTGTTGTACAGTGTAGTAATATGTGTAATAGGTATATAGAGGTTTCTTGGAGTCGTCTTTGATGTCGGGAAAGGGAATATCCCATTTTTTACAAATCTTTCTGATACTTGAAAGTTTGTTCTTATAGAAAACATAATGTAAAGGACACTTATTTAATCCTGCAAGTTTATCAATGAGTAATGAGAAGAAGAGACCTGTGATAAAGCACGCAACGACATATATACCAAGAGGTATAGGCCCGTCTATGCACGAGATGTTAAAACAGGGTATGGCAAAAAGCCATAGCGACAGGAGGAAACCGATGACCAGCCGGTTGAGCGAATCATAAAATGAAGAGCCGAGCAGAGGAGTCATAATATAAAGTCATCCTTGGCTCTCAACATGGATATAATGCAGTAGTAAAAAAGTATAATGACAGAAAGCGTGAGAGCCTTATTTGTTGCCCGTCCCGCTGTCTGAGGCCTACCACAGCCTACCTATGCAGACGAGCAACGTAGACCTCACGCCGATATGAACAACCCGTCACCTCCTGATACCGGGAGGATAATGACGGTATATAATCATACCCATGAGCATCTATCGTCGCTCTGTTTTCGGCATAGGTCCTGGAATTGTGGTAGTTTCAGACAACCAAAAACAGGCGCAAATAAACGCCTTCAATATGTTTGAAATTCCCTCACCTTTTGGGACATAGAGATATGTCACACCCGAACGGCGTGAGAATTATCGCAAATATACAAAAAAAATTGTTTGAGCGTGTGATTTGTAGAATTTTATTGCCTAATTTTACATAATTTTACACTTTGAGATATAAGCTGCGAATTTAAATTTATGATGAATATGGCTATGAGATTTGAAGAGTTGCGTCGGTTGATGATTTCTGACAGAACCGTAAGACGATTTATTGAGAATAAGGAGATCTCGACCGAGACCCTCGGGCAACTCGTCGAGTTGACGAGATATTGTCCGTCAGGGCGTAATGCCCAGCCATTGAAGTACCGGCTCGTTACCTCTGAGGAGGAACGGACACTGGTATATCCGTTGCTCAAGTGGGCCGGTTATTTTGAGGAGTGGGACGGCCCGGTGGAAGGTGAACGCCCGGCAGCCTACATGATACAGTGTCTCGATACATATTATGGTCAGAACTGTCTGTGTGATGACGGCTTGCAGTTAGAGGCGATCACGCTCGGCATGCGCACACTCGGTCTTGGCGGGTGTATTATAAAGGCTTTCAATAGTGTCAGGTTGTCCGAGGTTCTGGGTCTTGATGACAGATATCAGCCCCGATATGTATTGGCGATCGGCTATCCCGCCGAGGAAGTTGTCCTCGAGGATATGTCCGGTGAGGAGGATGCCGACTTCAAATATTATCGCACCCCCGACGGTCGTCATCATGTCCCTAAACGCCAGCTGCCCGAACTTCTTCTTTGACCCTCATTCAGTATTCAGTATTTAGCATCCATTTATGAGACGGAGTCCGGGTATTATTGATTGAAAATCAGCGGGATTTGCGGTTGTTAATACGGGTAAGGCGGTCAAGGCGGTGGGTGATTTGCCGGTAGGCCGAGCGAAGACCGGGTGAGAGCGGTTGCGTTGCGAGCAGGTGTAGATGTTCCTGCAATTCGTTGAGGAGTTCCGGGTAATGACGACACATTTTGTATGCAGTATACAGGCTGAAACAACGCACGGCGTATGGCTCGCATTCAGCATTGATCCTGGATAGACAATAATCCAACAGATCGGTCGGGATATCGTCAGCTGTATATTCCTGTTCACGGAGTATCTGAAGGATGAGCCGTCTCTTGGAGGGGTGGGACTCTGAGAGCAGCATGTCAATAAGTGGTTGACGTATCGAGTATAGCCATTCGGCTTGGTCGGCCGGAAGATGAGTCATAATCCAAAGTGCATTGACAGCAATCCGGTCATTGTCCGAATGGAGAGCGATCCATAAATCGTTGCGGTCAGCGCGAGCGGAGATAATATCCGCGCATAACTCCTTTATCTCCCTTAATGATAATCTATTGTCGAGTCGTCGGTACATTTGTGGGATATCATATTGTTTCCGGACGCATGCTTATAAAGCGGTTTATGCGTATCAGAGGGGGAGAGAGTTGTATATAAGTGTGGTGGCTCCGAGCTTGCTTTGGATGTATTCGGCAGCCCAACGGCCTCGCTGTTCGCGCTCCTTACGATCATATAGGAGACGGTCGGCATTGCGCTCGAAACCTTCGCGACTGTGGACCGCTATCCCTCCGCCAAGGGTTTTCATCTCTTCGGCTTCAATAAATTTGCTGTGGTTTGGTCCGAACAGTACGGGTACGCCATAGACAGCGGCCTCATTGATGTTGTGCAGACCGGCACCAAATCCACCCCCGACATATACGAAGTCCGCATATCGGTATGCCGATGACAGGAGACCGAAACAGTCGATGATCAGTATCCGTTTGCCTGTGATGTCAGAGTCTCCATTCCGTATCTCGCTGAGCAATACCGTTTCGTCCGGGCCGAAGATTCGTTTCATCTCCTCCAGACGCTGATGATCAAATTCGTGTGGGGCTATCACCCCCTTTACCTCCCTGTGTCGGCGCAACCAGTCAGCATATACATTCTCATCAGCGGGCCAGCTGCTGCCGGCCATAAAGATGGTGTGGTCACGTTCGGCAGAGCGTGTACCGCCGCAGAAACGCTCTAACTCCGGTATCGGGTGTACACGCCGCATAATGTCCGAGACGCGGTCAAAGCGTGTATCTCCCGCCACAGCGACATTGTCGATACCGATGTCACCGAGCAGTCGGAGACTGCGGGCATCCTGCACATAGATGTGCGTGAAGTAGTGTAACAGTGAGCGATAAAGGCCACCATACGGCTTGAAAAAGAGCTGCTCGGGACGGAAGACCGCGCTGATCAGATAGGTGGGAATATTGCGTCTATGCAACTGTTCGAGATAGTTGCCCCAGAATTCATACTTGACAAAGACGGCAAAAATCGGACGGACAATATCGAGAAACCGCGTCACATTGCGTGGTGTGTCAAAGGGTAGGTATACTATGATATCCGCGCCGTCATAATTCTTGCGTACTTCGTAGCCCGAGGGTGAAAAGAAGGTGAGCACAATTTTGAGTTCCGGGTGTTCGCGACGTATCATTTCGATAAGTGGTCGCCCCTGTTCAAACTCTCCGAGTGATGCGGCATGAATCCAGATATATCTGTGTCCGGGATTGATATTGTGTTCCAATATGGAGAATGTCCGGCCGAGACCGGCATCGAGAGCAGCGGCTTTTTTACTGCTCAAAGCCGCTGCTCTGACACCCTGTCTGTATAGCCATATCCCTGCTGAATATATGGGAGTCATGCTTTTAGTCTTAGTGATGTGTTATGAGGTGAGAGTGAAATGGTAGTGGTTATTCGGGGAGTCGGATATTATCGATGGCGCGGCGGATGCGGCTGATGACTTCCTCCCGTGGCATCAGCTCCGTGATGTCAAACATGTGCGGGCCACGACATGCGCCTACCACAGCCAGACGGAATGCATTCATGACATTGCCGAGGTGATAGCCCTTGTCAGCGATCCAGTCGAGCACTATCTTCTCGGCATTGGCCGAGGTCATATCATCGATACCTTCGAGCACACCGATGAGTTCCTCCATGATGGCCGGGGTTTCGGCACTCCAGCGTTTCTTGATATCCTTGGGCGCATATTCTGTCGGAGCGACAAAGAAGAAGTCCGCCTGATTCCATAGATCCTGCACGAAATCGGCACGACCCTTGACCATGCCGAGAGCGCGGGCTATATATTCATCCGAGAATTTGCCGTCGAGTCCCTTTCCGACAAGTATAGGCTTGAAGAGTACAGCAAGTTGGTCGTCAGGCATCTTCATCAGATATTCATGGTTGAACCAGATACCCTTCTTGTAGTCAAACTTGGCGCCGGACTTGGAGCAGTGGTCAAATGAGAACTTGTCAATCAGTTCCTGCATCGACATGACCTCGGAGTCATCGCCCGGGTTCCAGCCGAGCAATGCAAGGAAATTGACCACAGCTTCGGGGAGATATCCCTTCTCTCGATAACCGGAAGAAATTTCTCCCGATTTGGGGTCATGCCATTCGAGCGGGAACACGGGGAATCCGAGTTTGTCACCGTCACGCTTCGAGAGTTTGCCGTTGCCGACAGGCTTGAGCAGAAGCGGGAGATGCACAAACTGAGGCATCGTATCCTCCCATCCGAAGGCGCGATAGAGTAATACATGCAGAGGTGCGGATGGCAGCCATTCCTCACCACGGATGACGTGTGACACCTCCATCAGATGATCATCCACTATATTGGCGAGATGATAGGTCGGGAGATCGTCTGCCGATTTATACAGTACCTTGTCATCCAGGATATTACTGTTGATAGTGACTTGCCCGCGGATAAGGTCGTTGACGGTGACATCCTCGTCAGGCTCGATCTTGAAGCGGACTACATATTGATGTCCCTCTGCAATAAGTCTGTCTACCTCTTCCTTAGGCATAGTCAGAGAGTTGCGCATGGACATACGTGTCGAGGCATCATACTGGAAGTTGGGTGTGGCCTCACGTGCGGCCTCGAGTTCTTCTGGAGTGTCGAAAGCTATGTATGCTTTGCCGGCATCCAGAAGCATCTTGACATGTTCGCGATAGATGTCGCGACGCTCAGACTGCTTGTAGGGTCCGTAGTCGCCACCCTCGCGCACACCCTCGTCAATGCCGATACCGAGCCAGTTGAGACTCTCGTTGATATACTCCTCGGCTCCCGGGACGAAACGACGGCTGTCAGTATCCTCTATACGGAGTATCATATCACCCCCATGCTGGCGTGCAAAGAGGTAATTGAACAGGGCGGTACGTACACCACCGATATGCAGTGGCCCGGTAGGGGAGGGGGCAAATCTCACTCTGACTTTTCTATCCATTGTATATATGTATATATTGTTCTGTTGGAGTTATAGAGTTATTGGTGTTATTGTCAAATATTATTGCAGATGATTTATCTGTACGTGGTGATTATTGTTTCTCAAATCGCTTGCCATCCCACTGCCAGATCATCTCCTTGAGCATCATCGGTGCGACCTTGGCTTTCATCTCCTCCGAAAGATAGCTGATCGAGGATATCCGCCCTATCAGAAGATCACTCTCCGGAGAGGCTGAATACTCGATAGCATAGAAGGGTACAGCCTTCTCGAGCTCCTTACGTTCCTCCTTGTCGATCTTGTCAGCCGGAGTTTTCCAGAATGACTTAGGATCAGGGAGACGGAAGTATCGGCGGGTCTCCAGTTCCTTGACATTACCGTCAAAGAATAATATCTGACTGTCGGCCACGACATCTTCGGCAGAGATTGTATAAATCGCCATAAATATTTTTTGACCCTTACTGTCAGTCAATTGCTTGATCTGCAATGTGGAGGCATTGGTGATATGGACCTTGAGATATGTCGGATTGTGTTCCATGATCCATGACTCGCCCCGGTAAGCGTTGCGTACATGTACCAGGCTGTCCGCCTTGAGGTAGTCGATCATATCGAGCCGTGCATTGGGAGGGAGGATGGCCAGATATGAGTTGGGGAAGTGAGCCAGGACGTCACAGACCGTAGTATTCTGATCAGAGGTGTCGCCGTGTGACCGATGGGCATCGATAGTGCCGATCGTCATTATCAACGTGATTAACAGCAATCCGAGTTTATATTTCATTTCTTACGCTTTTTATTGATAAAGATGTCGAAATTTCCGTTATATTCCGGTTTGGCCTTCTCAGCCATTACTTCTCTTTTTTTCTTATCTTTTCCGGATGACTTTCCACCCTTGGCTCCGGCGCGTGCCGCACTTGCCTCCTTAGCCTTACGCTGAGCCTTCTCGCGTCTGTTTTTAGCTTCGAGCGAATAGTTGCGGTCCGTAGCTATCTCAGCGCGTATCCTTTGCCCGAAGAAGTCAGCGTTTTTGAGTGCGTTGATAATCCGGTGAGCATCATCCTTGCGCACATCAAAGAGGGTATAGTCCGGGAGCAGGTCGATACGTCCTATTTCGGGCTTTTCCCCTACGACCGAGCGGTTGATCAGCTCCATCAGATTGCCCGGGAAGAAACCCTGTGCCTTGCCGATATTGACCATAAGCCGCTCCATACCGGCATCAGCGGTCCTGCGGTCCTTATCTTTCTTATCCCGTCGGCCTCCCTTGTCACTCTTATCCCGTCGACCCCCCTTATCGCTCTCATTGAGGTCGATATCCGGCATATTGTTGTAATATTGCAGCAGACGGTTGAATTCGAGTGAGAGCACACGCTTCAGAAGGTCCTCCTCCGATAGCCATTCCAGTTTCTTGCGCACGCCCGGGAGATATTTGTCTATCTCCTGCTCATTGACCTCGACACGTTCCAGACGGTCAGCAAGATTATAGAGCTGTTTCTCAATAATATGTTCCGGTGTGGGGACCTTGCGGTATTCAAACTGTTTGCCAATGATTTTCTCGATCTCGCGCAGCCTTGATTTCTCACGCGAGTGTATTATGGCGACGCTGACGCCTGTCTTGTTGGCGCGTCCCGTACGTCCCGAGCGGTGAGTATAGACGGCGACATCATCGGGGAGACCGTAATTGATGACGTGTGTCAGGTCGTCGACATCGAGTCCGCGAGCGGCTACATCGGTCGCTACGAGTAGCTGTGTGACATGATCGCGGAATTTTTTCATAGCCAGGTCGCGCTGCTGTTGCGACAGGTCACCGTGCAGGCAGTCGGCATTATAACCGTCAGAGATCAGCTTGTCCGCTATCTCCTGTGTCTCCTTGCGTGTCCGGCAGAAGATAATGCCGTATATATCGGGATTATTGTCAGCGATACGTTTGAGGGCAAGATACTTGTCATGTGCCTTGACCATATAATATATATGCTTGACATTCTTGGAGCCCTCGTTCTTGTTGCCGGCGACAAACTCCACCGGCTCGTGCATGAATCTCTTGGCGATGCCCGCGATCTCCTTGGGCATTGTCGCCGAGAACATCAGCATCTTTCGCTCCTCGGGTACGTGTGACAGTATCTCGTTGATATCGTCGAGAAATCCCATGTTGAGCATCTCGTCTGCCTCATCGAGTATGACCGTGTGCACATCATTGAGCCGGACCTCGCCACGTTTGATAAGGTCAATGAGTCGTCCGGGTGTGGCTACTATGACCTGCACACCCTTGCGCAAGGCCCGTATCTGTGAGTCGATCGAGGAGCCGCCATATACCGGCAATATACGGATATTTTCCTGATATTTAGAGAAATCAGCCAGATCTCCGGCTATCTGCAGACAGAGCTCACGGGTCGGCGCTATAATAAGCGCCTGTGCTGTATCTTTGTCCGCATCAATACGTTGCAGCACCGGCAGTCCGAAGGCGGCTGTCTTGCCGGTACCTGTCTGTGCAAGCCCCACAACGTCACCATCCTGTGTCAGCAGATGAGGTATCACCATCTCCTGAATAGGCATCGGTGATTCAAAACCTAACTCTTCTATAGCTTTCAATAATTCGGGCGCTACGCCCAACTCTTCAAATGTCTTCATCCGGGATTATATTTTTTACGATACCGGTGAGTCGCAACCGGAGTTGCTCCTCATGTCATCGTATCATTATCTTAATATTATAACAAATAATATCTCAATAATCCTTTTGAACGTTATTTTTCTTTATCATGAGTCATGTCTTGAGCGGTATCAGTGTGTGCGCGACATGGTCTGCAGTTCGGCCAGATGGTTGGCCACGATTACAGCCTTGCTTATATGATCGCATATACAGTCGCGGGGTATCATGTTGTCGATGTGAGACTTGTGCAACGCATCGCGGACTCTCTCGTTTACGCCTGAGAGCACTATGCGTATCCCCTCGTCGTGTGATGACTGTATAAGTATCTGCAGGTTATGCAGACCCGTCGAGTCAATGAACGGAACCTTGCGCATGCGGATGATACGCACCAGCGGGGGTTCGGAATTGGTGTGACGCACGACCTCGTCAAACTTGGTTGCTGCGCCGAAGAAGAACGGGCCGTCTATCTCATAGACCGAGACGCCGCGATGCAGGTCGAGGACCTCGTGGTGTGACATATCCGTGCCCTCGGCGGCATCGAGCTGCCGGCCGTATACCTTGACAGTGGTATTCTCCGACACACGGCGCAGGAAGAGCACCACGGCCAACAGCAGTCCTATCTCGATAGCGATCGTAAGGTCGAATATGACTGTGAGCAGAAAGGTGGTGATGAGTACTGAGACATCTCCCTTCGGATCGTGAACCATTCCCTTGATGGTACGCCATCCGCACATGTTGTAGCTGACCATTATCAGGACGGCAGCAAGACAGGCCATCGGGACAAGGTTGATCAGCGGCATGGCGAAGAGGAATATGACAAGCAGCACGATCGAGTGTATTATACCGGCAACGGGGGTCTTGCCTCCGTTGGTGATATTGGTCATCGTACGGGCGATAGCTCCGGTGACGGGTATACCGCCGAAGACAGGTACGACCATATTGGCGACACCCTGACCGATCAATTCTGTATTGCAGTTGGTGCGGTCACCCGTGCGTCCGTCAGCGACAGTAGCGCTCAGCAGACTTTCGATGGCACCGAGCATGGCGATGGTGAAGGCTGAGGGGAGCAACAGGTTGATCGACTCCATATTAAGTCCGATATGTGCGGCGCGGGGCATCGAGGGTCGGAGGTCTCCGAAACGGTCTCCAATGGTCTGGATACCCTCGACGTGACCATATTCGCGCAACACCCACACGATGAGGGTCACAACGATAATGGCGGTGAGAGCCCCGGGAAGCCGTTTGCTGATCTTGGGAGTGAAGATTATGATGAGCAGGGAGCCGATGCCGACGGCCAGTGTCGTGAGATTGACGGATGAGAAGTATTTAAAATATACACCCCACTTGCTGATGAAGTCACCCGGAATTTTTTCGGGTATACTGAGGCCGAAAAAGTCGGGCATCTGCGTCGAGAAGATGGTCAATGCGATACCGGCTGTAAATCCCACTACGATGGGATAGGGTATAAACTTGATGATTGTACCGAGTCGGAATAGACCTAACAATACCAGAATGAGTCCGGCCATAAAGGTCGCGATAGCGAGTCCGCTAAGCCCGTACAGCTGTATGATATTGTAAATAATTACTATAAAGGCACCTGTCGGACCACCGATCTGTACCGAGTTGCCACCGAGTGCGGAGACTATGAAACCACCGATGACGGCAGTGATAAGACCCACTGTAGGTGAGACACCGCTGGCGATGGCGAAGGCGATGGCCAACGGCAGGGCGACAATACCCACGACTATACCGGCTACAAGGTCGCTGCGGAAGCGTGCCATGTCATATCCCTTGCAAGCATCGATGATTGCCGGATGAAAGTCCGGATTTTTTAGTAATCTCATATCTTATGTTGATAAAATAGTGGAAGTTCGATCATGCTCTCTTCACGAGGTGACTTGCGACAAAGGCCTCCATTTGCGCACCGTTGTTGCATCCGATCAGGTATTTGCGACCGTCTGTCAGCGTGATCAGGAAACAGTCAGATGACTTGCCGTAATATGCGAAATATTTGCCTGTATCCCCCTCGCTGAACCATCCCCAGTAGCCGAAATAGCCATCACTGGCGCAAGCCCGGATGGCGCCCATGGTCGGCGGGCTCATGCGCACGGATTGCATCGAGGAATATGGTATGAATTTCGCCCTTAGCAGTCGATGGACGGTAATGCCGTCGTCATCGGCGCTGACTCTGACCGGTGAGTAAAAGAGAGCCGGGATGATCAATCCCAAAAGGGTGCAGCCTACGACTATAGTTCCGACCCATTGTGAGCGCCAGGCGAGGTATGCCGTAGCCACGACAGCTACGGTCGTTATGACTACGGTGACGATGCGAGAATAGATACTTAATACGACCTTTTCATTCATTCTGCAAATTTAGCAATAATTTTCCGAAAAGAGCATATTCGCGATTTATCAGTGTCTTCGTCATATATGTATTTCGTATATTTTGATTATCTTTGTCATCATGAATATCCGCTATATTACTATGAGTGCTGCGGTGTTGCTGTCAGCCTCTTTCGCTTTTGGAGATGATCTTGCAAATGCCAATTCTTTGGTTGATCGTCATATACAGAATATTGCCAATTCCAATAAGGTGATTTTCATAGATGGAAAGCCGGACGACGCGGTTGAGCGTCAGCATCAGATTGATTCGGTGCGCTCTGTTGTCAGTGAGTTCTATTATGAGCAGTTCCGTCATTTTCAGGATCCTGACGCTCCCTACTTCCTGTTCATGAGTAAGGATGCCGGTCTGGCCATGGGTATCGGCGGCGCTGTCAGAATGAGAGGTTATTATGACTGGGGAGGCGCAATCCCGGCGACCGGATTTGCTCCATATCTTATACCGATGACTACCGATCCGACCAATATGCACGCCTTCGGCACTACTCCTGCCGGAACATGCCTCTTCTTCCGCATCATCGGACGAAATAAAAGGTTGGGTAACTATCAGCTCTATATCGAGGCTAACTTTAACGGATACGGCAGCCGTGACTTCCATCTCAAGAAGGCTTACGCCATCGTCAATGACTGGACAATAGGTTACGCCTCCTCCACATTCTCCGATCCGGCCGCTGTGCCTCCAACGGTCGATGCGCAAGGTCCCAATAATAAGCTGAGCAATACCTCCGTACTGGTGCGATGGATGCCGACTGTAAGGAACAGATGGGTGTTTGCCGTGTCGGCCGAGACACCCTCTACAGCGATAGATGTCGATGGCACCCACACTAAAAAAGTGACCAACTGGTTGCCTGACTGGTCTGCCTTCGTGCAATATCAATGGGCCAAGGGTCAGCATGTACGTCTGGCAGGTATCGTCCGTACGTTGTCTTATCGTGATATGTCTCTTGAAAAGAACTATAATCCTACCGGGTGGGGACTGCAGCTGAGCAGTGTGGCTCATCCCTGGGCTCCGGTCACTACATACGCTACTTTAAACTATGGCAGGGGTATGGAGAGCCTCGGCGGGGATCTGCAGATCGGCAATTACGATCTGATACCCGATCCGGTACAGCAAGGACGCATGTACGCTCCCGCTGCATTGGGATGGTGTGCCGGTGTGCAATACAACTTCAATCCCAACCTCTTCATGAGTCTGAGTGCGAGCAGTACCTATCTTATGCCTAAACATGAGATGTCCGCAAGCGAATATAAGAACGGTTTGTTCTGTGACATAAACGTCTTCTGGAATCTGACCCCGCGCATCCAACTCGGTGCTGAGTATGATCTGGGTCGTCGTCAGAATAGATCGGGTGAAGCACGGTGGGCACAACGTGTCGGCGCGATGGCTCAGTTTTCATTCTAAACGTAGAGGAGACAGGATCTTAGATGGGTTATAAGGTATTGACATTGCTCAACGGTGATTTTGTCGAGGCGTGCTCCCGATTGGAGCAACGGGTTGCCGGGTCCGGCTTTATTCCCGACTGTATAGTAGGGATAGAGACCGGCGGACGGTCAGTCGCAGAGCGGATGTTTCACTCCCGGCCTCACTGTTATACCCGTCTGCAACGTCCGTCATCGGTTGCCAGAAGTGCCCGACTCGGCAGGTTAATCCGCCTGTTGCCTCGCAGAGTATGTGATTGGCTCAGGATATTGGAGGCACGCAAGTTGTCCGCGGATTTCGCGCGCAGATGCAGCAATGACGAGGTGAAACACTCAGTCGTTGCCGGTGCGCGCCTTGTAAGTGTGCCCGATATAGGAGAATGCCGGCATCTCCTCGTGGTTGACGACGCAATAGACAGCGGTGTGACAATGGCTGCTGTAGTTAAGGCTATCAGCGATAGATATCCTGATGTCGAGATAATGACCGCCGTCATTACCGAGACCGATCCCGATGCCGTAATCAAGGCTGATTTCAGCCTATATGACAATAAAACATTAATACGATTTCCATGGTCGATGGACAGCTGAGAGATAGTCGTCGGGGGGGCGTGGTTACTGACCTCGACGGCACGTTGTTAAGAGGTAATTCGCTCAAATGGATTTTAAAAGCGGGTCTGAGTCGTATGTTGCGTCGCGGACGCATTCCGTCGGTCCTGGCCGTTCTGGCGCTGGGTGGATTGGCTTACTGCAGGTTGGTCAGCCATGAGACGATGAAGTATGGCGCCCTACGTCTGTTTGGCGATGATCCCGGATTGATGGAGGAGATGCACCGGCTGGGGATAGAGCGTCGCAATGAGGATGTGGTCAGGATACTTGCAGAGGCAGAGAGTCGCGGTGACAGAATATTATTGGCGTCGGCCGCCTCGGAGAGTTACATACGTGAGTTGTGGGATGGAGAGTATATAGCCTCACCATTTGGTGGGCCGGATCTGAGGGGCGAACAAAAATTGCAGGCTGTCAAGAAATGGCTGGCTGAGAATGATCTCCGTTTCGAAGCCTTCCTGACTGATCATTACCACGACCTGCCGTTGGCCGAATACGCATATCACTCCGGAGCCATCGTTTACCTGGTCAATCCTACTGACGAGAGCCGGCGGAGATTTGACGCTGCCGGCATACGCTATAC
>CAMWUY010000003.1 GCA_947177615.1 uncultured Porphyromonadaceae bacterium
TCCTTATTAGTTTATGGCGAGCAAATTTTATAAAAAGACAATAAGGGCCGATAATTACAATATATACAATGGTCAAAGTTGTATTGACAATAATATGGCTTATCTTTTTACCTGCTATGACAAGTATATTCAATATCTTCCTCATTTTAAAATAGAGTATAAATAAACGGAGTTATCATACTATCTGCAAATATTACCAACAGACTCACGATTAACAGGATAAAAAGCAGGGGGACTAACCACCACTTTTTTGTTTCATTGATAAATGCGATTATTTCTTTAAGGAACTGCATATTATTTTTTAACGATATAATTACCAATTATGAGATAGTCAAGTCCACTTTTTTTGAAAGTGGTTAGGGCATCCGTCGGAGAACAGACTATCGGTTCTCCCATAACATTAAAGCTGGTATTTAGAATAGCCGGACATCCAGTGCGCTTATGAAATTTTGACAAAAGATTGTGATAAAGTGGATTATCTGACTTTGTGACAGTCTGTATTCTCGCAGTAGCATCTACATGTGTAATCGCAGGCAATTCATCTGTTTTCACCGGGACAGTAAACATCATATAGGGAGACTCTACTGCTGTCTTAAATAGAATATCTGCATATTCAGCCAAAACCGATGGAGCAAACGGTCTGAATGACTCTCTGAATTTGATTCGAGAATTAACTTCATCCTTAATACTCGCTTTTCGTGCATCTGCAATAATACTACGATTGCCTAACGCCCGAGGCCCAACCTCCATTCTACCTTGAAACCATCCAATAATATGTCCTTCATCAATAAGTCGGGCAGCTACTGAACATACTTCATCAAAATCATCTATTTTTTCATAATGGACCCCGGAGTTTTGTAAAGCAGCATTGATTTCAATATTTGAGTATTCAGGCCCAAGATATGGAGATAAGGAAAAATATCTTTTGCCGGTTGTCAACATTGAATAAACCATGGCGGCCCCAATTGAACAGCCGCAATCCCCGGGAGCAAATGGAATGTAAATATTTTTATAAAGACTATTATTAAGCAAGAATCCGTTAGCGGCACAATTAAGTGCGACGCCTCCTGTCAGACATAGATTTCCGTTCGAACTACTCTTATTTGATGAAGCAGCTAAACGATATAAAATATTCTCTGTCACAAACTGTATCGCTAATGCAAGGTTTTTATGTGATTGGGTAATCTCGCCTCCCATGATTCTTGATTTGATACCAAATAACTTTTCCCATTTCCGGGTGTGTATCATCTTATCTGAATAATGGAATTTGAAATATTCGAGATTAAGATGTATACTTCCATCATCCTTAATACCAACGATTCTGGAGGTAATCAATTCAATAAACTTAATGGTCTCTTCAGCATTCCGCTCACCGTATGGAGCTAAGCCCATAACTTTATATTCGTCAGAATTTACATTAAAACCAATAAACTGTGTGAATGATGAATATAGAAGCCCGACGGAATCAGGAAAACGTTCTTCGGAAACTACTTCAATATTATTCTGATTAGCTCTGAATATTGAAGTTGTAGCCCATTCACCTACAGCATCAACAACGATAATATCTGCTGAATCAAATCCGGAAGTACAATAAGCGAATGCCGCATGTGCCAGATGATGTTCCACAAATTTTATATTGCTAGGTGCATATCCAAATTCAGCTTTCAATACGTTGCGGATATTACGGCGCATATTGAGTTTATCTTTCAGCCATATAGGAATAGTTTTAGTAAACATCTTGTAACTCCTCGGGAATGTAGTGATGTACGAAACAAGCAGTCGTTCGAATTTAAGAAATGGTTTCTCAAAGAATACAACAGCATCAATTTCTGATAAATTCAAACATGCATTTTCAAGACAAAACCGACACGCGTTAATAGGGAACGAATTGTCATGCTTAATCCGTGAGAATCTTTCCTCTTGAGCGGCAGCTACCACTGTGTCATCAACGATTAGGGCGGCCGAGGAATCGTGATAATATGCAGATACGCCAAGTATTTTCATGATTAAAACCTGAAATAGAAGAAGTTAAAGGAAATATGGCAGTTGAGTAGCAAGAGAGAGACTAACATCAGTGATAGAACGGAAACTTCAGTTATAATGGAACTCATGTTTGATTGTTGACCGTTTAAAATCATAATAGCCTTCTTAGATGTTAAAAGAAACAGGCCAATCAAACATATACCAAATTGATATAGAATTTGAGTAGCTAATGGTTCGTAGATGAACAATGAACGAATCTGTGGTACAATATCTTTGATTGAATCAATCAGGAATAGCTGCCATAGTAAGGCTACAAGTGTAATGATGACTATGCGGTAGACGACCACTCCAAAGCAATTGAATCTTTCAGGTTTTATAATCTTTCTTTCTACACATAGTAATACTCCGTGACATAATCCCCATAAGATAAATGGGAGTGTTGAACCATGCCACAAACCGCTCAATAGAAATACAAGCATAACAATAGCAATCCATTTGAAGGTACTATTCCTATTACCACCCAACGGTATATAGATATAGTCCCGAAGCCACGTTCCGAGTGTTATGTTCCATCTATGCCAAAACTCTTGCAATGTACGAGATTCATAAGGCCTTTTGAAACTTATGGATAGAGTATATCCGAAAAGTTTACCGACACCAATAGCCATGAGGGTATAACTCCAGAAATCGAAAAAAAATCCGAAAGCAAATATAAAGACATTAGCCAACTGGTTGATGCCGAATGCCGACATCTCTGTTTTGCCGAACATATCTCCCATAACGAATTTTATGAAGGCTGCGAAGATGAGGTATTTAAGCCCCGTATAAAATTCCATCCCATTAAACCTTGTCGGCGTATCTATCATAAAGCGCGAAGCGCGCTCAATAGGTCCTGCAAATATTTTCGGAAAAAATAAAAGATAACTCAATACCTCAAAGCTTGTATATTTCTGAGTATAATGATATTGGTCAATCAATAAACTTAGTGCCGTGAAAGATAGGACGGAAAAGCCTAACGGTAATCCCCATCCTATAATTCGCTCACGTAGAAGCAGAAATGAGGATACTATACAAAATATCGGAAGTATCAAATATACCTTCTTTTTTTGCTTAGAAAGAAGCTTGCAAAACGCAAGGCTAAACAAAGCAATGATTCCGATTATAATTATACTCCATTCAGCTACCTGCCAATATACATAGAGACTCAGCACTATCAGAATAACACACTGATAGCGAATCCCAAAAGTATAATATGCAGTAAGCGCAATAAGGAATATCAATACTGTAATCATTTCAATCGAAGATAGTATATTCCGTTGTTAATTCCGAACTCACCGGCGAACCATATTTCATTATCATTGTAAAATACAGGGTCCCATTCATTGCCTATCGTTTTAGTAATCTGACAAACCTTGTTTGATGCCATGTCAAATAAAAATAGATCCCAGTTTCCATCCTTATTCCCAGCAAATACTATCTTCTCTCCATTCGGAGAGATGGCAATATCCCAGATATTATAGCATGTTTTCAAAACTTGTTTATCTTCGTTTGAGGCAATGTCAAATTTTCTAATACCAAACAAACCGTCTGATTCCATTCTAATATAGTATATTAGAGAATCATCAGGAGCAAAAATTGGCCGCCAACATTCTGCTTTTTTGTCCCCTATTGAAAGAATCTCTTTCTTGGCACTTATATCGTAAATGCTTATTACAGGGTTCTCATTATCTTTCCACTTAGGATAAACAATGAATCGTGAGTCGTTGCTGAACGCTGGTATGGCTGCTCTATACCCAACCGTATTGATCCTAAAATCGGTTCCAGTGTCTCGGTTATACAATATGACATCTGTTTCACCTCTATCTTGATCTCCCTGTGTAAATGCAAGCCAAGTCCCATTTCGCGATATTATCGGATGGATAAGTTCTTTGGGACTCGACCAAATAATATCTTCCCGAGAATGAATAAGATTTGATGCTTCAATAAGATAGGTTTCAGCCTCCTGAGATTGGAATAACACGGACATACCGTCATAAAAGAAAGTCGGGTATCTTTCATTCTTATTGCCCTGACTGAATACATTATATTTTGATTTTTCCTTGACAAAAGCTGATTTCAACTCAGATGCAATAAGCCTATGACCATCAGAATTAAGATGTTCATCCCTCTGGAAGAATGGAAACTTTTCACTGCCTCTGAAACTATCGTACAAATCAATGAGCCCAATTCTTAAGTGGGTACAAATTTCTCTTGTCAGCTTATTTGTCGCTGTCATATCCAACTCGTTCTTATTGATGTCAAACCGCTTGCACACATCATTAAGCAACTCTTCTGAGACCTGTTCCTTGGATGGAATAAGCATAACCACTAATTCCGCACCTATATTATCAGCTTCTATCTTAAACTTTGATAATACTTCACCGAAAGCTGCTATATCGGCTTCTTTTTCCGTGGATGACTCTTTATAGAAAATATTATATTTTGTGTTTTCTTCTTTATTATCAAAAAACGGTTCCGTCCATCTTCCAAGAGAAAGCGCAGGTTTTTCTATCAGATTATACTGAATGTATCGGAATAATTCTGAATGCTCCATCAGATATTCACTCAATCCGGCCTCGTGTTCCCTAATATTATAGAAATCGTTGAAAGCACAAATTTGCAGGATTATTCGTTTGGGATGTAAATTGACTCCATCATTTTGCAGATAGTTTAGACTCTCATAAAGTCCCGCACCACTCATACCGGCATTTACAATAACCTTATCAGGGAAATCACGATACAATAATGATGAAAACATTTCATCGTAGTTGACTTGGGCACCCTGCGTAAAGGAATCTCCCAAGAACAACCAATCACACTGCGTTATCGAATCATTTGGATTAGACAATAAATCAATCCGGTATCCCTGGCAATTCGTTAGATAATGACTGTTAAATTCCTCATCATCAAATCTTTTATTCAGATGCGGCTTATTAAAATAGTATTTTCCTCTAACCTCATAGATGTTAGGAACGCCTTTATCTGCATATAAACTCCTGAAAATCAGCTCTGCATTAAGAAAAATCCCAATGATAGCAAAAATATTGAAAAGCCAAACAACCCAGCGTAGATTCTTTATCTTGCAAACATAATATCCGCCCAGTACTACTACAAGAGGAATCAGCAATGATATCCAGTAACTCTTGAATATAAGCAATATAACTACCGGATTAAAGAATATGAATGTGAAAAGAATTGGTTTTAGCCACTTCATATGCTATATTTCATTGATTGCATTTTTATGATTATGCAGTCGACGAAGACTGTCAGCTAATTGTGTCGCTTTCATAATTGAATCCTTTTGGAATTGCAGATATTTTAGTCGTCGTTCTTCCTCTTCCTTTTCCAGCTTTTTCTTGGTGGCTACATCATTAGCTAACGTGAAAAATGATGATGGCAGGTAGGTTATATATTCCGTCGTGAGTCTGACAATTCCATTCTTGAAAGTCCATTCATATATGGTATTATCAGGATAAGAGTTATCGTCATAATATGCTCTATCACGTATGATCTCCGGTTCTCCATATTTCCTTTTATATAACTTCACAAAATCATCGTAATCTTCAAAAGACCAATACGGAGAAACATCTGATGGAGTAATAACAATTGCATAGACCTTGTCCTTTACACCAAATATTCTAACACTTACCTCGTTATTATCAATTGTTGTGTTAAATTTAAGCAGTTTGCCTGTTAGATAATGATATTCCGTAGAATCTTCGGGGGCATAGCTCTCATCGGCCTTGGTTAAGGTTTCTATTACTTCATTATTTTCTCGGAAACGCGTATAAAAATATTTTTCTATAAAATCATTTGCATATCGATTGGATGATGAATCCGACTCAACGATAGTTTTAGCGTAGCCGATCGCGGTATCCCAAGAAATACCTAATTTTATATCCTTAAATGATAAATCTTTTACTATAGTTGCTCGAGATGAAATAAGAGCATCATTACGTTCCTTCAGTGATACCATTTGTGCCCTTATATTCGCTTCTCTTTGTAAGAAATTTTCTTCTTGAGTCTTATGCTTTATGGTAGGATAAATGAATATGCACGCCTCCGGTATCATCATTAAGAATAGTGATAAGAGACAATACTTTATCTTCAATTTTAATCCGGAATGATTTTTGCAAAATTCAATTGCGCAACCTATGGGGCATGCAAAAAAGATAATTCCGGCTAAAATACTGAAGAAACTTGGGCTTTCTAATGTGTTATGAGTGAATTGATACATTTCAGCTGCTCCAACATGAGACAGTCCTTCTGCATATTTAGGTTGCCAATCTCCAAAATAGTTAAAAGCAACCCATCTGAATCCGGACCCTTGGAAAAAGAATGACAATAGTACATTTACACAATAAGCAACTATAAATGGGAATCCGACTGATGCAATGTCACTTTTCCTCTTTTGATTATTTGCATTATTAATCATTCTGAACCAATAGCCACAATACCACATTTGCATAATGCCCATTATAACCAGAATAAAGAACATCCACCATCCATAAAAGAGGTAAAGCCCGTATAATAGTGTACTTATACTTACAGTGAGTATGCCTGCAATTAGTATTCGGGTGTAATTCTTTATAATACTTCCAAATGTTGCGATTACATTTCTGTAAAAGGACCGATTATGAGATGACGAGGTATTAGGATTTTTGCATGGATGTGGATTATTAGGATTAATGAAATCATAATAATCTTTCTTGTTGCAAGATCCGATAGCGATAGCTACACTATAAAGAACCGCAGAGTATTCTTTTCCCTTACCCGGATTTAACTTGTTTTCCTTATTAACTAAATGATTGATTTCAGTTTTAGTTTTCTTTGAATTTCCTTTAATGGCAACGAGTTTGGAAATATATCCGGTATTAAGACAACGTTTGAATATGTCTTTAAGGACGTATTCATTACCAAACGAGTAGCTATCAGACAGAATATACCAAAACTTAGGATCAGAAAGTATATTAATCCCATAAGCTTTTACTATCTTTGAAACTGTATCAATCAGACTCAAATACATAGCTAACCTCACAAATTATTTGAAATAGACCTCTGAACTCATGTCCTCAATCCCGGTCTCTGCTTTAGCCAGTGCGATTGCATTTATGAAACTGTTGGCATCCATTGTGTCAAATTGAGATGCACCTCTGACCATTCTTAGTGCATCGACACGCGGCCAATCATAATAGTTTAGCATGGGATTGACTGTTCTCATACTGAGTTTTGAGAACTTGTCACGTTCAAATTGAATCCAGATTAGGCCATCTCTTTTCCCTTCAAACCAGACAGTTACTCGTTGAGTACGGATATTGATAGCTGCGTTGAACAGCGAGGCAGCGACATAATAAATCATACTTACGATGGTCTCGGTCTTGAACTGTGTCATTTCTTTAACGAGCTTGTCTTTGACCGAAATCTTACCCGTTGAAAGAATATTAGTCTTATTAGCAGGAAGATTCATGTCTCCATGAAATTCAATATCAGTGTTGAGTAATCCGGATTTTTCATCATAATCACAGGAGATTTCAACTCGATATGGAAGAGAAAGCTCACCGAGAATCATTCTTATATTCCTTTCGGTCACATTCGTCTCACCATTGATATAGTCCTCAATTTCCTTCTTCTGTAGTTCGTATTCTTTCTGAAACGTAGCGTTCGCACGAGCCTCTTTTTCATCTTGCAGCTCACTGAAAAATGATTGAATTTCCTCGTAGGCGCGGAGTCTGGCCGTCATTGCATCTTTCTCATGTTCATTGACGAATGTTATCCGCTCTTTTCGCTTATCATCGTATAGGTCAGCGAAGCGAATTTCAGCCTCCGCTTCAAGTTCACGACGTACATCCTCCCTCATCGGACGAGATAGAGGGAAGTCCTCCCTTTCGTACTGCTTGGGAGATAGAGCATCAATCTTCTTCTGATGTTCTGAAAGCTTTTGCATTCTCGCAGCCTTTTTATGCATTGCTGTGAACGCGGCATCTCTCTTTTCAAAAGCAGCCACCATTTTTAATGAAATATCGCTTACCGTCGGCTTATAGTTAGTATCGCGTTTGGCACTGTTTTCTTGGCTTGAAAAACGAGAACCATTGACCATCACCTCATAGTTGCCAAGACTATCAACCTGCACAGTGGCAGTTCCACCGTTAAAACGGTAGCTCTTGCTTATTGCCGCTATATGGGAATTAACCCTAGGAAATATAGTTTGTTGTATCATATCATCCGGTTGCTGTTAACTTGATTGAGAACGTTCATGACGAACCATGCGTCAAAACCTTGGAAGACCGTACGCCTTGGCTTTGCTTCTTCTTTGTGAACTTCAAGACCATCCGAATAGGGGGTGACACCAACAAGTCTTGAATACGGAATTTTCACACTCGCCGTAGGGCAATGAAAGAAGAGGTGCTTATTGGTCACGACGAGAGAACCGACACCAACTTTGTCCATATGGCTTCTTTCAACAGGATGACCTTTGAACGAACCGGTACGGTAGGTGACGCCTTTACATATTCGATAACTCATACCGCGGCTACCCCCAACATATTCGCGTGTAATTTTCTCTTGAAACAATGTCACATTGTCATAGACCCAAAGCGCACATTCTCCTCGACCTAACATTACCGGTACTGTAAGTGGCTTTTGTGGGAGGACACCACTCTGCAAATCTTTCAGTACGATAGCCTGACCAATACGTGCCAGACTCTCACTTTGATATTGCATAGGGAGGCAGTTAAGAGCAATCCCAAGGGATGATGTGTATGATTCTATCAGCTGCTGTTCATTATCGGCCAACCATCCATCTGCCATAAACTTATCAGCCGCCTTATTCAAGACATTGTAATAGGCTTCATCTTTCTTTTGTTGGCTTAATGGAAGTACAGATGTCACGGAGTCAGTACTGATTTTAATTTGACTCAATGATACTCCTTTAGCAAAGAAGTCCACTACATATCCCTGAAACATCTTCATTGCTAAAGCATCCATATCGTCTTTTTCATTTAATTTCGCGTATGGAATTACAATCGCATTTAGAAATGCTTTAATTCTGGGTAATGTGTCAGTTGGGTAAGGACGTTTTAGAGAGTCTCCAAAAGCCTTAATTGCAGTAATCGCCACAGTTGCAATATCCTCATCAGATAAGAAATATGGCAGTCTGTTCTTTGTCAGTTTTGCTCTCAAATCGTCAGCTGATACGCTTCCACTGAAGTATCTACGCATAAGGTCACCCATTCCCTTAAGTCCACGCTCATGCTTTTCCTCACATTCTTTATGAACACGAGAAAATAATCCGGCCGATTGTCCACAATACCTACACGTTCCCATAATCAGATATCGTTAAGAGATTGCTCTCGTATTTTCTGTTTTCTTATTCGTTCTTGCTCTTCCTTCTGTTTTCTAATACTCATCTCTTCCTCGCGCTTCTTCTGCTTTTCTGCTAATAAGGCGGCATCTTTCTTACGTCGTTCTATTAAATCCGACTTTATTAATTGGGGATTTGAGTATGAATATTTTAATTTCACACTACCCCAAACTCCGTCTTCCCAAAATCGCTTAAGTTTTATCTCAATATCACATAATCCAATTCGCCAGCTTGTAGATTTGCTATTATTAGGGGAATATTTCTCCACATACAATCCTTGAATGTCTTTATAGACTTTATCAATCTCACCTCTTGAACTGTGATTATTGGGAAATGTTACCACAATATTTTTTACTACAGAAGAAAACTCATAAGTGTAGAATTCTATCTTTACATCTTTATATGATAGAAAACTTTGTATCTTGAATGTTTTAGAAGCGCTACCAGGAACAATTCTTGCAGATCTTCTTTTTAGTTCATCAGCAAAAATCTCAATAGAACTTCCCAAAGTTATACCTAAAAATTTAACTGTCTCAACATGATTCGAGAGTTGTGATGAACTCTCATCATTATTATGTTTAGTCACTGAATCTTGCTGTCCATTCGGAATTTTAGGTATCTCTATATTTACGTTTGGTAAATTTCTTTCTCCATAAAGCACATTCAGAATAATACTTATCAATTCAAGTGCTTTCTTTTCATTTATACCAGTATTTTCCACAAATTGCTTCATTAACAGTTTTTGACGTTCTATGCCTTGGCAATTTGTATATTCTTTCAAAGAAAGTTCAGAAAGAAGTAATTTATATATTACCTTGTATGCCGGAACTTCTTTGAAGGCTCCATAGTCGGCTAATATGGATATAATCCTTTTTTCAAAAAGTATCTCCATTCCGAAATCATTGCATACTTTATCTAATGCACTTCTTAAATCCATAATTCAATACATTAAAGATTTCTTATCATTCTTCCTCCAGCCTGCAAGATATTCTTTATCGATGAAGAATACTTTGAGGTCAGCCTTGTATTCGGCATCTACCACGAACACCTTTACATCAGCTTGATATTCGTGCTCAACCGAGTAAACCTTCTGTCCGAAAGCTACGGCTACTTTAACAACCGAGAATATTAAAATCAATATAAAACCTTTCATTGACATAATTCAAGCATTTAAAATTGATTCAAGTGTAATGGTGTTAACAAGAACCACACGTGGTTTTCCCCCATTTGATGGGCCTACTATGCCAGCAGTTTCAAGTTGATCCATTATTAAACTAGCTCGATTATACCCAATACTATATTGACGTTGAATAGAAGAGGTACTTGCTCTATAGGATGTTACTACGAATCTCGCTACTTCATCAAAAAGCGGATCTTTGTCAAATACAGAGAGTGCTGTTGGTGCTATTGTATCATATAATTCTTTTTCAGGAAGGATATACTCACTTCCTGTAAGATTTCTTTGATTTATCTCGTTGATAATAATCTCAAGATGTCTGGGCTCAAAATTTGAGGTTTGGCATCTGCGAACTCCATTGTCCTTGACCACGAGAACGTCTCCCTTATCAAGTAAGTTTGTAGCATCAATTTTACCCATAGCCAATCGACTCTCATTAGGCAAATTTATCCTAAAACAAATCTTGTTAGGCAGATAACTCCGAATCAATGGAGTTAGAGACTCTGCTGAAGTATATCGAGTTGTGAAAATAAAATGAACTCCTACACCCTTCGTCTTTTCAAACATCTGAGATAACGTATCATCCCATTCTTTACCATTAAAGAATGGTTGTATTTCGTCCACAATACATATCAGTCGAGGCAAATAATGATGTCCATCTGCTGGATTTAATGTACTGTTCACATATTGGTTATTATATTCATCGATAGATTTAACCCTCGCTAACTGTAACAATTTTATTCTTTGTTCCATCTCCTCCGTTAGACATACGAATGTTTGATACAAATCTGGTCGTTCAGTTATCAAACCTTCTACATCATTTGAATGCGCAAAGTAGTCCTTCGGGAGGTGAGAGAGTTCATATAACTCTAATTGATTAGAATGAACAATGATAAATTTCAGATTATCAGGAGAAACCTTAAAAATCAAGGATGCAACAATTTGATATACTAAAGTAGTTTTACCTTGTTCCAAACCTCCACATATAAGCAAATTACTTAATTCAGCGAGGTCTTCACAGATAACCTTTGACGTAGAATCTATACCGATTGCTACAGGTAGAGTATGATTTGACGTATTGAACTCTTTTGAGTTGAATATATCCCCCGGCATAATATTATCATCTTCTATCGGATTAGGTATCTCGAATCCTATTGCCAACTTATTGCGTAACGGATTGATAATACGACACCCACGATACCCTATAGCTAAAATAATATCCTTCTCATTACGTGCTAACTTTGCCAATTTTGTAGGTGCTACTTGAATTTCATATAACGAACTGCGAGGTCCGGGAATTATATTTATAATTTTACCATCAACACCATACCCACTTAGAACCCACTCTAATCTTTTAACCGTTGGATTAAGACTATTATAATCTGGTAATGATATTCCACGTTTTATTAATATGCTTGTTTCAGGTAATCTATATGAAGCGTAAGGCGCTTTATATTTAGTAGAAACTTGCGTCGTTATTGCATCTTTCTTTTTCAATATCTGTGGTTCTACTACTGTCTTATTCACATTGATAAATGAATGTATATCTGAAGTCGTACACTTGCCAAATCCTAACAGAATGTTGGCCATTACTTGTCTTACAAGTTCCTCTTTGTATCCGAACTGATTCGATATACGATTGCAAGCCTTCTCTATCTCATTACTCCAGTTAGTTGTGTTTGGAAGATTAATGAACGTTGAATAAATTCCCTCGGAATATAAAACTTTAACAATTGCACGGGCAGGATAGCAATCTTCAAATGCTTTGTAGTCACCCAACGCATTAAGGACAGCCTGCGAACGTACGAAGTCTTCACCACAATCCATCCTCAGTTTGAATATAGCCAAAGCAAGCGGGAACTTTGTCAGCTCACTATAGTACAGCTCTTCATGGGTTGAAGTTTCATCGGTTATTGAGACAGAATCATAAGGTGGATGTACGTTATTTGTATATCCACTTTCCGTATCCATTTTAGGTGTAGTATTTAAGGATACTTGCTCTTGTTTACGGAAAATATTCCTAATCTTATTCCACATTATACTTATTCTGTGTTGAAGAACTAATTATTCTGTAAAGTCAGGTGTTTGCCTGATTTACTCTCAAAACATTAGAGTATACTCTTTCGCTGAAGGTACTGCGCATGGGAACACCCAAACCTTTCAGCTTACGCTCATGCATTTCTTCACATTCTTTTTGAATGCGAGACAAGAATCCAGTCGATTATCCACAATACTTACAGGTTCCCATATAGATTACTTAACATCACTTTTCTTTAACACTATTATGAGAAACAATAACTACCGTCAAAGACTACACTACCTAGTTTATCAAGATCCTTATTGAAAAACACATTTATTTCTCCTATCCTATCCTTAGATTCTTTGGTCATATAAAACCCTGTTCCATATGCACATATTCTTCCATTTGAGTCAAAGGCGATGTATGTGATATTTAAATGAACTGTTTTAATTCTACCTTCAATTTCAAACTGTATTCGGAAGCCAGTGTAACAATTAAACGGAGTTATATGATAATTCTTGAATGACACACCTGCAATATCTTCAATTATATGATCCCATTCTATTTTTGACCAAATAAACGTCTCAAATTCATCATCATTCATTTTTTCTACCGCTTTAATTGATTTCTTTGTAGATTGTTTGTTTATAGAGGTATTAGTTCGGGACACATTCGAACCAGATCTTTGTAATGTTGAGGTTTGTACAGAAATTGGTTTTGCTGATATATTCTCCCATTCTTTTATCCAACCAAAACCATAAGCAAGTGATTTGAATAGAAGCTCTACTAAATCCGGCTTAAATCCGGTTGTTGAGGCAAATCCGGATGCAAGATTGATTGCATCATTATTCCATCTCCCAATATGCAAGAATTTCTGTGCAAAACCGTCGTTTATGATTGCTCTCAATATATACTTGCCGCCTTTAATGTCTTGCCAGGCATTCAAATCATTCAACATATTGACGAGACGAAGGTCAGTAACTATGTCATTACCTTCAGTACGTATTATATGTTTCAGAGTCTGGTGAAGTTCCATATCTCAAATTAAATACTATCCAGATTTCGTTGTTCGGTTTCCTTTCGCGAGATTTCAGTATTTATTTCATCCACGAAGTCGATTCTTAATGAGCCAATAATTGTGGTAACATGGATGTGCCCTCCTTTGACATCCCACTTATAATCAAGTGCCTCAATTTTTTTCTCATCAATGTTTTTGAAGAGAAGCAGACCATCAAACTCATCACAATCATAATAATTACGTATAGCAACTATAGGCTCCCCATATTTTTTCGTCAATAGAGATAATACATGTTCTTCATTAGCTTTATATTGAGAGAAGAATGTATTATTGATGTTGACTGCAACTTCAGAGACATAGCTATTAGGTCTTCCGAATACACGAATTTCAGCATTATCTAATCCAATGTATTCGCCTGTCAGTTCGATTAATTTATTATTAGACGCAACGACTTGGTATCCTTTCGATAGAAGTTGGTCGACTATTTTTTCTCTGTTTTCAGACAAAGATATTCCATAAAAAGAAATATGATTTGAAGAATCGGTTGAAAGATTGATTACATCACTGGTGTCGCTGGCTATTTTACATTCTTCTTGATTCAAATTAATCAATGCATCGAAACCAAGGGCTTCAAGAAGTGAATTTAGAACAAACGCTGCGACATCTTGACGGAAGCCTAATTTCATGTATAGTTCCGAAAGATACGTATGTGGAGCATCTCCGAGTGGAAGTTGATTATCATAGAAGAATGCAATCTTTTCAAGGTAACCCTCACTGATAATATTCTTTAGGATGTTTTTTGAGGAGGGATATTCATTGAACGCGTTATAGTCGCTCAATATATTGAGTGCCATAGGGGATGTAAGTATAGATAATCCTTTTGCCTCAACAAGACTTTTTATTGCTTGTGATAAGTTCATATAATGGGGTTTATTTGTTTAAATGGTTTCTGACTGGTTGCGAAGAGGCCGCAACATTTTGATTTGAGAGAGCATTGGTCGCATTCCGGAAGGTATTTGTTCTTCCAATCGCTGATACTCTTTTGTGCGTACGGGTAGATTGACTCGGGGATAAGACATAGCGGTACATTATAAACTGCTACTTCCTTTCGCCATTGGGCGAGGGTTAGTACTGCCTCTTCTAATTGCCCGGCATAATCAATCGGCTCAATCCATATATTCCGCTCATTGGAAACCGCATGACCGATGTGTTCCATTGCCATGAACGCTGTCCATGCCACAAACGGTAAATTTTTATGAATGAAGTCAGCCATCTGTGGCAAACGCATATAATTGAGTTTGTTGATTACAATACGTAACTCAATTGCGGCTCCAAATGCGGCAAGATTGAATATTCCTGCGATTGTTTCGTTATAAGCCTCCTTTGCTCCGGCTATTATGTCATGGTCTTTATAATAGTCAGAGTGCAACGGAATCCCGACAAAAAGTTTGTCGTCAGCAGCCTCAACAACTCTATGGGTATAATCTATATCCTTGAAATTCCTTCCGTTGGATAAGATATGAATATCAGCACAAGGGAGTGTCTGACGTATATGTTTAATCAAGTCAATTAGTCTATCGCCAAGTAGCGTCGGCTCTCCACCGGATATGCCAACGACCGGGATATCTTTAGGAGCACGATTGATAATGGCAATATTACGTTCAAATAGTTCATCTATATCGTCATTATTCAATGGTGGCTGACAGCACATGATGCACTTGTTGTTACACCTTGCAGTGGTGAACAACGTGTTATCATTACTATCTATTCTGAAATCACCTCTCATGATACCCAACTTCTGAAAATTGGCATCACTTCATCGTGACGCTCGATGATTAATGATATGAGATATTCTATAATCGCTTTGTTCTTTCGACAAAGAAGTGATGTAGCTCTATTACCGTACATATCGCCTTGCGTAGAATAGTTTCTTACAGGGTCGGCACCGCAATACTGTTTCAGTGCGCAATCCGAGCATCCGGCAAGAGCCTCATTTGCCCATACATTGGCAATCTCTTTAGCTTTCTTTCCAAAGACAAGGTCTTCGTATTTATCATCAACACTGCCAAGTCGGAAAGTGTAATCATTGAACTCTGCAAGCATTCTTGATTCGTCCGAACAGTACACGCCACCATCATAATTATAAATTAGGACGGAGTTAATAACCCCCGCCGGAGATTGGAGGTCAACAAAACCGGTGCAATACGGGGTAAGCATTTTTCTCAGAACAATAGCGGCAAACTCTTCTACAAAATAGGTTCCCTTTTTATTAAGTTCCAAGATATGCTCAAAAGCCTTCTTATAGAAGTCAATGAATCGGTCTGTATATTCACTCCAATTATCATTATGAGTCGCAAGACCGTATGGATTCAAGGCCCGAAGGAACATCGCATGAAAACCGAGCTTTACATATTCATCAACTATCTCAATGGGATAATTCAGACCTTCAACCGAGGTAGTCATCAATGCTGAAACCTTCTCATTCCCCACAGCCTGACGTCCTCTCTCAATACCGGCGACAACTCTCTCGTAACTATCTTTCTTGCCACGATTAGCATTATGTAAAAAGGCTGGACCATCTAATGAAGTAGAAATAACCACACCATATTTCTCACAAATGTCTAACATCCTATCTGTAAGATGAATACTGTTTGTGCATAGCACATAGTGTATTTCTTTCTGTTCTGTTTTGTTGATCTCCTCCGCAAGCTGTATTCCATACTCAAAAATATCGGGAACGAGAGAAGGCTCCCCTCCTTGAAATTCCATTGTTATTGAGTCGGAAGGTGAGCGGAACATCAGTTCGACAGACTTCTCCATAGTCTCCTTACTCATTGTGCATCCATTGCTTTCCTCGTTCTGACTTGAAGCCTGGCAATACACACAATTCTGATTGCACCGGAGTGTCAAAACAAAGATATGAAGCCCGGTCCATGATTCCAAAAACCGTTTCTTCTCCCTCAGACGTTCAGCATATATCTCTGCCAATGGTGGTACTATTTGTTCAGAGATGAAGAAATTAGCAACAAGCGATTTATAAAGGTCATCTTTGGGTAAAGATCTGTCCACTATCTTCTGCACAGTCCCCTTTGGGGATATAATCATATCTCCTAATTCATTTACCAATACTTCTTTCCCAGAGATCTCAGTAAAGTCAAACGGCAAAAGATAATATTCCTTATCAGTCATGTATATCCTCTTCACTTAAATCTTCATCCTCAGCAAAAGCTTTGGCATAGAGAATTGTTTTAATATCGCGAGTCTCGTCCGCTACAATTTGGCGTAGTTTGAAGTCGTTAAGTGTCTGCATCAGTCTTGTTTCCAATTCAGTTTCACTGATATCAGTTGCTGAGTTAGCAGTGATTGTAACAGACTCAGTATTGTTATCAGAAAGACTACGTTCGATTAGATAATCTCCCGATAACCAATAAAGAGCTTTAGATATCACGCTGTCATTATATATTCGTCTATCTATCGTTATAGTCATTTTGTGTATGATTTAAGCTTCGTCAAAGTTGTGGCATTCAGTTCACCGCTTGGCTGTATGCCATGATATGCTTGAAATGCCTTCAATGCGGTATGAACATCTTCTGTAAAGACATAGTGCGAGCCGCTCTTCTTTAACTTGGCAGGGTCGGGAGAATATCCTGTGTTAATCAGAAGTTTAATCAACTCATCTACATCAAAACCGGATGTTTCGGCTGAAGCAGACATATCACGGAAGCCTAAAGGTATCGTGGTTTGTGAAGCACTCCATGATTTCAGTTTCGTTACCACCTCAGAAGTCAATTTGCCATCCTGAGTCAGACCGGCATCTTTTTGGAAATGCTTGACAGCATTAACAACGTTGCTATCATATACATAATAGCCACCTTTCTTTGATACGACTCCATCTTTGAGATAGTAGTAGCGCACGAGGTAGGGCACCAATTGGTCAACATCAGAACCATGAATACCGGTGGACAGAGTGCGGTCTCCGAGCGAGTAGTCACCTGCTGTCTTTGCTGGAGGAGTATATACTGATGACCGACTTCCACTACCATAAGAACTTGAACTGTGGGAATAGTGAGAACCACCACCGGAACTGCGATGGCTGCTATGACTGCGATGGCTGCTTGAACTTGAATGTGAATAATGTCCACCACGTGAAGAACGGTGAGAAGAGTGAGAACGATGACCGGCAATCAATTTGGCATCTCCGTTTCTCATTATCTTATACACATTCTTGACTATTGGCTGCTGTCCTTTTGAAACTTCAGGAGTTGCACCTCCATTCGGAAGTCCAAGATTTAAATCCAAAGATAAAGATTTCTTTGCTTCTGCTTTTGCCGAGCCTTGGAACAGTGCGACAGTTGCAGACAGCAATAATGTCTTTATTATCCTTTTTGACTTATTCTTCATTTCGCATTCTCCTTTATGAATTTCAACCAATAATTATCCGGCACGACTTTAATCATCTCATTCAGTTCTGCTTTTCTTGCCTCGGACAGCTTCCCTTGATGAGTATAGATATCATTTAACAGTTCATCCACTATTTCTGTAGTTCGTTTTGCTAAATCTGAATCTATCTGTTCTGATAATGATTTAAATACCTGTTCAGAATTTCCACCAAGTACAAGATTTGCTGGTAACGCGAGAGTTAATGATTTTGCCTGTGCAACCTTTTTTGATTCGAGAAGCGGACGTACTTTCTCCTCCCAATTCGCAATTATCTTGTCAGATGCCTCTACGGCTTTAGCGCGAGCCTCTGATTTGTAACTTGAGGATGAATACGAAGCGGTGTAATCATGTTCGGCTTTCTGAAATAAATCTAAAGCTGTTGCATAATTGCCTTGTTCATACTCAGAGTTTGCGGATGCTATCGTCGCTTCATAAGCCGCCCTTGCATCGGCTGATGTCGTATATGAGATACCTTGCCAACCGCCAATTAAGAGAGCAACTCCGGCGACAGCGCTTACAACTACATTTCGCTTTTTACGCTTTGAAGCTCTTTCCTCACGATCCTTTGATAATTTATCATTCTCATCATTACACCATTGCTCCATATTTTTACCGAGCAATGAACCAAGATTAATGAGTTTGCGGCGAATGTCTTTAAGAGAGATATCTGAAAAGTCTATCTCTCCGGAGTTAGTCGAACGGTCAAGTTCAGATAATCTTGAAAGATAATCATTTTTTAATTGGTCAAGAACGCCGTTGCGGGCAGAAGCAGGCGAACTCTTGGATGCTAAAAAGTCACTCTTGGTTTTGTCTATCCAGGATTGCCGGTTTTCTTTCCGTTTGTTTCCAATGATAATTATCTTCTTCTCGATTGATTGTAAATCAGAAACTACATCTGTTGCGAATCTTGCAGACCTAAGGCCGAATTCGTCATCCTCAACTACAAGTCCTTTCTCCATCAGGGCTTTATAATCCCTCTCAAGAGTTGACATTACATCATCAAGAGCTTGTTTTAATTGAGCTGTTGTAGGTCTGTTCTTATTCTCAACCTTACTCTTTTCGGCTGTAAGCCATGAGTCAATATTAGATTCTCCAACCTCTGTCGCAATAAGCCGAATTTTAGCATCAATTACATACAGTTGAGTATTAGCCTCTGTAGAATAGTAACCATACTTATGACCATACTCATCCGTTGTAATTGTTAGCAGTTCAGAAAGTGCCGCAATATATTCTTGCTTTAACGCATAAAGCAGTTCCTTCGGATCTTTTATTCTATATCCGGACGCTGTTGTAGGCTTTGTTTGAACTCCGTTCTCAATCTTTGGCAGTTCATCAATTAAGCCAACGCTATAAAGCAACTGTGCAGCAATTTTATTAATGAGTTCATCCTTATATCCGGATTTAGCAGCATAATCGCTTACACATTTACGGACTGAATTCTGCCAATTAGCATCTTTCTTTTCAGAAAGTTTGTATAGTAGTTCTCCGAAGCCACTATCCAATAGCCCCTTCATAACTTTCTTGGACGCCGCAGGTTCATCTTTAAACCCGCCAACATCGTCAAGCAAATTGACAAATTGGCGAGTTGATAAAACCTTGGTTCCAAATCGGCTGATAATATCTTTTATAGCTTTACTCAGTTCCATTGTTTAACTCATTATCGCCATGAGTCGTTTCGATTGATGATTCTTCTTCGGAGACAACACTATTCTCAGAATCTGAATTATCTTCGGTTGAATCACGACCATTTAACTCTCTCAACAAGGAGTCAAGCCTACCTTGCAGTTTTGTACGATTTTCGATTGCTCTTTTCTCATCAGCATTGGCATATTGCAGGTCTATCATGTTCTGACGTGTCGGACGTTCAACAGATTCCAAGGATTGCTGAATCTTGTTGGCCTTTTCAATTTTAGCAGACTCATCGGCAATGGATTTCTTTACATTGGATACTTGCCATTCAATCATCTTGGGAACGGCCGACTTTACCTTGTCAAAATCAAATACCATTGCGATAGACATGTCATCCTGACTACCTATTTTGCTAAGCTGCGGGAGCGTTGTTTCTATCTCAGATAATGTCGCAACATAGCCTGACCTTGCTATTGATTTCAAAATCTGAACATAAAAGTTCGCTTGATTCTCTTCTGAACCAAAAGAATCATCTATGCCATCAGAGCCAAGGATTACAGCGACAGGAGATTGCCCGTTACCTTCATAACAATACCTGAATTCATCAATAGCACCGCTATCGCAAATTGAAGTTGTCTTGTTAAGAAAACAGCGCTCATCCCACGGGATCGGTTCACTCCAATTCCCTGTCGAATCACAAGCGAAACATTTTCCGTCACCAATCTGGAAAGCAAGCCAAAACTCGGGGGTATAGGCATACACAATCAACGTACAGCCATAGACCTTCTCCAAATTGACATTCTCTTCAAACTCTTTTATCCAACGCTCTTCCAATCCTTCTTTTTCCAATTCGGAAATCGGATTTTGCGTTGCATGAGCCAAGACTTTTGCATTCCACTCATATATTATTGAGCCAAACAGTTGTCGGAATGCCCGTTCGATATTACTTGTCTTATCGAAATCCTGATTGGATATCTGTTCAGATATGGTTCCATGTTGAGTGAACGGTTCACTCTTTAACAAGGAGAGCCCGACTTCCTCTATGAAAGCCTTGACCTTATGCTCTGTCACTTCGGCCGCAATCTTCGCTCCTGTGTCACTGCGAAAATAACGCTTTCCGCCATGACCGTCACAGACAATAGCTATGGCATTACCGTTCTCATAGACGTTGCTATAAGAATAGTCCTGACAGACCTTGCCTGTTGCGATATGACTTTCGCCTTGACAGCTGAAGTTTAATGAGTCCATTTGCTAATGTTTAATCCCAATCGTCATCATACGAGCTGCTGTCAACAGCGGTTGCCGCTTCTGCTCCTTGTATGTTCTCGACTGCATCCTTAACTTCTTCTACTACCTGATCCTGTTTAGTCGTGTCACCAGCAGTGCTGCTCTTGCTGCCAATCTGAGAAGATGTTACAGCGACTACGCGGATTATCTGCTTGAGAGCGTCGATATTGTGAACTGTAAACACGGCTTCGCTATTACCTGCGAACTGCTTGAGCACGTCCTTGTCTGCATCATCGCCGATTGCAATGGCAATCTTGATAGCGGCTTTGAACCAATTGTTCCCTTTCAGTTTATTGAGACCGCTCTCATAATCGTCAGTAGGACCACCATCAGAGAGAAGAATGATAGCAGGAGCAAACGAGCCGCTCGCAGACTGCATATATCCGCTGCGCGAGAGTTTCGTGGAAAGTTCTGCACATGCAGCTCCCAGAGATGTCAAACCTCCGGCCTTTACATCTTGCCATACAAAGTCTGAGGCAAGCTTGGGCTCAGAATAAAGCCAGTTGACACCACTTGAAAATTCAAGTGCTGCAACTTTGATTTCGGCATCGGGATTTTCTGCTGATATTTCATCAAGCATGGGAAGTACGTTGGCTACAGCATCATTGACTGCACCAATCTTGTTTCCTTCCATCGAACCGGATGTGTCGATAAGAAAGAAGAGGGTCATTGTTCGGCGTGGTACGCTTACTTGTTCATCTAAGAGTGACATATCTTGTTTTGTTGTTAATTGTTTGTTTCCTGAATAAATTCTCCTTTGTGAGTGTTGGAGAAAGTTATTTTGATTCCGGGATTAACCGGCATCATATTGTTGGGTTCAACTACCTTTATTTTCCCGCTTGGAGTTTCTGCCGTCCAATTCGAGTTGGACAGATTTTTGAGAAGGAGCTTTGACGGGTCATTAGGATGGGCAACCACTTCGGCATCAGGTATATTGTCATTGTCAATATATACTTTCGTACCTTTGGTAAGAATCACAGAGCGGGTTCCAATCTTTAGTCGGTGTGTTGAATCAATGTCTTTTCCGCAATCCATACACTTTGAAGACTCCTCTATGAAGGTTTCCTCGCCACAGTGAGGGCAACGCACCAATGTATCACGTATGCCAGCAATGAGCTTCTCCCACAGAGATTCAATCATTCGGGTGTTAGGATTTTTGAGTTTATCCTGTGAGAACTCCTGTATGAAGGTCTCTCTAAGCTTGGCAGGAAACGCCGGCCAACGTCGTATGACGTTTTGGTGAATACCGCGCACGGGGAGATTGCTCTTGTCCGCTGGGTCATAGATAAATATAGCCTCTGTACCGTAGAACTTTTTTTCAAACGTCTCTGTCATGCAGGGGCAAGCGACAACCTTTGCTCCTTCAAAAGGATGATTGGCGTAGAAAAGCATAAATAGAATGACAGACAAAGAGAACCGATCGCTATACTTGTCTGGAACTCCACCTGCAACAATCTCAGGAGCCATATAGCGGGCTTTACCCATTATACCGGACTTTTCTCCCTGGGGCATTACATTATCATTGTCACAGATGAGAACGTCACCGGTAGTTGGATCGATAAAGAAGTTGCCGTCGTTGAGGTCTTGATAGCTGTATCCGCAACGGTGAAGCATCATGAAGCCGTTGCATATCTTCATTGCAGCAGCAAGCATAGCTGAATATGAACGGAATGATTTTTTTGCAAGGAGAAAGTTCCCGAACTCAAAGTAGTTTTGAGGACGAAGCTTCATCACATATCCATAGCTCCCTTTCTCTTTTCGTGTAAGATACTCAGGCCATAAGAATGCAGCAGAAGGGGCGCCACTCATGATGTTGTGTTCGAGATTTTTGTAAAACTTATCATCGGGAGCGTTTAAATACCACTTTAAGGCTTTTTTCTCTCCGTTCAAATCAACAAGGTAAACTATACCTTGTCCGCCACGACCAAGTTCCTTTTCAATCGTGACATAGCCTCCGGAAGTGAGGCTGACTTTATCTCCTTTTTTTAGTTCTGCCATTATTAAGAGTTTAATTGTAATCCATAACCTAAAAACGCGAGGACAGTATTCATTTCGTCCTCATCATGATTAATTGTTGGAGAGATGTTGTGTTTTACATCTTCCAAAAATGAGTATCCTGTATCAGGTTCTATGAGTCGGCTCATATAACCATGTTGTTGCATGTGTTCATATATTGATATGATATTGGGATACTCCCTTGTGAATTTGTAATCTTTTAAAAGATTGATAAAAACTCGATAGGTCAAGATGTCTTTACCATGCTCAGCAACAATGGCTCGAATCTGGCTTGCATATTCATTTGATGATAGATTTACATCGATGATTCGTTTCGATAATCCAATAGGATATGTTTTCAGATCTTGCTGGAACCGACGTAAGGATTTAAATAAAGTATCTACGGTTTGACCCGAAGCAGCCACAAACTGCATTTCAAAACTACCACTATTTAGTCTAAAAATTCTATGGCAGTAAACTGGAGTTGAGGGATTATTCTTGTATCTTCGATCCGGTCCCCCATTAACTCTTTGATGTAAATACTCATAGAAAACCGGAGAAGCTCCTCTAATTAATCTACCTGATTGCTCTGTCACATAAATACATTCATCATTAGTTAGCTCTATATTGTGATAGTCTAATATATGATATGTACAGTTAATTTCAGCAATCACAAAATTTGGATAGAAGAACATTTTGCATCCCTTACACTTTAGTAGAAATGAAAAGTCAGAATATATAGAAATATCCATAAACCTTCTTTCCTCAAATGAAATGTTGTGACGAGTCAGAGAAGAACTGTTACACGAAACACCTTTCAATAATTCATCGTTACTCCAGATTGAGGCCGATGTGATTGCTTGATTAAAATTAGATTTAAACTTACTAAACGCATTAATAATATTGGGGCTCAGGCTTTGCATTGCCAATATCTGAGAAATAGCATCTTTTAGTAACTCATCAATCTTTTTCTCCTCTGTAGTTATTGAAAGATTATATTTCGAGATAAGATCTTCATAAAACAATCTCTTATTCTCTCTCCGTAATTTAGTTTCTTTTATTGTCTTTACTGACCAACTAATTAAAAACGACAGACCAATTCCCAAGCCGATAATAGCTGCAACAGCACCAATGGCAATAAGAGCATAGCCAATGATGAAAAGGATAATTAGACCAATAACACCAGAATTTTTCATACCTTAAAAACCTCCTCCGTGAAGGTAAACTGATGAAACTGATGAAACCTCTCCTGTTTGCCCACAAGAAGGGCATGTTACTTTGCGTTGCCCATGCCAACACATTACCGCTCCACATGAGCAAAAAATGAATTGCTTACTTTTGCAATAGGGACAACCGGGATACTCTGTATCAAGCTCGACACTGCCATGAACCTGTTGGGACGCATATCCTTCACGTTTGGCCTTATCTTTGTCTATCTTAAATGCCCATACGAATTTATAGGCATTCTTCCGCAAGTAATCCACGGTAATGCCATAATATTTCTTCGACTCAGGGCAAACTGCCATAACTGCGAATGCTTTGTCACTGACTGTTGTCATGATATTGTCTTAGTTCAATCAATTACGCTATATAGTTGGGATTAACAAAAACGTAAGCGTCTTTCACTACTCGCCCTACACATAGAGGCTCTGACATTGTCCATCGAAGTTGAACGATCTACGCCTGATACCAAACATCGTATGTATACACCAATATCTCACACTAATAGAATGAAACACAGGTCTGATAAACACACCCATGGGTGTCGTTTGTTGCTTCGAGCTTGACTACGATTCGCTCATATCACTATGGGAAAGAAATTGTCAGATTTCTACAGGTCATGGACAAAAAAAATCGTAAAACGCTTTTCTTATGTCTTGATTAATCATATTTGTAATAAAACATGAGTAGTCACGGCAAATTTAGCAAAAATATCTGAATTTTAGCTGCATTGTGCGATTAATTAGTATTAGATCCTTTCTAGCTGCCCGTTCCCCCGGAGTATAATTCTGATGCAATTACGGTATAAAAGACGGATAGCTTATGGAATAAGATGATACTACGGACTTTGACGCTAAGGAATTATTTCTTAACTTTACAACCAGAACATAGGCAATTAGAGCGCGTTCCCTGTTATTCTTTTTTTACTTACATTTTTTAATGCAAACTGATTTATAAAACTTGATTATGAAAGATATTGTCTGTCCTAACTGCCACACCACGTTTCAGGTCGACGAATCGGTCTATTCCACCATTCTCGCTCAGGTGAGAACCAAAGAATTTAACGAGGAGGTGGAGCGTCGTGTCTCAGATATCGAAAACCGCTATAAAACGCGCGAAGAGGCTATTCAGCTCAAGGCTGAGAAAGAGTATGAGACACGTCTCTCCGACAAGAATGAGGAGATCAACGCACTGAAAAACGATCGTATACGGCTCCAGAGCGAATTAGAGGCCTTCAATTCTAAAAAGGAGGCTGACATAACGTCACTCGAGGCCACCAAGGATAAGGAACTCAGCCATGCACTCGCGGAGAAAGATCGTGTCATCTCGGATCTAAACTACAGGATTACGGAAAAGGAGCAGGAGATCAAGGTCAAAGTGCTCGAAACTCGCGATGCCTGCAAATCTGATCTGCACGCACGAGAGAGAAAAATTCTTGAGCTCGAGGCACAGATTGAGTCGGACAAGCTGGCTGCAAAGAATAAAGAGACCGAACTCCGCAACTTTCACACCAGGGAACTGATGGCCAAACAGGAAGAGATCGACCGGCTCAAAGACTTCAAGATGCGCCTTTCGACCAAAATGCTCGGTGAGACCCTCGAACAGCACTGCTATATCCAGTTCAACCAGGCCAAGAGTTTCGGACAGTTTCCGGAGGCTTCGCTGGAAAAGGATAACACCGTGGAGGAGGGTACGAAAGGGGACTTCATTTTTCGCGATTATGTAGATGGCGAAGAGTGTGTCTCCATAATGTTCGAGATGAAAAACGAAGCTGACACGACCGCCACGAAACATAAGAACGAGCATTTCTTCGATAAACTCGACAAGGACCGGCATAAGAAGCGTTGTGAATATGCCGTGCTCGTTTCCATGCTCGAACAAGGCAACGAACTCTATGATGCAGGCATCGTCGATGTCGGTTACCGTTATCCGAAAATGCTGGTCATCAGGCCTCAATTCTTTCTCCCGGTCCTGCGACTTATCTCTGAAGGGGCGCGCAAGGGACACATTCAGAACCGAAAACTCCTGGCAGAGCTGGAGACAGCCCGCAACGAAACCAGAGATTTCACCCGATTCGAAGAGAAGATCAACAACTTCGTCCATATGTTCGGCAAGCATGTTCAGGGGGCACACGCCAAATTTGTGTCTGCCAACGAGGGTATCGACAAGGTCATCAAAAGTCTTGAAAACCAGATAGAACAGCTACGCAAGGTAAAGTCCGCCTTTGAGGCGGCAGACCAGAAACTGCTGAAGGCTGACAACTATGTCGGCGAGACACTGACTGTCCGGAAGCTCACTCACGGAGCCCCGTCCGTTCGCAAGATGATAGAGGACGCCAAGGATGACTGATCCCCTCAACAGCCGAGCGTCACGACCGCTTTGAGACGGATAGGCTCAACTCATAGACATTCAGCGACACGACCACACATACCAGCGCTGTCACTATCCACGAGATCAGCATGTAATGATCTATTATGACATTCAGGCCGGCTATCGAGGGCATTGCCCCCTGCACCTTCATAACCGCTCCCTGCAGATACGGCATCAGCCACATCAAGATCATTCCCGTTATCAGACCGACAACCGCCGCCGATACGACGGCACGTCTGCTACGCCGGCGTACCTCGGCAGCATGGCGTTTTATCATCTCCACCGACTCCAGATTACGACTCAGCTCGCTCATGAAACGTTCTGACGAACTCAGCTGAGGATTAAATCGCCCCAATATATCTCTTATCTTATCATCATCCATATATCTATTCCTCCTCTGATAGTAATATCCGCAATTTTTTGCGGCCTCGTGACAGATATTGACGCACGGCCTCGTCAGAAGTCTCCATGAGTTCGGCAATCTCTCCGGCACTGTAATTCTGCATATAATATAGCAATACCGCCATGCGCTCCTTGTCTGGCAATTCACCGACGGCCGCATATAGCGACTGATAATCAAATGCCTTGTCGGCCCGTTCCGGGGTGCATACATCATCCACAGCGTCATAGCTCGTGAACATCCGCACACCGCGTCTGTGATTGAGATATGTATTGTACCCTATCTTATATATCCACGCATTGAAGTGACTCAATTCCCTGATATTGTCAATAGCCAGATATGCCTTGATATACGACTCCTGCGCCACGTCATCCGCCAGAGCACCATCCCCACAACACATAGCTAACAGGAAGCGACGGAACGCCCCCTGTGTAGCTGTCACATATTCTGTATATTGCTCCCGCGTCATCGTTGGCTTATCCCTTTACCTCCTTGCGGGTGATAAGATAGACGGCAAGATAGCTTATACCTATCGCCATGATGATACCACCCACTACGATGCCGAATTCATCAGTCCAGGACGACACGAGTTCTGTCACTATCAGCACCAAACCTATGAGCGTGTATATAAATCCGCGCAGCAGTCGTGTGTTCAGGATATCACGCGCACTCTTCCTGCGCGGATCCTGCAGAGCCTCCGTCAGCTTATCGCTGTCTATTTGATTGTTAAGCTCAAGTGCCTTGAGCAGTATCTGGGCACGTTTGTTGGTGCGATTGATCGAGGCGTAATAGATGATGCCCACTATGGCCACAGGCAGCACTACGCATATAAAGATCGGAACGAGTATCTGTTGCATAATTTTTATTGTTTATATGATGAGAATTATTAATACATTTCTGAGACATCTCACTATATAGACACATCCGCGCAACAAAACGTGACACGTTCCCCCGTTTTTTTTCAAAATATACCGGTGTCCCCCCTATATCTCCCACATCTACATCCCGTACAGTGACTATCGGGATAACAGATAGCGGAGCGGTATAGAGACCCGTCGCGCCCATGAGCGCTCCTCATGAGCGGCACCTTCATCCACGATATTGAGCAGTGTGCCCTCGCCATAACCCTTACCGCGCACCAACTCCAGGATGCGCTCCTCCGACGGACCGTACCAGGCATCGATCGTCTCGGTGCCGTGATCGAAATAGAGTCTGTGCCCATGCTCTGAGTCGATAGGTTCCGCTACAGGGAGTGTCTGCTCCAGATAGTCATACATGGCCCGGGTAAATTCCTCTGATACCGACGGTGCCCCGATCCAGTGTGTAGAGAGACACAACGCATTGCCAAAAACCGCCGGATACTCACAGAGAGCATATATCGACATCAGGCCACCCATGCTCGAGCCCATCACCGTCGTATGACGCATATCAGACTCGGTACGGTAACGCTCATCCACGACAGGCTTGAGAGTCTCCACCATAAAGGCTGCATACGCATCACCTCGCGGAGTCATCCCATGTAGTTTCACCTGTTCCAAAGTCTCGGCCAATGCCCTGCTGCCACTCACAGCCTTCTCAGGCATCAAGTCTGCGACACGTGTCTCCGCCGAACTATGTATGCCTACTATAATGGCCGGATCGATTTCACCGGTTGTCAACAGCGCACACATCACCGAGTCCATCTCCCACGACTGATGATTCCACGTCGTCGCGGCATCATACAGATTCTGACCATCGTGCATATATATTACCGGATAACGCTCTGAGCCGCCGGCATAATACATCGGTGGCAACCAAGTGTCTATGGTTATTGTATCACCCATCTGCGGTGAATACAGACTCATCCGCTCTATCCGTCCGCAGTCGGCTGACTGCACCGGGGGAGCCGCAACCGCACCGACACCGCTCAACAGAGCCATCGCACCGACCATACAACCTCTCACCGACTTCGCAATATTGAAATTCACTACTATCATAAAAATTATATCTGATAATCAATTACACTAATTCATAATACAAATTTAACTATTTACATCCTTTCCCACAAGAACTGTTAGAGCGCGTTCCTTAAACTTCCTGCAACAGAAGCTAAGGCGTGGATCGAAGATCCCGCCGGGTCCGGCCCTATTGCGCGATAACACGATTTTTGCTAACTTTGAAAATCGGACATACAAAGCCCTACAACCACAAACAAACAACAATACACAATATACTAAAATCAATATTAATATTCAATCAATTACATAACAAATCATGAATACCTGGCTACCGATCAAAGAGGAATACCTCATCGAAAATTTTGACAATCTACTCACTTTTCTTTCTGAAGCTGACTATAACAATCCGGATGATGGATTTCTGCGGGAAACTATAATAAAACTCGAAGATGTCGCCTACACCATTCTCAATAATAACTTCTCACACAAATTAGGATATTTAGATACACAAGACTCCGGATGGATCAAAAATTTAAAGATTGTCTCCACATCTATTTACGCTTCATACAGATATAATCGTGATATAATCCAACTGCTCACTCTGCTGTTAGACACTCTGATCATCAATCAGGTATTTGACGACGAACATTCATTCAGCAAGATAAAAAGCCTGCTCATCGATATGGCCAATCACCGGATGGTACGCAATCTGACATACAATCTGCGCGACATCATGGACGATGACTTCAATACCAATCTCTTTGCACAAAAGCTGCTCCGCATCAGTTTCAATATTACTACCCCTGAAAGACTGACATACGAAAATAAGGGCACATGTATCTTTAACGGCAATGATATCACCATTATACCGGCTATCACTGAAAGAGGTAAGACCGACAGACTCAAGACTCTGCTCAACGTTGCTCCGGGTATTGAACTCAAGTCGGATGACAAGACCAAGATCAATGAGGCCGACTTCAAGGACCAGGTATCCATGCTCAATATTCTCCTCCAGACACAGTCACAGATAGTGCGACAACCGGAACGCAGCCTCAAGCAATATACCGACGATGACCTCTTCTATGTCGAAGTCACCGAGGTCAAGCCCGCATTAGGATGGGTAAAGTGTCGCACCATCGATCCTGCGTATGAGCAAATGGAGCTCTATCTGTATATCCCTCAGACATTACAGATCAATCCCTCAATCGCCATCTCACGCAATAAGTTTATTGAGCACATCCACACAGGGCTACATCTCAGGGTCTCGCTATTCCGCAAGGAGTGCAATCTTTTTTTCAGTTTCCTGGAGTCACTGTGGGATTACTATTACGACATCGATGACCTCGGCATACAGCAAGCCATATTTATCCGTGAATACGCATACGGCACACGATGGATCACGGAGATGGGCAAGATCGTAAACATAAAACGCGATCCCAAAGATCTCGAAATCTCGCATGCATTCAACCCGGAGAATGCCTGCGCCATAGAGATCAAATACAACTATGTACGCACCGACAACAATGGCATCGACGTCATTAATGCCGAGCGTGTAGGCTCCATAATAACCGATGTCGACCACTACGAGTTTCTGGTCAATATGGCCGACACTATCGTCACAGACTTCTACGAATATACGGACTCGCAATGTCCTCCCTATCCCGCCGTCAATGTTGAAGTCCGCAAGCAGCTCGCGCCGCAATACGTCACCTCGCTCTGCCATCTCCTGGTCTGCCGCGGTGAAGACCCGGCGCTCACCCACTACGAGCGATATGTCAATGTCATCGCGGCGCAGTCGCTCGCTGTCATGACCGATTCGGAATATGACAATATCTATTGCCAATACTCCATAACATATCTCCGCGCCCTGTGGGCATTCGGTCAAGACTGCGGACATGAATGGCTCCAGCCGCCCGTCATACCACTACAGCTCATCAGTTCACCTATAGTGGACCATAAGCAACAGATCATCAAGATTCTCTCGGGATACAAGGAGGATAACAACAATCGTCTGCCGGAGATCAACGGAGAGATCAATGTCATAAGATTGCAGCGTCTCGTCGAGGGATCAAACGCACTGCTCGGTAACATCACCAATACGGAGATCAACCGTATCAAGCGATCCATAGCGCAATACCTAGGCATTGAGTCCATATACAAGGAACCGACCTCGGACAAGTTCTGGTTTGGCGAAGAGACAGAGATGCTCGAATTCAAGAAGTCCATCGTATTCCCGCCATCTTCCAAGGGGGTGATGCCCGTACCTAACCCTAATGTCCAGATATGGGCCATTCTCAAGACTATCAACGGATTTCTCAACAGCCTGCACGGCGGCACACTGCTGATCGGTGTCAATGACTACGGCAATGCCGACGGCGTGGAGCCGGATATTGAATGGCTATATCGCAACGGACTTATGCTCAGCAATAACGTCGACAGATACATACAGTATATCAAGATGCGTGTCGACAATGCATACGAGGCATACAAGCGCAACGATCGCGGACGTGAGATCACATCCACACGTGTTCGCTACACATCATTCATCACTGATGGATACAGCATACTCCGTATCGATGTCCTGCCTTACGAGATGGGGTGCGTCAGGATGGTCAATGACATAACGCTACCCAACACATTCGTCATACACCGCCCGGCGTACATCAAGGATGCATATCTGCGCAATACCGTCACCACCGAGCAGCTTACCGACAAAATGCGCCGTAAACTCGAGGCTGACAAACGCAATGTCATCAAGGACAGTGAGAAACAGAAACTCATCACCATCCAGGAGGCCATCGATACCAACCGCATGATACGGCTCACTGCCTATCAGTCATCAACCTCTGAGGCCGACAGGGATATCATACCTATTGAATTATTACCGCAACGCGGTCTCGTCATCGGACAACAACGTGACACCAAGGATCTGCGTGTCTACAAGTTAGCCCGTTGCAACGGCGCCGAGATACTCACCGATACTTTCCGCCCGGTCACACGTCTCACATACTCCATCGACCCATTCAATATGCTGGTCAGCAGCCCGCAGAAACCAATCAAAGTCAACGTCCGGCTCAAACGTCCGGCATGGCTTATGCTTCTGGAGATGTATCCCTACACCGAAAACTATCTTACCGCCACCAAGGATCCGGACTACCCATACGCTTTGCAATGTGATATATCGGATGTACGGGGCATAGGGGCATTCTGCATGTCCATGCTCGACCATATCGACATTATGGAGGGTGATGCACTGCGTGACTTCATCCGTCGCCAATGCACCACCCACGTACAGCAAGAAATGTAATAATGTAAATAATCTAATCAGAAGTTCTGGAGCAGAAGTGTCTCGCGGGGCGCAAGACGCAGCGTCTCGCCTATCTCGATATCTTCACCGCCTAACGATCGGTGCATACGGATGCCGTCCGGCAATATCTCGGCATAGCGGGTCATATCAAGATCCATCTCTTCGTCCGTACCGTTGATGATCACTACCACCTGTTTATCACCCAATCGGCGTTCATACACGTACGCACAGTTGATGGGCATGAAATGTTTCAGTTTACCCTTGGCTATCACCTCATTGGCCGCACCTTTACGCCAGTTGAGAACCGATGACAGATAGTCCCAGGCTTCATTCTGCAGCGCTGTGCGACCCTCACGGCAGAAGGCATTGACTGTATCACCCTCAAATCCTCCGGGCATATCTCGACGCACGAAACCGTCACTCCCCTCCTTGGAGCCGCTCATCAGCAGCTCGGTGCCGTAATATATCTGAGGGATGCCGCGCGATGTCAGTAGAAATGTCACTGCCTGTTTCCATACATCAAGCGAGTCAGGCTCCGAGAGCAGGAAACGGTCCGTATCATGATTGTCCAGAAAGGTCAGTATACGCTGCGGATCATCATACAGAAAGTCATTGGAGAGATGATCATACAGATTATTGAGTCCGGTCCAGGGAGTTGTCGGCTCATCAAACATCTTATGACCGTCGATGACCAGCTTAAAGTCCATCACCGTTGGCAATTCCGTACGCTTGTCATTGACACGCGAACCATCCTGCCAGAATGCCGAGCCGGCCTCATTACCATACCAGCATTCACCGACTATATTGAAGTTGGGATACTCACGCATCACATCCCGCGCCCACGATGCCATCCCATCCATATCAGCGTATGGATATGTATCCATACGGATACCGCTGATCCCGCTGCTTTCAACCCACCATATACTGTTCTGGGTCAGATACTTCATCAGATGCGGATTGCGCTGATTGAGATCGGGCATTGACGGGACAAACCATCCGTTGACCGTCGCATCCTTATCATAATCCGACACATACGGATCATGTACCGTTGTCAGGCGGAAATTGGTCATCACATCACCCTCCGGATGATTGTACCAATCCGCCATAGGCATATTCTCCAGCCAACGGTGCGCAGATCCGGAGTGATTGAAGATCATATCCATCACCACTTTGATATCACGCTTACCGGCCTCCGCTATCAGCTCTGCCCACTCCTCATTGGTGCCGAAACGCGGATCTATCCGATAATAATCGGTCGTAGCATACCCGTGATATGAACCGCCCGGCATATCATTCTCCAACACGGGACATACCCATATAGCCGTAACGCCCAGATCCTTGATATAGTCCAGATGCTCACGTATGCCCGCTATATTACCCCCGTGACGGGCATTGGGATTGTTGCGGTCAGGGTGAGCCTTGTATTCCAATGTCGAGTATGGATCGGACACTGCCGGCTTACCCTCCGCAAACCGGTCGGGCATCAACAGATAGAGCACATCGCCCGCATCAAAGCCGGTATGGGCCGCACCGGGCTTCTGACGCGCCTTCAGCTGATAATCGACAGTTTCAGTCTGATCACCTGACGTGAAACGCAGCTTCATGTCGCCCGGACGTGTCTGCGGAGATACTCGCAGATATAATATCTTATAATCCGGAGTCACATCATCCACATCCCGCAACAATTCAACACCGGGATAATCTACCGAAACACGGGCTGACGAGATACCGGGACCGCTCACCATCAGCTGGAGAGTGTCGTTCTCCATTCCGGTCCACCAGTACGGAGGATCTATTCTCTCTATCATGTTATCGCCCATTGCTGACAATGTCGCCAAAATACATAGTAATATTGATAATATGCTCTTCAGATTCATAATACTTCCGGTTTGCGGACACTGCACGTCGTGTCGTTACTGCAATTTTGCTGACGCCTCGCGGATACGGCGCATTGCCTCGCGTATATTATCATCTGAGGTGGCATACGAGAGACGCATATATCCGGGCGCACAGAATGCCGCACCATCCACACACGCTACGTGCGCCTCCTCAAGCAGATACATCACATAGTCATTCACACTCTCGATGACACGGTCACCGCAACGCTTGCCTACATAGCCGCTCACCTCCGGGAAGAGATAGAACGCACCGTCAGGACGGTTTACACGCCAGCCGGGTATCTGCTGTGCCAGCTCTACGATGATATCACGACGACGCTCGAAGGCCCGGCGCATATCCTCTACACATTGTTGCGAACCGTTATAAGCCGCCTCGGCAGCCTTCTGCGCGATCGAGGAGACACCGGATGTATATTGACCTTGCAGTTTCGTCACTGCCTTGGCGATAGCCGGAGGACCGGCCATATAGCCTATACGCCATCCCGTCATCGCATACGCCTTGGAGACACCGTTGATGATCACCACGCGGTCACGGATAGCCTCAAATTCCGAGATGCTGTGCACTCTCTCTACAAAGTTGATATGCTCATATATCTCGTCAGCGAGAATTATGATCTCCGGATGACGGGCCAGCACCTCGGCCAACGCCTTAAGCTCTTCGTATGTATAGATACTGCCGGTAGGATTAGAAGGACTGTTGAGCATCAACACCTTGGAGCGCTCAGTGATAGCGGCCTCAAGTTGAGCGGCGCTGATCTTGAAGTCGGACTCGATGCCGGCACTGACTGTCACCGGGACACCCTCTGCAAGCTTGACCATCTCGACATAGCTCACCCACGCCGGCACCGGAATGATGACCTCATCACCGGGATTGACCAACGCCATGACCGCATTGCACAGTTCATGCTTGGCTCCGTTGCCTACCACGATCTGTTCAGGGGCAAAATCGATACCATTCTCACGACTCAGCTTGTCACATACAGCCTTACGAAGTGACAGATACCCCGGCACAGGACTGTAACGGGAATAATTCTCATCTATGGCACGCTTGGCAGCTTCCTTGATATGGTCGGGAGTGTCAAAATCGGGCTCACCTACCGACATATTTATGACATCGACACCTGCAGCCTTGAGTTCCGCACTCTTCTGGGACATCGCGAGAGTCGCTGACGGTGCAAGACTCTCCACTCGATTGGATATGATACTCATTTTAATGTTTTTTACGGTATTTTACGCGAAGATAAGGATTTTTTCTTAACTTTGGAGTATATTATCGTCAACTCTGTTGAATAACACCTATTTTATTATATGAAATTTCCCACTTTCCATCTCTTGTCAGGCGTCGCAATTCTATTGCTCACAACTGTTTTGACCACCGCCTGCTCCACGAGCGATGCCCCCGCTGACGCGGAGACATTACTGCAGACAGTCCCGGCCAACACGGCCAAGGTCATTCTCATCAACATAACAGACCTCATCAATCACAATGGAGGTAAGGTCGATGCCACTCAGATCAAGGATGGAGAGAATATCAGGAAGTCTCTCGCCAAGCAGTATCCTGCACTCGACGTCACATCACTCTTCGACGGAGAGTCGGGTATAAGATTTACAGCCGCCGTCAATTTCACCGACAATGCCGCTGACTACCTCACATTCCTTGTTGAGGATGGCGAACAGTTTCGCAATTACATTACTGCCAAAGCCGGCACTCAATGGACCAAAACGGGTAAGCTCTATACCACTCACTCCATGGCGCAACTCGGCAATCAGGTATGGTACAGCAACTCGCTTGACCCGGACAAAGTCACCGAATATGCCGGACTCACCAAGGCTCGCAGCTTTCTGAGCAACGATTATTCAAAAAAGCTTACCGAGTGCGACCATGACGCTATCTTCTATATTTCTGTCGCCGGCATGCTCGACATGAGCAATATATCCTTTTCCGAACGCACCACTATCCGCATGGCGACATCGATGCTCTTTGACGACCTTGCCGCAATTGCCGGATATGCTGACTTTAAGGATAAGGAGATCACCGTTGTCGGAGATATGATCAACACCAAGGGTGAGATCGCCGGTTGCAATCTGAAATTAGGCAAGCTCGACATCAAACAGATAGCCGCCCTCAACGGAAATGCCAACTATCTCATTGCCCTCTCGCTCCCTCACGAACTTATCGATCAGATACTCAAAAGCGCCGAGTCATTCGGTGGAACCATGCCGTCACTCTACAAGAATATCCTGACTCCGATAGATGGCACTATTGCCTTTGCAACATCTACACGACTTGACCGCCCCAGTACTGACGCTGCTTTCACGGCCTCGATCGCTACTCAAGGCAACCAGGCCTCACTCATGGAGTTCCTGTATTCCGTCAATCTCAAGCCTGTATCCGACGGCAATCTGCTCAAGATCAACTCCGGCAACTACGGCGATGGAGCATTCAAGATAGCAGATGCAGCCAAGGACCTGGAGGGGGCATCATTCGGTCTGGTGATGCACAGCGATGACAGCAATACGGTCATCACCATCCTGAAGCATGAAGGGGGTCTGCGCATAAAGGGCAGCTGCCATACCGACAACCCCATCATCGACGCATTTCCAATGCTCTTAGGCCACAAATAGTATTCTTATGTCCACCTCCGCTTATCTACCGCATATCGAAGAGATTACGCTCAGCGAGATGCTGCCGCGGGTCTTTGTCGGCGAGTCAATACCCAACTCGGCCGTGTGGCTCACCAATCTTACTTTCAGACGCGGCAAGAATTATCTCGTCGAGGCTCCATCCGGAGGCGGCAAATCATCACTGATGTCCTACCTCTACGGCAACCGACGGGACTTCAAGGGTAAACTCCTCTTCAATGGTGTCGACACTGCCGCACTGCGCCTCCCTGACTGGCAGGAGATACGCAGACGGCATATCGCATACCTGCCGCAAGATCTGTCACTCTTCCCGGAGCTTACCGCCATCGACAATATCAAACTCAAGAACTCACTCACCGACCATCTTGACATGCAGCGCATTATGGAGTGGATGAGACGACTCGGCATCGATACCCGTGCTGATTATCCCGCCCGAAAAATGTCTATCGGACAGCAACAGCGCCTCGCCATCATCCGAGCACTCGCCATGCCATTCGACTTTCTGATACTCGATGAGCCGGTCAGTCACCTCGACTCGGCCAATAACCTTATCGCTGCCGAGATTATCGCCGAGGAGGTTGCTCGTCAGGGAGCAGCTGTCATTTCAACGTCCGTCGGCAATCCCATACTACTCCACTCCGCCATAAATATCAAGCTATGAAATATCCCCTCGTCAGCCGGTTGCTAAGACGCAATACCTCTACGGCCCGCATCGCGGGATTCATACTCTCCAACTTTATCGGTCTGACCATCGTGGCCGGAGCTCTGCAGTTCTACAACGATGCCAGATCATTATGGCATGAGGAGGACTCTTTCGTACGCTCGGATTATCTCGTTGTCAACAAGAAGGTCACCTCAGTACATACGCTCGACCTCTCAGCCAACGACTTCACTCCTGAAGATATCGCTGATATCGAGGCTCAACCCTGGGTGCGCTCGGTCGGAGAATTCAAGAAGGCTGCATTCCGCGTCAATACGCATGTCGGATTTGCTGACATCGAACGTCACGGACGGGGCAATCCCTCCAGATCATCCGGCACATTATCCACCGCAATGTTCTTTGAGGCTGTACCCGACTCATTTCTCGATATTCCCCTCCACGAGTGGCACTGGACACCGGAGTCGCCCGAAGTACCGGTCGTTATCTCCAAAGACTATTTAGCTCTTTATAATTTCGGTTTCGCTGCGGCCGCCGGACTTCCCCAGCTATCGGGAACTACGGTCAGCGGCATACCGCTCGCCCTCGAACTCACATCCGAGGATGGCAGCAAACGGCTGACTCTCAACGGCCGGGTAGCCGCCTACTCCAAACGGTTCAACACGATCCTTGTCCCTGAGACATTTATCGATTATATGAATGAGGAACTCACAGACGGGCAACATTCAGCTGACACAGTCGCTCAAAATCCCAGTCGCCTCATCATCGATGTCTCATCACCGGGCGACACAGCCATCGGACCATGGCTTGAACAACATAATCTGGAGGTTGCCGGTGACAAATCTGCGTCATCAGCCGCGTATCTGCTCAAGATCATCGTCACCATAGTCGTCTCCATCGGATCGGTAATATCGCTGCTCTCATTATTTATCCTGATGCTCAGCATATCGCTGCTGATGGAAAAAAACCGCTCCAAACTCCATTCACTCCTGATGCTCGGATATAATCCCGACGATGTTGCGACACCCTACTGGAATATCATAACCATCTCTTGTTGCGGAGCCACGTTAATGTCCGCCGCGGCCATCGCCATAATGCGTGCTTTCTATCTCACACCACTCAAAGCATTGGGCGCAGAGGGAGGTACATTCTGGACCACAATCCTGACACTCGCCATAATGGCCGCACTCATCATCGGTCTCAACTTCCTCTCGGTCTACCGTCGTGTCATTTCCACATGGCGATAACCGAAATTTTAAGGAACGCACTCTTAACATTTTTTGTGGAAAGGGGCGGCGGCGATTAACATTTGTTAAAAAAATCGCTAAATAACGTTACATATCTAAATTTTTGTTATTTTTGCACTACGTTAGCATCGTAGTGTAGAGGCCTGTCGTGTCCTGATGTCAGCAGCGACGATTCTGAAGACACCTATTATATAATGCAAATACCGGAAAGACTCTGCCATGCAGGGTAATGTAAATGACTCAAAATTAAATCATAATATTAACCACAATGTTGAACTAAATTAAATTCCTGCATGAAAAAACTGACTTTTCATCTGAATCGGAAACTCTGGGTCACCATGGCAATGGTGATAGCACTGGCGTTTCCTGCTTTAGCTCAAAAAATTACCGTCCACGGTACCGTAATCGATGAGTATGGTGATCCTCTGATCGGAGCCACCGTCATGGAGAAGGGTACCAGCAATGGTACCGCCGCCGACGTCGACGGCAACTTCGAGCTGAGCGTCAATCCCAATGCCACTCTCGTGGTAAGTTATGTAGGTTATGACCCCATGGACGTCGCTGTCAATGGTCGTACCAGCCTGCACATCGAAATGAAAGAGAACGCTACACTGCTCACCGAACACGTGGTGATCGGTTACGGCTCTGTCAAGAAATCTGACGCTACCGGCTCTGTCGCTATGGTGGTGCCTGACGAAGTTGAGGCTAATATCGCGACTTCCGCTCAGGATCTTCTGACCGGTGCAAGCCCCGGTGTCGTTGTTACTTCAGACGGTGGTAGCCCGCAGGGCGGTGCAACTATCCGTATCCGCGGTGGTGCATCACTCAACGCTTCCAATGACCCCCTCATCGTCCTTGACGGTGTACCCTTGGTATCAGGTGAAGTATCCGGTATGGGCAACCCGCTCGCCATGATCGCTCCTGACAACATCGAGTCCATGACCATCCTTAAGGACGCATCAGCAACCGCCATCTACGGTTCTCGCGCATCTAACGGTGTCATCATCATCACTACCAAGAAGGGTAAGTCCGGCCGCCCGCAGGTCAACTTCTCGGCCAACATGTCTGTCAATACTCCCCGCAAGACCTGGAAGGTCCTCGGTGCAGCTGAGTATTCTGACATGATCCGCAACTACTGGGGCGCTGACTCTGACGCTGCCAAGGCTCTCGGAGATGCCGACACTGACTGGCAGAAACAGGTGCTCCGCACTGCCATCTCTCACGAGTACAACCTCTCTGTAGGCGGTACACTCGGTTTCCTCCCCTATCGCGTCAGCGGTTCATACACTTCCAACTCCGGTATCCTCAAAAAGACCCGCATGGAACGTGTCACCGCCGGCCTCAGCCTGACTCCCCAATTCTTTGACGGTCTCCTCAAGATCAATGCCAACGTCAAGGGTTACTACATCCACAATGACTGGGGTGACACCGGCGCTATCGGTTCTGCCGTAAGCTTCAACCCGACTCTCCCCATCTACAACTATTCTGATGACAATCTCACAGGCAACAGCAAGTTCCCGTACTTCTACAACGGTTACACTGTGACTTCCGGCAAAAAGCACGTATACAACGTCAACGCCTCACAGAACCCCGTATCTATTCTCGAGGATAAGGAGAACTACTCAAGCGTATATCGTTCTAACGGTAATATCCAGATCGACTACGCAATGCACTTCCTCCCAGAATTGCACGCCAACCTCAACCTTGGTTATGACGTGGCTCGCTCCACTTCTGTCACCAACGTCGGTCAGAACACTCCCACTGCGTGGAAGAACGAGCGCCAGAACGGTATGGGTTACCACTCATGGTATTATGAGCTCCGCCGCAACACACTGTTGGACTTCTACCTCAACTATAAGAAATACTTTGACAAGATCGAGTCTGACGTCGACGTTATGGCCGGCTACTCATGGCAGCGTTTCGACTACCACAACCGTAGCAACGGTACTATCCTGACAACTCCCGGCTTCTACAGCCCGGACCAGACCAACGGTCAGCTCGTCATCAACCCCGAGACAATCGCCCTCGTCGGCACTCCTCAAGGTGTTGTATATCCCTACCACTCAGGCAACCTGATGCTCGTATCATTCTTCGGTCGTTTGAACTACAACTTCAAGGACACTTACCTCTTGACATTCACTCTGCGTGATGACGGTACTTCACGTTTCGCTAAGGAGAACCGCTGGGGTCTCTTCCCCGCACTCGCGCTCGGTTGGAAGATCAACAACATGCCCTTCATGGAGAAGTATCGCGCCAACATGAACGAGTTTAAGATGCGTCTCGGTTGGGGTGTCACCGGTCAGCAGGACGTCGGTGGTTACTTCCCGGCACTCGCCACTTACTCTCAGTCTACTCAGGGTTCTTGGTATCCCAACATGTTCACAGGTCAGTACCTCATCAATCCGGCTGCCGGAGAGGTCGCTTCCAATATCCAGGGTAACACTTACTATCCCAACGGTTATTCTGCCAACCTCAAGTGGGAGGAAACCACCACTTGGAACGTCGGCTTTGACTTGGGATGGTGGAACAGCCGCCTGACTGTATCTTTGGACTGGTATCTGCGCAACTCTAAGGACCTGCTCTCATTCGTGACAGTAGCTCCCGGTGCATTCACCACCAACATGCTTGACCAGAACATCGGTACTCTCCGCAATATCGGTGTCGAGGCCAACATCGGCGCACGTATCATCGATACTGATGCATTCCAGTGGAAATCAAGCCTCAACGTCGCTTGGAACCAGAACAAGATCACTAAGCTCAACAATGAGGGCACATACGTTCTCACAGGAGGTATCTCCGGTGGTAACGGCAACACCGCTCAGGTACACGCCGTTGGTTATCCCGCCAACTCATTCTACCTCTATGAGCAGATCTACGACAAGGATGGTCTCCCCATCGAGGGCGCATACGTAGACCAGGACGGTAACGGCCAGATCGACTCCAACGACCTCATCATCAAGCACAGCAAGGATCCCAAGGTGACTATGGCATGGAGCAACAACTTCACTTGGAAGAACTGGGACCTCGGCTTCCAGCTCCGCGCTTCTATCGGCAACTACGTCTACAACAATGCATTGGCCGGCAACAGCACTCTGAGCGAGACATTCCGCAACGGTCTTAGCAACATGATGAAGACTGACTTCTACTTCCAGGGTGGACAGACTACCAACACTTACCTGTCTGACTACTGGTTGGAGAACGCCGGCTTCGTACGCTGCGACAACATCACTCTCGGCTATACCTGGCCCGGCTTGCTCAACGACAAGCTGCGTCTCCGCGTCTTCGGCGCCGTTCAGAACCCCTTCGTCATCACCAAGTACAAAGGTCTTGATCCCGAGGTGTTCGGTGGTATCGACAACGACGTATATCCCCGCCCCGTCACCTTCAACTTTGGTGTTGTGGCTACATTCTAATTGTTTCACCTAATGCGTAACAATATAATGAAATCATATATCAATCGTTTCCTTATCGGCAGCGTGCTTGTAGCTACTGCGGGCATGACCTCCTGCGTTGGTGACCTTGACCAGTTCCCCCAGGATGAGCGTACTATGACCGCCTCCGATTTCAAGAACAACCCCAAAGAGTACCTCGCCGGTGCTATGGGCAAGTGCTACTCCGGTATCGCTATCGCCGGTCAGAGCGGTGCGGGTTCTTCCGACATCTCCCGTCTCGACAATGGCCGTAGCTGCTGGAGCCGCGCAATCTTCATGCTCAACGAGTTCACTACAGATGAATGTAACTGGATCTGGAAAGACTCAGGCGTTTTCGACCTCTGCACCATGACCTGGTCCACCAACAACGAGAATGTCTTCGGTACATACTCACGTCTGCTGACTCACATCGCTATATGCAATGACTTCCTGCGCCTTACCACTCCCGAAAGCCTCAACTCTTACGGCATCGAGATCGGTGGCACAGGAGAAAAGGCTATCTCACAGGCTGATATCGATCAGTTCCGTCTTGAGGCTCGCGCCCTCCGTGGTCTCTCATATTACTATATGATCGACCTCTTCGGCAACTCCGTACGCTGCTGGGATGACACCCCCGCCGGTGAAGCTCCCGCACCCACCAAGCGTGCTGACCTCTTCAAGCTCGTCACCGACGACCTCGAGGATGTTCTCAAGGCTTTCCCGGACAACACACCTGTATATGGCCGTATCGGTCGTGACGCTGTCGAGGCTCTCCTCGCCAAGTATTACCTCAACGGTGAGGTATGGACCGGCACCAAGTACTTTGACAAGTGTCTCCAGCACTGCCAGACTATCATCACCCGTCACCAGGGCGGTGGCTTCCAGGGTTCAGGTCTGACATACTGCTATCACTACAACTTCTGTAAGAACAATCACCTCTTCGCTCCCGGCGGTTCTATGGCTGACCAGAACGAGATCCTCTGGAACATCCCCTACGAATATCGTATGACAGAGTCTTACGGCGGATCTTCATTCCTCATCCTCGCCGCTATCTCTGACCAGAACAAGTCGGCTATGTCATGGTTCGGTATCAACGGCCAGTGGACATGTATGCACGCTCGCACACAGTTCTCCGAGAAGTTCTCCTTCTCAAGCGGACAGACTCGCGACAAGCGCGCTTACCTCTGGCTCACCGAGGCTGACGACTTCAATATCAACAACCGCGAGTTCTCTACCTATAAGGATGGTTACGTGCCCATCAAGTTCACTAACGTAGATTGCGATCCCTCACAGACAGATTACACTACCGAGAACTATTGGAACGATCCCGAGACCGGTCTCAACCGTTTCGGTAAGCACAACATCAATGACGAGGCTCACAACTATGGTATCGACGCTTCTGCCACATTCGCTGACACTGACCTCCCCGTCATCCGTCTGGCAGAGATTTATCTGACAGCTGCCGAGGCTATCCAGCGTGGCGGTGGCGGCAGCGTGGCTGACGCACTCCAGTACATCAACTACGTACGTGAGCGTGCAGGCGTACCCGCATGGTCACCCTCTGACCTCACTCTCCAGCACATCCTCGACGAGCGTGCACGTGAGCTCTACTGGGAGAACAACCGTCGTACCGACCTCGTCCGTTTCGATCAGTACACTAAGGGTTACACTTGGAACTGGAAGAACAACGTCGCTCTCGGTGCCGACGTGTCCGACCACATGAAGGTATTCCCCATCCCGACTCAGGTTATCTCTTCTTACAGCATTGAGTATCCTCAGAATACGGGTTATTAATCCATTTTCAAAATCTAAACAATTCAATTAGAAAGTAATATGAATAAGTTATCGATTTTGTCGGTACTCACAGCAGTGGCAGCCCTCGGTCTCACCGGCTGTAAGGATGACACTCAACCGCGCCTGCAGGATCCCACTCCGGGTACCTTCAAGGTGTTTGAGCCGGCACTTAACAATTATACTTACTATCTCGCTCCCGACGCCACCATCGAGCTCGTGACCTCACAGCCCGATTACGGTCTGGGTACTGTCACTCAATATGAGTTGCAGGCATGTCTGTCAGAGGACTTCAAAGAGGCAACCGTCGATCCGGCGACCGGCGAGGTAGCCAACGAGGCCAACTATCAGATTCTCACCACTGTCAATACTCAGGCTCGCATCCAGATGAGCTGTCAGGAGCTCGCTGTAGCTATGTGTGCTCTCTACGGCATCACTACTGACGAGGATGTGGACAAGTGGGACGTAACCGCAGCAAATGGTCTTAAGCCCAGCGACGTTCAGCCCGTATATATCCGCGTGGCTGCCTACGTAGCTGACCCCAAGACTCCCACCGGCTACGCTACAGGATCTTATATCACTTCCAACGTTGTGAAGCTCAACTCTGTCAAGCCTTTCTTCGCTGTACGTGTTCCTGCTGAGATCTATCTCATCGGTAAACCTCAGGGTTGGAATATCGAGTCCGGCGAAATGGCTCTCACTGAGGCTGAAAACGGCATCGGTTCTGACATCTACACCGGCGTCTTCGAGTTTGACTCCGAGATACTGGCTTCAGGTGGCGGTGGTTTCCGCTTCTATAAGGAGCTCGACAACTGGGGTGATAACGGTGCTTATCCCTCTATCGGTGCCAATGCCAATGACGGTGACAACACCAAGGTCACACTCGACGAGGAGTCTCTCTCTGCTGACGTAGACGTCGTAGCCGGTAAGGGTAACTTCCAGATCGAAAACTGGCCGGGCGGTTGGATGAAGATGACTGTCAACCTCGTGGATATGAACGCTAACTTCAAACCGGGCGATGCCCCCACTGAATAATGCATACTGTAATGAAAAAGTCAATCTTATTTTTAGCAGGCATCGTGGGGCTCAGCCTCGTATCCTGCGACGATACTTCCGATCTGGGCAAGCCTCAGGTCAATACACCCCCGACGGTGATCGCCGCCAATGGTGTGGTTGCTGCTCCTAATGCAGCCATCACCGGAGATGCGATCAATCTCAACAACTATACCAACATTGATATCCCTGTCATCGACGTTACCATCGAGAGCGACTTCCCCG
>CAMWUY010000004.1 GCA_947177615.1 uncultured Porphyromonadaceae bacterium
TTTCCTTTGCGATCTTGGCGGTCTTTGCGCGTGATATTTTTCCTCGCGCGAAGCACGCAGAGTCCGCTAAGTTTTTCCTTTGCGTTCTTGGCGCTCTTAGCGCGTGATATTTTGACTCGCGCGAAGTACGCGATGGGTCGTTTGCTTAGCGCGGGGGATTGGTGTTGCGGAGGCGGATGCGGCGGGTCAGCCAGATGTTGAGGATAATCCAGATGATGACATCGGCCAGGAAGATGAAGGTAATGTTAATGTAGCGTGACAGCCAGATATTGATCGCTGACATTGCAGCCGAAAATGAAATAATAGTGATCATGGCCAAACGCTGATGCATACCCGCAGCCAAAAGCTTATGATGGATATGATTCTTATCCGGTAAGAAAGGATTACTGCCATTGCGTATACGATGCAGATACACACGCACCACATCCAGACAGGGCACCAACAAGGGTGAGAAGGCAACCACACCATAATTGTAATCCACATGCGTGTTAGAGTCCGGCTCATTGGCCAGACGCAGCGCCAGCGCCGATAAAATAATACCCACCGTCAGCGTGCCGGTATCGCCCATGAAGATTTTCTTACGCTTGGTGGCATCGCCAAACACGTTGAAAGAAAAGAAAGTAATAAGAGCAGCAAAGAGACAGAAAGCTATCTGTGAAAATAAAAATATAAAATTGTCAAAACAGAATATACCATACACCAGACAAGCTATCAGGCTCAGTCCCGAGGCCAGACCATCGATACCGTCGATCAGATTGATCGCATTAGTGATAAAGACTATCAATAATATAGTAAGCCCGATAGCGAATACAATGTTGATATTCTGAAGACCGAAAAGGCCATGAAAGTCGTTAAATATCAGATCGGAAGCGACAAGGAGCACCGCAGCGCCGATCTGTACGGTAAACTTGGCGCGATATCTGACCCCGATCAGGTCGTCCGCTATACCGACGATGAAGAGCGCCAGTCCGCCACAAGCCAGGAATACTCCCTCCTTGATCTGATCAATCGGTATCTCCTTAAGCCAGTTGTAGTCATACAGCAATCCGAAACCGATATACAGCATTATGGTGAACAGGATCACCGGCATAAAGGCAATGCCACCCAGACGCGGTACGGGGAGAGTGTGTATCTTGCGCTCATCCGGTTCATCGAAAAGCTTCTTTTTGAAAGCTATAAGAAGAATTTGAGGTATCAGAAAGCCCGTCAGTACGGCCACAGTGAGAAACGATGCAAGATCAATAATAATCCAAGTAGTATCCATAAGGTATTTATTACAAGCTCGAGAGGCCAACAAACGAAGTCGGTCGAGCCTGTCGAAAGGAGATATTTTTGCAAATATAGCGAAATAAAACGTCAAAAGCAAAAAAATGTTAAATAACACAAAATGCAGCCACTCCAAAAAAGTGGTCATTTGACCGTTTTCTTGGAGTGGTAACTTGTGGATGGCACAAACAGTTTGTAAAATTGCATAATAGTGTAAAAAATATTATCTTTGCAGATATAGAGCGCTGTAAGCCCTATTCAAGTGCTCGAAAACCCAACGCGCTATGACGTTAAAAGAGTTTCAATTAACGCCTTACGCCGGTGATCCCGTGTCGCCGACGGCGCCGTAGGCATATCCTTATCCCAAATCTATGTATAGTGGCAATTGACATAGAAGATAGTTTAGAATTATGCAGGCAATAATATTAGCGGCCGGAATGGGTCGACGATTGGGCGAGTTTACCGCCGACAATACCAAATGTATGCTTAAGGTCAATGGTGTACGTCTCATCGACCGAATGTTAGAGCAACTTGGCAGCCTTGAACTTTCACGTATCGTCATAGTGACCGGATATGAGGGCGCAAAGTTACAATCATATCTTACCAAGAAATATCCATCACGCTCTTTGGTATTTGTTGAAAATCCGGTATATGACAAGACCAATAACATCTACTCCTTATGGTTGGCTCGAGGCTATATGGCCGAGGAGGCTACACTGTTGCTTGAGTCTGATCTTATATTTGAGGATGCAGTTCTATATTCAGCCGTCCATAATGATTACAAAGACTGTGCCCTTGTCTCCAAATATGAGTCGTGGATGGATGGTACAGTGGTGAGAATTGATGATGACAACAACATACTAAACTTTATCACCAAGAAGGGTTTTAATTATGCTGACGTAGACTCCTATTATAAGACCGTTAATATTTACAAATTCTCCAAAGACTTCATAGTCAATCATTATCTACCCTTTCTTGAAGCTTATATTCGGGTTTTAGGTGAAAATGAATACTATGAGCAGGTGCTCCGTGTCATAACACTGATAGACGGCAGCGGTATTAAGGCGTTGCCCATTACAGGTATGCACTGGTATGAGATCGATGACGTGCAGGATCTACGCATCGCAGAGACGATCTTTGCCGAACCGGAGGCACGTCTTGAGAAGATACAGCACTCATACGGAGGTTATTGGCGGTACCCGGGTCTGCTTGACTTCTGTTATCTGGTCAATCCCTACTTCCCGCGTCGCCGCATGATAGAGGAGATGAAGGCCAATTTCGAACCTCTGCTGCGCGACTATCCATCGGGGATGGGTGTCAATTCGCTGTTGGCTGCGAAATACTTTTCACTGCGCCACGACTATGTAGTGGTTGGTAACGGAGCTGCCGAACTCATAAAGAGTCTGATGGGTTATCTCACCGGCAAGGTTGGTATACTATATCCAACATTTGAGGAATATCCCAATCGTCTGGCGTCGGATCGTATAGTGCCCTTTGTGTCTGAAAATGATGATTTCAGCTATACCGCCGATGATCTCATTGATTGGTATGACGAGCACCCGGTAGAAAATCTGTTGGTGGTCAATCCGGAAAATCCGTCAGGTAATCTGATAGACCGTGTCGGCTTAGACCGCCTGATATCTTGGGCCGAGGCGAAAGGAATACGTCTGATCATCGATGAGTCATTCATCGACTTTGCAGACGAGGCAGCCTCCTTGACGCTCTTGCGCAATGAAGTCCTCTTATCCCATCCTACATTATGTGTGATGAAGTCGATATCGACGTCGTATGGTGTGCCCGGCCTTCGTCTGGGAGTGCTTGCGAGCGGCGACTGCTCTCTGATAGAGTATATGCGAAAGGATGTAGGAATATGGAATATAAACTCATTTGCCGAATTTTATTTACAGATATACGGTAAGTATGAGAAAGATTATGAACGCTCATGCGATAAATTTCGCGAAGAACGTGCAATCTTTTTCGATGAGTTGTCAGCCATACCATATCTGAAAGTCTATCCGTCGCAAGCCAATTACTTCCTCTGTGAAGTGACCGGAGGGAAGACAGCCCACGAGCTGACTCTACGTCTGCTGACCGACCACAACATCCTCATCAAGGACTGCACCGCCAAAAAAGGCTTCACCCACGGACGTCAATACATCCGCATCGCCATCCGCGACCGCCACGACAACCACCGCCTCACCGAAGCATTGAAAGCGTATTAAAAAAGGAGAAAAATGACTATTTGTATATGCGGAGGAGGGGGATTAGGATTGGTTTGCGCAGGTGTATTCCTGTCGCGAGGTGTTAAGGTCAGACTTATGACCGGACACCCGGCCGACTGGTCACGCCATATCAAGGTATACGATAAGAGTGGAAAAGAATATAGTGGAGAATTATCACAAATATCATCCGACCCACAGGATGTAATACCCGGTTCGGACATAATATTCCTTACACTACCCGGCTATCTGATTCAAGAGACCTTAGAGCACATCCGCCCATATCTTGACGCGCATGCGAGTGTAGGAACAGTAGTTAGCAGTACCGGATTCTTCTTCGCAGCTCATGAAGTTCTCCACGATAAATATACTTTATTCGGATTCCAAAGGGTACCTTATATTGCCCGTGCCCGTAAATACGGCGAAATTGGAGATTTGTTGGGATATAAGGATAGCCTGAAAGTAGCAATTGAGAATTGCCCGGAAGCTGAAGAATTACGACAGAAATTGGAATGGCTGTTTGACACACCTGTAACGCATTTGAATAACTTTTACGAAGCATCGCTGACAAATAGTAATCCTATCTTGCACACCGGCCGGATGTATGCCATGTGGCGAAACTGTCAGAATGAGAAGTATGACAGACAGTCATATTTCTATTCAGATTGGGACAATGAATCATCCGAATATATCATAAGTATGGATGAGGAATTTCAGAAACTATTACGTACACTCGGCATAAAGGAGGGGGTAATTCCACCTCTGTTAAACTATTACGAATCCGCCGACGCTGAGAGTCTGACCCGAAAAATTAAAAGCATCCCGGCCTTTCAGTCCATAATGTCCCCGATGAAGCAGGAAGGCGATATATGGGTGCCGGACTTCACAAGCCGCTATTTCACCGAGGACTTCCCCTACGGACTACGCTTTATCAAGGAGTTGGCTGCGCAACACTCGGTTGCGACCCCCGTTATTGACGAAGTCTATGACTGGGGCATGAGCATGATTGGCCAATAGAAAAACAGATAGAATTTAAATCAAATTATTATAACAACTTTAATGGAGCTACCATTTCCACATATTGAGGAGCATAAGAAATATCCATCTACATTTTTGATAAATGTAGAGTGGCGTTTACATTTCAACATCAATAATACCGATAGCTCTTATGATAAATTCTACGGATTTATTAAAGACACCTTTGGTCTGGAATTAAGACGCGAGGACTACAATGCTATGGGGATATTGCCACTGCGATATAGCCAAAGCGAAGACGCTGCGAATATCAAGATATCAAACAAATTTGCAGAATTCAGCTTTAATTCCAACGGCTATACATCCTTTGGGGATTCTGCAAGGGATATTCTTGTATCGTTCGTACGATTGATATATCAGTGTGAGGGGAGCGTAAATCATATCATGTGTAATAAGAAAAATCTTGTGACCATGCAACGCAACTTCGAGTGTGATGAGTCCGAGATATTATCTATCGTCTTCAGTGATTCGCTGATTGAAGCGCCCTCACAATTGGTGCGTCCCGCCGACTTCACCAGAGACACTGTTCCTTCAACTCACTTCTATACCGTATCTGCCTATGATTTGATAATACAGGCATTATATGGGGTGTATGGAAAACCGGGTACTACTGAATATAACGGCATGGCGATGTACGAATATGGAGCGATGCTTGAATCACAATGTGATTGTCCGGTCTCCACTAACGCAGCCGATGAATGTATCCGACGTATCGATTCGATTAATGATGTCATGTATGATTTTATTCATTGGGCATTATCTCCCCATATATTTAGAATAATGGAGACAGAAAACCAGAATGGTGAATCTGAATTCGATGTTATAGAAATTGAGTGAAATGAGCAGCATATCATTACAGATAAAAGACTCTTCGACCGGTTTTCAGTCCGGATGGAAGAAGTATGACGCTATTTCGTCACATTGCTCCGGTGAATATGACACTGTTAAAGTCGGTAATACATTAATGAAAGTTTACCGTAACGACAGCGACCACGCAATATTCCTATGGAATAACATCGCCAAGTCACGACAGCACTTGTATCTGAAATCTTTAGACAAACCGGCGGCAACAATATCTTTAGTTTCCACAAAATGGCCTGTTAAGCGGATTGAATTATTATCTATCGAACAATTGGCCGAATTGAATAAACTCAACTTCGGACTCAATATCTCCCCTGAGCGCCTTATCTTCGGAGAAGTATCCGACAATCAGACTACTTGTATAGCCCTCGACTTGGGATATGGTATACGCGTACGCATCACAGCCTATTATGGTGACTTCGACACATATTATCTCTCATTCTTCGAGGGAGACGATATAATCCGTCAGGAGCATTTGGACTTGGACAACACCATTGCCGGCATAAACAACGTATTGAGAGAATTACATCGCGAGGCTGCTCGTAGGAATGTCACAATCTAAGAAAATGACTGTACACGATAATCCGGCTTATCCGGTAGAGTTGCTACCCTCCGCGTCACACATATATCCCCTGGAGGCTGACTCATTTACAGACACAGACAAAACCATAATGCACCGTCGCAGTGATATTGGATATGAAGAATGTTTCTACAACGGCGTCATCGACCGGTTACACTTCCGGACTGAATGCTCGTCAGAGATTTTCAAACATCCTTACAACCTCTCTCTAAATCTTTTAGGCGGACAATTCATAGCTGACCGACACGCTATATGGCGTCAGACCAAACCGGGTAACGACTATTGGCTCGGTGGCACGGATATCAATCTTTCCGACTATTCCGCTTGTTACTCTCAACATAATACGGCATATCCTGACTTCTATTTCAAAGTCTCGGACTTGCACGATAAGCCGATAAAATATCCTCGGACTTTCAACCGACAATCTGAAAGTTGGCCATATAAAGCGGTTGTAACCGGATTGCGGATAATCGACCATAAAAGTGGTGATAAGAAGATAAAAGGACAGGTGACTGAAGATGTAAAAGGTGTTTTAAAGCTGAAGCATCGACCCACTAACCTGAATTACTGGCACTGGCAACTCGAGGCAGCGACTTTGAGAAAGGTAACTGTCGGCAACAAGGAGATAACGATTTTAGAACCACTCCTCGAAAAGCAAAAATCCTCTGGGTGGGGTAAAAAATTATTATCGGCACAGCGAGAACACCTCTTGTCAGTAATAATGTTCCAATGTCCCGACTTCAACACTATTCCGAAAGAGTTCTATCTTCTTCCGGATTAAGAGTCAGGACCCAACTCGAATATCTCCTCAAAAGAAACGACATCAAAAGCTCAAATAATATCGCTGCCCCCCTCTCCTAAATCACACACTACCGGTGAATATACAGATACTTGATAATTTATACTATCCACCAGACTTAAGATTTAGATAAAATATGGAAGAAAAAATAATCAATACTATCGCTTCAATTTTAGAAGTTGAACCATCTGAAATCGAACTCGATACTGCCGTCGGTGATTTGCCCGAATGGGATTCCATGCACCACATTCAGATAATTGCAGCCTTGGAAAAGGCTTATGGAATAAAATATGCAGCAGAAGACCTCGCTGAAATCGAGGATGTCGCTGACCTGATATCCTTAACACAAGAGACAATAGGCTGATATGCAATCCGTAGAACAGGATATATGGCGAAATGCGTCTGTTAATCCGGAAAAGGTCGCCGTTAAAAGCGGAAAAGAGATAGTTACGTACGCTGAGCTGACAGCTCGAATAGTCGTAGCCATGGAGAAGCTGCAACAACTACCCGACTACGCACCCGGGAAGTGTATCATTGTCGGGGCAAGCAAACAGATTGAATTCGTCTATATCTATTTCGGGGCGCATTTGGCCGGACTTACTGTCGCGCCTATCGACACGGAAACCAATCCCGACCGATTTGCGTATATTTCAAATACGTTACACCCGATATGTGTTATCGGACTTGACAGGATTACCACAGAGACTCCCATATTGAGTCTTAAAGAATTCAAAAGCCTTAATAATATATCCGGGAACACGGTCAGTGACGAAATAAAATTTCCACCCGCAGATAGCATTGCAGATATTCTGTTCACTACAGGCACGACCGGCACTCCCAAGGGTGTACCTCTGACATATCTCAACGAAGCCGCCGCTGTAAGGAATATCAATAGTTTCATCCGGAACAGCACTGACGATGTCGAACTCTTGGCACTTCCCGTCTCACATTCATTCGGATTGGGGAGACTAAGATGTTGTCTTGCCAATGGGCAGACAATAATCTTATTAGGTTCATTCGTCAATCTGAAAAAATTCTTCCGCACTATCGAGGAGGAAAATGTAACCGGTCTTACTATGGTGCCGGCATCATGGAAGTTTATAGAAAAGATGTCCGGAGAGAAGCTCGCAGAATATTCTCCACAACTCCGCTATATCGAAATGGGGTCAGCGTTTTTCTCTGCGGAAGACAAGCGTCGTCTGGCTGAACTGTTCCCTGTAACACGGGTCACAATGCACTATGGTCTCACAGAGGCCAGCAGAAGTGCCTTTATGGAATTTCATGAAGACATCTCCCATATTGATTCAGTAGGCAAGGCGAGTCCTTATACAGATATCAAAATATATTCAGAACAAGGTCGGCCACTGGACACTAATGAGGAGGGAGAAATATGTATAAAAGGAGAGCATGTCACCAAAGGTTACGCCTACATTGATAATGATAATACCTTTTACGATAGTTATTTCCGGACCGGAGACTATGGTATGATTGACGTTGACGGATATATATATCTTAAGTCCCGGATTAAAGAACTAATCAATGTCGGGGGTAAGAAAGTATCACCATCCGAAGTTGATGAACAGATATTGAAAATTGACGGAATTGAGGACTGCGCATGTGTAGGCATCCCGGACCCCGAGGGCATCATGGGTGAACTTGTTAAAGCCTATATTGTCAAGTCAGCCGGAAGCTCACTAACCATTGAAGAAATCAGAAAAGCGCTGACGGGCAAATTAGAGAGTTACAAGCTGCCTGTTGAATATGAATGGATCGAGGCCATACCTAAAACGCAGAATGGCAAAATTCAACGCAATCTTCTCAAATAAATCATATGATACATATTACCGACAAGACCGAATGTTGCGGATGTAATGCATGTGGCGACATCTGTCCGACACAAGCCATAAGTTTTCACAACGATAATGAAGGTTTCTGGTATCCTGAGGTAGACCGGAACAAATGTATCAATTGCGGACTATGTGACAAATCCTGTCCGATGCTACACACCGACACATTGCACTCTCACGGACAACGAGAACCTAAGGTATATGGGGGGTATCACAAGAATATATCAATCCGTTTTGACTCAACATCCGGAGGAGCATTCTCCGCTTTGGCAAACGCAATGTATAAGCAAGGAGGATATGTCAGCGGTGCAGTATTCAATCCTGATTGGACAGTCTCCAACTATATTTCCAATAATAAGAAAGACCTCTCGCGTCTGAGGTCAAGCAAATACGTTGAAAGTAACGCCGAGGGACTATATAAGGAGATTAAACGTCTGCTTAAAGAGGGTGAAAAGGTCTTGGCTTGTGGCTCTCCGTGTCAGATGGCCGGACTGCGTACATTTCTTGGGAAAGACTACGACAACCTGATTATCGTTGACTTTCTATGTCGTGCCACCAACTCTCCCAAGGCCTATCGGCGATATCTTGAATATCTTGAAGATGTCTACGGAGGAAAGATAGTTTCTATCAAAGCCAAGAATAAAGACCATGGGTGGCGTTCATTGGCTCGCAAGGTCGTTTTTGACAATGGTAAAGTATATTATGGTGAGGGTCACGAGGACCCGTACCGCCGTGGCTATCATCTGAACTACTTTGAACGCCCCTGTTGTTATAATTGCAAATTCAAGGGCTTACCACGTATCGCCGACATCTCTTTAGCTGACTTCTGGGGCATCGAGAACATTGACAAATCCATCGACGGCAATCTCGGCACATCAATGATTATGATTAATACCGAAAAAGGAGAGAAATTTTTTGACGGTATCAAGAGCAAAATGGTCTTGAAGGAATTTGACGCCCAGAGAGCTTTCAGAGGAAATTTCAGCGTTGTAATGGGAGACTGCTGTCATGCGCCCAAAGGTTATGATAGAGAACAAATGTTCAAAGATATGGACGCAATGCGATTTGACGCTCTGGCCGATAAGTACTTCCCGTATCGTCCGGCATCCGGGATTCGCTCTATCAAATCATTGATTAAAAAACTTCTTAAATTCGGATATAACACGTTACGCAATCCCTCTCAGTTATTACGGAATATAAAATGGAGTGTATCGCCACATATTGACGGCAAAGTAATCTTTAGAAGCCATTGTGCGGTAGACCTGAGGGATGGAGCAAAAATCATGGTAAACAAAGGCGGAGTACTGAATTTCGGAGATAAAAGAAATCTGAAATCTAAATTTGAATCCCGTCTTCTGTTGGAAAGAAATTCCCGGCTTATCATAAATGGCAACCGTAATATCATGTACGACTGCGACATCCAGATATTCGAAGGAGCGAACCTCACATTCGGCTCGGGACGCTGTAATTCCGGGCTGAAGATTGTATGTGCCGAGAGCATCATAATCGGTGATAATGTGAACATCGGCCGTGATGTCTGGATTAGAGACAATAACGGAGGACATTTTATCATTCAGACAGGTTACACCGACAGAGCTGCCGTCATTATCAACGATAACGTATGGATAGGCTCCAATGTTGTCATCATGAAAGGTGTCACAATCGGAGAGGGTGCTGTTGTCGCAGCCAATAGTGTCGTAACCTCCAATGTCCCGGCGGGGTCAATGGTAAGTGGTAATCCCGCCAAGGTCGTTTCTGAAAATGTAATATGGGTAAAGTAAACGGTATGATACGGTCTATCCTCAGAAAACTCGGCATAACACATTTTGTCAGACGTAGATTATTGCTTGGACGGATTAATAGAGAGAGAAGAAATGAGAGCAATCTAATAACTTCCGGCATTCCATCTTCATACTTTGAACCACTGACCCCGGGAGAACGAAATCAAATCATCGAACTATGGGGAGGAATTGACGAGATTAAAGATATCAACTTCCGTGAGTTTGAAATGTTCAAGAGAATGAACGGATTTGATGCCCGCTACCTCACACACGATATTTACCTGCCTGTCATTGCCCGGTTACTTAACGATTATCGATACACCACTATCTTTGATGATAAAGGATTAGCCGGATATATTAAACCTACTCACATCAGATTCCCATATTGCTATGCACGCAGGATTAATTCCGACTACTATGACAACGAAATGCGGCAAATCCCGCTTGAAAAAGTCCTGGAGTTATGCATACATCAAAATGCAATATTCATTAAACCCTCCAAGAATACATCCGGTGGTCACGGAGCCAAGCTGATTAGGTTTGGGCAGTACCCTATTTCAGAAAGAGAGCGAATACTGTTGGAAGAGATAAATCGACGAAATTATGACTACGTCATACAGGAATGCATTAATCAGCATCCTGTGATGGCTCAATTCAATCCGTCTTCTGTCAATACCCTGCGTATTACCACTCTTATGCTAAACGGCAGATATTCTCTCTGTTCCGTAATATTGAGATGTGGCAAAGAGGGTTTACACGTTGACAACTGGGGCGCCGGCGGACTTCTGGTTCCGGTGACTTCCGACGGTAAAGTCACCGAAACCGGACTTGACAACCGTCTGAACCAATATACTTCATCGGGCAAGTGCGTATTTGAGAAATGTCAGATACCTCAACTTCCTGAGATACTTAAATTAGTGGAACGCTGTCATAGGGAGGACTTCGCAATTTGCAAACTCATAGGTTGGGATATTACAATCGACAGTACCGGAAATCCGGTTATAATCGAGCTCAACAGCTCCCAGCCGGGTGTTATAGGAGAACAACTTCTCCAACAACCGATATTCGGAGACAGGACGCAGGAAGTTATCGAATATTGCAAATCTAAAATATTCTCATATTGATGGCTGAAAGCAGCTCCAATAAGAAAATAGCCAAGAACAGTATTTTTCTGTATATGCGGTCATTCCTGATAATGGCCGTCAGCCTATATTCGTCCCGAATCATTCTTGAAGCTATCGGAATCGCCGATTATGGCCTATACGGAGCTATTGGCAGTCTTGTCGCAATGTTCGTTATGATAAATGGAGTTCTGGCCGCCGGTACGAGTCGTTTTATGACATACGAATTAGGCCGGGGAAATCAGGAGCGACTTGCCAAGACATTCAGTGCCTCCTTTATTCTTCATGTAGGATTGGCTGTCATTCTTTTGATTTTACTCGAGACGATAGGATTGTGGTTTGTCAATCATAAGCTTAACATCCCGGAGGGAAGAACCTTTGCAGCTAACGTAGTTTATCAGCTTTCTGTATTCACATCCATTTTCTCGCTGACTCAGGTGCCATATACAGCAAGTATCATAGCGCATGAGAAGATGCATGTCTACGCATACGTCGGTATTGCTGAGGTCACATTCAAATTGGCACTTATATTCCTTCTGCTCTACTGCCCGTTTGCAGACAATCTTATCGCATACGCTATTATATTGGCTATATGGACATTAGGGCTTCAGATATGGTATCGTTATTATTGCCATCGTCATTTCAAAGAGAGTCATCTTAAGATAGTACATGACGGGGATATTTATAAAAATATGCTCTCGTATTCAGCCTGGGACTTTATTGGTCAATTTTGCGCAACCGGTAATAGTCAGGGGCTGAACATACTGCTAAATATCTTTTTTGGCGTCACTATCAATGCTGCACGTGCTGTGGCATATCAGGTGGAAAATGCGGTCACTCAGTTCTCGACTAACTTCCTGACCGCTGTCAATCCACAGATTACCAAAGCATACGCACAAACGGACCATGACAGGTTTATTATGCTTATAAAGGAGTCATCCAAGTTTGCATTCTTTCTACTGTTTATGATTTCCATGCCGGCATTTATCGAAGCTCCTTATCTACTGAAGATTTGGCTTGCTAAGGTTCCGGATACCTCGGTATCATTTCTGAGGTTTGCCTTATTCTTTGGAGTTTTCAGAATAATCACACGTCCCGTCATCACCGGCACACATGCAACCGGCAATATAAAATACCTCAACCTGACAAGCGGTCTATATTCCGCACTGACATTCCTTTCGGTAATATACATTGCCTACAAGCTTGGTGCCCCATATTGGATTTGCTTTATCGTCAATTTCATTAACGGTATTATCGTTACAATTTTTGAAATTAGATCCTTACATCGTAATGTCCCGTTTAACATACGTAAATTTGTACCCGAAATAATCATAAAGCCTTGGGTGATTTGCTTGTTAGCCACTATCCCTGCGGTCATAATCCATCATTTCATGCACGAATCATTTCTGAAGCTATGTGCCGTGTCCCTCTGTTCAATCGTGTGCATCGGGAGCGCTACATATCTGTTCGGATTGAGCAAATCACAGAGAGAATGGGTTAAATCGTTAATCGGTTCACAATTCAATAGAAAAGGATAGTATAAACCACTATGCACACGATAAAATTAAGCAACGATATCGAGATGCCCGCTATTATAATGTCTACCAACTGGATGGACTATCCGACAATGAAAAAAGTCGTGACAGCAGGGCTACAAACCGGTTATCGCGCTTTCGATACTGCCAGAGACTACGGCAACGAACACATAGTAGGCAAAGTACTCAAAGAGTGTCTCGAAGAGCAAGGACTAAAGCGTGAAGATATATTTATCACGACCAAAATCGGGAATAGCCAGCAACGCGTGGGAAATATCGACGAGCAGATAGACATATCGCTGAAAAATCTTAAAACAGATTATGTCGACTGCTGGATGATGCATTGGCCATATCCCAACTATTACATAGAGACATACCACAAAATGGAGAAAGTCTATAACAGTGGTAAAGCACGTGCTATCGGAATGGCTAACTATCACGTCCGCCACTTCAACAAACTTTTGGAGGCAGGAATTGAGATTGAACCACATTGTGTTCAATTTGAACATCATCCTATGCGTACGGCCGACGATATTGTTCAATTTTGTAATGACAGAAAGATTACAATTCAGGCTTATTCCCCCTTGTGCCGTATGATTGAGCCTATCAGGAATTCCGAGATTTTACATGCTATAGCAAAACGCTACGGTAAGACTGTCGGCCAAGTTATTCTTCGATGGCACATTCAGCATGGTTCAGTGCCCTGTTTTAAATCAGTCAACCCTGAGAGGCTCAAAGAGAATTTTGATATCTGGGACTTCAAACTTACCGATGAAGAGATGAAAGAGATATCCTCTATGGATTGTGACTATAAATATCATCTGGAGTCAGCAAGTTGTCCGGGTTTCTAAATTCGGTAAACATATGATAAACATAAAAACTCTATCAAAAAAAATAATACGGAAATCTCTGTATTATCTATTGTTATCACCGGTTTTAAAAAGGACGAACTGGTACAGGAATATGTTTGTAGAAAACATATATCCGAGCAATTCCTGGTATCGACAAAATCCGGAGCGAAACTTTGATTTGGTCGTTTTGGGGAGTAGTAGTGCCAAATGGGCATTTGACTTTACAAATTCGGGAATTAAAGCTATGAACTGGGCTCAGCAACCACAGACACTCATTGAAGACTATAATCTGTTCAGAAATTTTCATAGTATCTTGCGTAAAGGAGGGGTCGTTTTAATTACAGTCATGCCGTTTACCGGGCTAAATAAGCAGACAGGATTATACGATGCTTTGAAATATCTACATGTTGATGCCCATGAACCAATTCAGCCACATTTGTATCGAAAAGCGGCTCTTATCTCACAGATACCCCTCCTGTTAGGGTTGCCGGCTCTCAAAGCATTGGTAAAATATTGTATCGGTAAGGATGCTCCTTTAAAGTCCAACAAAAATGCCATGGTCAATGAAAATCACATGGATGAAGCACAGTTAATTCAGAATGCACTTAATTATATCAATGGTTGGAAGATGCAATTCGGTATAAAAGATTTAAGTAATCCATTGACACCCGGCAATCTCAAGGGGCGTGAATACAGAATTAATTTAATGCGGACTATTATTGACTTCTGTAAGGAGCGAAACTATTGTCCGATATTTGTAATACCTCCAATGACTGAATATTTAAAGCGGCATTTGACACCTGAATTTGAAGAGCTTTATATCTACAGCTTTTTGAGAGAGGTCAATAGAGATATTCCCACATTGGATTACAGTCGAAACGAGACATTCCGGAATCCGAATCTCTATTTCAACAGCTTTTTTCTAAATAACAGAGGGAGAAAACTTTTCACACATCAGGTTCTTTCTGACATAGCATCTTTGGATAGCTCAATAATTAGTCCCTCTCAAAGGGAGTCACTAATCGCTCAAACACATTGAAATGATAATCGGGATAGTTACGCAGCCACTACTGTCCAACTATGGTGGTATTTTACAGAATTTCGCACTTCAACAAGTGTTGAAGTCTATGGGTCATGAACCTGTTACCTTGGATTTTATCCCGGGTTTCTCAGGCTGGAAGGGAATATATTGGACTGCAAGGAGGTTTGCCGGATATGTGCTTGGAAAACTACCGGATATAAAATCAGTAATTTCCATTTTTGAACCACACCGGACCAATAAATTCATTGATGAATTTGTCAGGAGATATATAGTTTGCACACCCACATTCTGGGATAATTATTCCACGAAGATAATTGAAAAGGTAGCACCCGAAGCAGTTATCGTAGGAAGCGACCAGACATGGCGACCTATGTACAATCCCCATTTTTTAAACTCAATGTTCCTTGATTTTGTAAAAGATGATAACATCACGAAATTAGCTTATGCCGCCTCATTCGGCACTTCAGAGTTTGAATTTACAGAACAACAAGTCAAAGAGATAACTCCTTTGCTAAATCAATTTTCTTCAATATCAGTACGTGAAAAGTCCGGCATGGATATTGTCAAAAGGCTCGGTGGAGACGCAGTATGCGTTTTGGACCCTACACTGCTGTTAGGTCGAGACGGGTTTGAAAAACTTCTTCCATCGACAAAGAAAAAAAACGTATTGGGAGCGTACATTCTGGATGAATCAGATGAAATATCCTCTTTATTAGTTCGTGTTAAGGCTGCAGAAGGATGTGATAATATTCATCGGTTTACAAAAGGGGAACAGAATATGGGACCGCTTGAATGGATTGATACCATCAGAACTTCAAAATTCGTTGTCACGGATTCATTTCATGGAACAATTTTCTGTCTTTTGTTTCATATCCCTTTCCTCACAATTGTAAATACCGCCCGCGGAGGTGACAGATTTTACTCTTTATTGGAGCCATTAGGATTGGAAAACCGTTTGATTGAATCCTCACTATCTTATGAAAAGCATCCTCATTCTGTAATCGATTGGGAGAAAGTTGATGACATTATTGAAGTAGCACGCAAGAAATCATTCGCTTTTCTTAAAGACAGTCTTAAAAAATGATATCTCGATTATGAACTTTTACCGGAAGACATAATCAAATAAAATATGAAACAATGAATTCAAAACAACTGAGAAAGATTTTCCACCCGTTTACCAAGATACCGGGTGTTCGACCCTTATTGGGAGGACTATATAGGAAATTAATCTATGGTCCCGCAAGAAAAAAAGAAATTGAGACTTTCCAGAAAAATGGTCTCAGAGTGTTACAGGAATTTGACACCATCCTGAGAAGTCTTGATGTCCCGTACTGTCTAATGTGGGGTTCACTCATTGGGGCAGTCCGCGAAAAGGGCTTTATCAAACATGATTTTGACATTGATGTGGCGATGTGGCGCGAGGATTACTCCGATGCGATGGATAAGGCTTTACTTGATGCCGGATTCCGCCACGTTCAGCGATTTCTGATAGATGGCGGTGAAAATGGTATGGAGGACACCTATGAAAAGGAGGGGGTTGCCATAGACATATTCTATTTTGTTACGGACTCCAAAACGGGAAGGTCATTCTGCTGTAGTCTTGATTACATCAACGGTGAGGTGACATGGGAAGATTGCTTTAGAAAATATGGCACTACCATCCTGTTCCGCGATGAGATACCATTACCTCGCAAGTTCGTTTACACACCTTTCGAAACTATTGAACTCCCAATTCCGGAGAACTACGATTTTATCCTTAGACGAGTATATGGAGATAATTACATGACTCCCGACCCGAATTGGACACGAGAAATTTCCCCGTACATTTGTGAATTTAAGGGTCGTAAGATTGAATATCTAATTTACGACAAGTAAACAAGAGCAGTGCCTACATTCTTACAATCCTTATACTGCCTGCTATATTACCTGTTTGTCGGGCTCATCGGTTACAACGGTAATATGAACCGCAGAATCAGAAGGGAGCCGAATCCCAATCTGACTCTGTTTATGATTCTTGCTACCTTTATATACGTTCTGACATATTTTATCGACACGGATTACTTCCATTATGAGAGAATAATAGATGAACTTTCACAACGTATTGAGGTAACTCATATTGAGGAGATATACACATGGATAGGGCAGGCTGTATTTTACAACTATATTTTATTTCGAATTGTAGTTTGGGGTAGCGCCCTATTTCTGTTCTGTAAGACCGTTAAAATTTCGCATACCAATCTCAACCATGCTCTATACACACTGTTCATTATATTCATAGGTATATTTGCATACGCGCGTGCAACGTTGGGGATGGCATTTGCATATTGTGGTCTTGCACTAATCGTTCAAAATCCTCCGGGGATTAAGAAAATATTCGGATTCGGTCTCTTGCTCTGCTCGATTATCTTTCATAATTCGATGGCATTGATTATAGGAGTCGCTATCATATCCCTTATAATGCCGTTGAATAAAAAGACACTTCTTATTTCATTGATCGGCACCGTTATCGGTTCCGTGGCAATCACCGGATTATTCATATCAATTTTGACAGACAATCAATTAGGGGATGCTTATGTGATGTCGAAATTATCTACTTATACCTCGGGTAATATGGAGGATGACCCGACCACTATGTTAGGTAAAATAAGATATTTTCTGGCTGCCGCTGCATATTATTTGGGAGTTTTCTTCTGCATACAGAGTATATTTAAACTTAAAGCCAAAGGTATGAAAGTGTCAAAACTACAGGAGGTCTTTACAAAATGTGCCCTGTTAATCATATTGATATCCACCCTACTGCTGTTCTTACCTTTAGGCGTAAATGTGTTCGCATACCGAATCAGATATATGGCGATGATTCCAATATGTATATGTCTGACTTCAATGACAGATAAGGATCTGGTATCATTTAAAAGATATAGGCTGTGTATGGGTGTCGGAGCCGCCGCCATGCTAATGGCTCTGTTGTACAATGTTAAAGATACTTTATGAAGATAGCATATACCATATCGGGACTGTTCAATTCCGGAGGAATGGAGAATATTCTGACTCAGAAAGCGAACTATCTCGCTGACCGGCTCGGATATGATGTGACAATTATCACTACAGACCAGAAAGGACGAGAGGGTTATTTCCCTTTATCAGACAAGGTTAAACGTGTCGATTTAGGAGTCAATTATTGCGACTTTAAAGATTCAAAACTCTGGCAAATCAAAAAGGAACTTCTAAAAAAGAGACACCGTGCGCGCCTCTCTGAAGTCTTGGATGCCGAAAAGTTTGATGTATGTATCTCGCTGATGGATTTTGATTTTGACTTCCTGTACAAAATCAATGACGGCAGTCGCAAGATGATTGAGTCACACTTCTCACGCTATGCAAAAGTATTAGCTACTCCAAATCGACTGATGCAGTTTGCCCAAAAAGTACGGACATTTTCATGGAAAAACCGCATCAGTAAGTACGACCGATTTGTGGTACTCACGCACGAAGATAAAGCTCAATGGGGAGACTTGCCGAATATTGAGGTAATCCCCAACTTTATCAATACCGATCCCACTAACTTTGCGTCCCAGGATTCCAAAAAAATAATCTCTGTGGGACGCATGGATTATCAGAAAGGTTACGATATGCTTCTGAATGCATGGAAAATTGCACAAAAAAAGCTTCCCGGCTGGCAACTTGACATTTTCGGAGGGGGTGATAAAAAACCATTTATGGATATTATTGAGACGGAGAACATCAAAGCTGTTACTTTCCATAATCCGACATCCGAAATAGGCAAGAAATATGCAGAGAGCAGTTTTTATGTGATGAGTTCCAGATACGAGGGATTACCACTTGTGCTGCTTGAGGCGATGAGTTGCGGACTCCCCGTGGTGTCGTTTCAATGCCCCTGCGGACCGGCTGATATCATAAAGGATAAGTTTGGAATACTCGTACCTCCCGGAGATACTGAGACGCTTGCCGATGCGATTGTACGATGTGCCGAAAATCAATCCTGGAGAGAATCTGCATCGCAGAATGCAAGGGCTGAAGCACGCAACTATTCAAAAGATGCGATTATGAAGAGATGGCAAGACTTATTTCAGGCTTTAAACCATAAATAATAATGTTATTGCAATGATAAGTGTTATTATCCCTGTATATAATGGTTTGGCATTCATTACAAGATGCTATAAGTCATTGACAGACCAGACTTTTTCAGACTGGGAGGCTATTTTCATTGATGACGGGAGTACGGATGACTCATACGAACGACTGATGAAATTGGCCGCACAGGATTCGCGCGTAAAAGTCATCAGAAAAGTCAATGAAGGTGTAGCTATCGCAAGGGAAGTCGGTATAAAGTCTGCCACCCGCGAATTTCTCACATTTCTTGATGTGGATGATACACTCGTTGATACCGCACTACAACAGTTTGTAACCAACTTCCATTCGGACAACTCGGACATAGTGATAGGGGGTATAAACCTTGTCTCCGAAAACGGGGCCATCATCAGCCGCATATACTATACGCCCATGTTAATAAGCGGGAAAAACGCTGGGGAGTACATGTGTACCGGCACCCTACGTTGGCAACTTTGTGGCAAAGCATTCAGAAGAAGTGTACTGAACGGCACAAAAACGCCGATAGGTATAAGAAGTGCCGAGGATATGGCAGTCTGTATTCAGGCTTCAGTATTGGCTCGTGAAGTGGTAGTTCTGGACACATGTCTATACAATTATGTGCAGGTTCAGACATCAGTTACCCATTCCAAAGCAAAAGAGATATCTTACGATGCTCTTAAAGCTGTGGACTTTGTTAATAACGCGGTCGGAGACAGAATAAAGCCGGCCATGATTGATGCTCTTTATCTGATGATAATATCGACCGCATTAAGAGCCGGAATTCCCTCAAATGATATGACATTTCGCAGGGCAGTCAGGGAACATGGAAAAATAAAATCAATTCTTCGTATCCCCTCCCACAAAGCACTGAACGTCGCTTTCTACAAATACTGTCACCTCAACCTCGCCCGATACCGCTAACACCTAATCACTAATAACTAATAACTAATAACTAATCACTAATAACTAATCACTCGTCACTAATAACTCGTCACTCGTCACTAATATGGCATTTTCAGTTCTATTATCATTATATTATAAGGAGAATCCTGAATATCTGAGGCAGAGCCTCGACAGCGTTTTCAGTCAGACTCTCAGACCGGATGAAGTCATACTGGTGGAGGACGGACCACTCACCCCTGAACTTAATGCGGTTCTTGACGAGTCTGAGAAAAAATATCCGGAATTGTATCGAGTAAAACTACCGGAGAACGGTGGATTAGGCAAAGCACTCAATGAAGGTCTCAAATATTGCTCATACGATTTGGTAATTCGCACGGATACGGATGACATCTGTTTTCCTGACAGATTTGAGAAACAAGTATCATTCATGGACAATCATCCGGACATATCAGCATCAAGCGGGTGGATAGTAGAGTTTGAAGGTAATACTGATAACCGTATTTCGATAAAAAAAGTTCCTGAAGATAACGATGAGATAATAAAGTATGGATCTTATCGTAATCCAATGAATCATCCGGCCACCATATTCAGAAAAAAAGATGTTGAAGAAGTTGGGGGATATAAGCATTTCCCACTGTTTGAAGATTGGTTTCTGTGGGCGAGACTGATGGCAAAGGGATATAAATTATGTAATCTCCAGTCCCCTCTGCTATACTTCAGGACAAGTCCGGATATGTATAAAAGACGAGGAGGAATAAAGTATGCTTACGATAGTTTCAGATTTCAGCTGATGTTGCATAAATTAGGCCTCATAACATACTTACATGCATTTAAAGCCGGAATACTCAGGGGAACTGTCTATATTATGCCAAACTTTATCAGAAAAAGCATTTATCAAAATATATTACGTAGATAATCAAATGAAGATAGCGATGATTGGTGCCAGTGGTTTCGTTGGCACAAGACTACTTGATTTACTGGGTGAAAATCCACAGAAATATGAATGTAAAAATATAGATCTCCTTCCGAGTCATTTCTTCAATGACATAACAGTTATCGGCGATGTCCGTGATCAACAGCAGATGGATGAGAAACTTAAAGGTGCTGATATCGTAATTCTCCTTGCTGCCCAACATCGTGATGACGTGACTCCGGTATCTTTATATTATGATACCAACGTCGGAGGTATGGAAGTGACGCTCCGCGCAATGGAGAAGAACGGTATCAAACGTATCATATTCTTTTCGTCTGTGGCAGTATATGGTCTGAATAAGCATAATCCCGACGAAACACATCCCGCTGACCCATTTAATCATTATGGCAAATCCAAGTGGCAGGCTGAACAGGTATTGCAGAAATGGTATGAGTCACACCCTGACTGGAACATTGATATTATTCGTCCTACAGTCATCTTTGGCGAACGCAACCGTGGGAACGTATATAATCTGCTGAAACAAATATCTTCCGGTAAATTCCTTATGGTAGGTAACGGTGAGAATAAAAAATCAATGGCTTACGTCGGCAATATTGTAGCTTTTGTGAAATATATGATTGATAATGTTACCGAAGGATACAATGTATTCAATTACATAGACAAGCCCGATAATAATATGAATCAACTTGTTTCACATGTCAGTCGGGTGCTCGGCAAACATATTCCCGCTACTCATTTCCCGTTCTGGTTAGGTATGTTGGGAGGATATTGCTTTGATATTATTGCTAAAATCACCGGCAAAAAACTTACCGTATCCTCCGTAAGAGTCAAGAAATTCTGCGCGACAACAGAATTTGACTCTACCAAGGCTCACAACTCCGGTTTTAATCCACCTTATACACTTGACGAAGGTCTGGCTCGCACTCTCGAATTTGAATTTGTGCATCCTCGGACAGATGATATCCAGTTTGTGAGCGAGTAATAACAATTTTAAGAAAATTCAGATAAAGAACCCCATTCATGAGATTTATCACGGATGGGGTTCGTTATTGTCGATAGGCTGATGCTATCTGACAATCCTGTAATTTCGTCTGACTTTGAAACTCACTAAATATATTAGTATGGAGGCTGTTCTGAATTGCCGTTTTAACATCAATGACAATATCAGGTCTTTTACTTTAGAATCTGTATGCGCTCCTTGAAGTACATCGCTATACTGACCGTACCGATTCGATAATTCTTTAGTGAGCGAACTGTCAAACGGAGTTTTGCTATCATATATCGCGAGGGATGTCGTCCATGTGAAGATATCTCGCGCGATATAATTTTTCCAATTCGCAAGAGTAGCTTCCCCTATTGGCTCACGCAAATTCAATCGTTCCAACAGCTGATATTTTGCATACCACGCCCTGAAAAGGGCCTCGGGTTTATGAAGTTTGAAAGAGGCGGACTGCTGATTTTCTATATAATAATATTCATTTTCAGGAATAAACGTCACGCTATGAGTATAATATATATAATCAAGTACAAAACATAAATCCTCAGCGAGTGTCATCTTCTCGTCAAAGCGGATAGAATGTTGCTCTATTAAAGCCCGGTCATACAATTTGCTGCATGCGAATCCTCTGATATGGTCTAAAATATCAGTCATGGACGAGGTAGTAAGAGCATGTTGCACACATTTTATATCAGTTACGACAGTACCGCTAACTCGCTTAAGACCACATTGTACAAGAGAGTCCGGATGTATATACTTAACCAATTTAGAAAGATACTCCCGACCGATATAATCGTCAGAGTCAATAAAGGTTATATACCGACCCTGAGCATGAGAGAGACCCAGATTTCTGGCTGAACTTACACCACCGTTTTTCTTGGGGAAATATCTGAAACGTTCATCCTTATCGACATATTCCAGACATATCTGCTCCGAATCGTCGGTACTGCCGTCATTAATCAGGAGCACTTCAAAGTCCGTATACTTCTGACCGATAATACTATCCAGACATTTTCTCAAGGAACTGCTGCAATTGTATATCGGAATTATAATACTTACAGATACTCTTTTTTTATCATTCTCCATTTGAGTCCGCATGATACTGTATGAATGCGTTATTTGACAAAAAATTTATTCTGAAGATACCGCCACAGGAATTTTCTGGGTTGGTCAAGGATGACCGCTGCTATAAATATCACCAATACGGCCGAAAGCATAACTATAAGACAAACTATACCCGAATAATCTCTGTATAGAGTCCGCATAGACGGAGCAAATACAATTTTCATGAACAGAGAATTATAATGCAATAGATATGCGGCGAAACAGGATGCACTGACAAAATTGATGAATTTATTGATCCTTATTCTGATGCTGTTAAAATATAGCACCAATCCTAAAGCACCAATAATGTTTAAGGGATTATCGTAAGCTGTCAGCCCAAGATGTATATCGGTATAATATTGTGAGACAAAAAGCAATATATTAATCACGCAACATGAGATAAATATTGTCCCGCCGACTCTGTGAATTTTAGAATCTTGACAATACAACCTGACGTATCGCGCCAACAGATACAGACAGATAAATGCCCATATTGAATATCCTTTCTTTAAGGTCGGCATAAGTCCGGTATAGCCAAATATTACCTCGAAGACTAATGCAGATAACAAAACAACCAGAATTTTTCTACGCGATGCGGTCTCTACAAACGAATTTAACACCGGTGAGAGTATATAAAGTCCTATATATGTTTTGATAAACCACTCTTTTTTACCTCCGAAAGTGAAGATGGTAAGAATATTTCCTGCTGACAAATCGGCATACCCCGACAGGATAAACAGGACATATATGATACAGTAAAAGTACAGACATTGAAAAATAAAGTTACAGAACCCCTTCAACGTACTTCTTATACCGAACCATCCGGAAATCAGGATAAAGACATTTACGGCAACTATGGCAATAAACTCAATACCAATCCTTGTCAATGATGAAACAGGGGTTGCAAAATAATCTTCGGGAGTGGGAATCTCATTGACAAAAAAGTCCGCATGAAGTATCAATACAAACAACATTGAGACTATACGCAACAATTCAAAGTTGGATTGTCTCGGACCTTTGGTTATGGATGATATCATTTTATTCATTGTTTAAATAAGAGGGAGTTGAAATTTAAATATCTGCTCTATTACCCGGATGTTTTATATAGATTCAATTTCTGTCAGAGACTGTATGTCAGCTCTTTGTCATTCGGGTCGGGTGTGGTCATTATCTTGAATAAGACACTCTTGTCGAGAATCTCATCTTGCATAGCGCCAAGCAACGGCCTCATGACGGGCAAATCCTTGATGGCACAAGACCAGTCATTCTTACCGTACAACAGACTTTTCAGAATATAATTCTTATAGTCCATGTCGTTGGCCTCCTCCTGCGCTACAAGGTTGGATTTGATGGATGCAAGTCCGGCCTCATCACATATTCTGCAAGCTATATGAAACTCTATTGAATAGTCGCTCAACACGTAGTCCTTACATAATGACATCATCGTATGCAGTTTAAAAAAGGTAAACAGATGCTGACTTATGGCTTTCTTTATGTTATTGCCACTCAGACTCGTCTTCAACTCCAAAAAGATAATGCGCTTGTCCGCACCATTATTATAGAAAATAACACCATCGGAGTCACTGTCCCGAAGATGACTGCTACGGTCGGTCGTTATATGTGTCATCCCTTTATAAAAAGGATTTTTCAGAATGCCGACATCTCCGGTCGGTATCGTAATCTGTACCTTCTTCAGATCTGCATTTCTTGAAGTCTCGATAACGGGCACCGACCCGCACTTTACATCGCAATGACCGGCGTGCTTGTCGAATATCTGCTGAAGTTGTTCAATCGTCCGCATCCTCAAAAAGCTCCTCTAATTTTGATTTGATTCGCAGACTGTCGTCCAATGCCTTATGAAATGATGAGAACGGTACCCCCCGGTCTATATTTTGCTTGATAACAACAGAACGGTTATCCTCCGTTCTTTTCAACAGATATGCCGATACTTTAGAGGGGTCGAGCACAAGATTGGGATTGTCATGCAAATACTCACACAACGCGACATATTGTGAGTAATCGTTCTTCTCTTTCAAATCGTCTCTCAACTCATATTTCAACACCAACTCATTTATACGTCTCAGAAAGTAGTCACTGTGGGTTGTGACCTGCACACAGCTCCCCGCCTGAATCATGCACGACAATATGTCAGCCATCATCCTTTGCTTCAATGGATGCAGATGAGCCTCCGGCTCATCTATCATCAGCGACATTGTCGATATATCGGTATTATTTACCAGAAACTCCAGCGATGCCAGTTCTCTGACGGAGGCAGCCGCCGCACTCAACGGCATTTCCTCTCCATTGGTCGAATATATATACTGACCTTCACGCCTCTCGACATGTCCGTCCAGCACGTCGCGTATCAATGCTGTCAATTCATCAGGCAGTTTCAACTTATTAGGCTTAGCCATCAACATGGTCTGTATCGCTTTCTGAAACTCGGCATACATACCTGTTATCGGAATAACTGACTCCGTAAGCATCATGCCTCGTGACGGAGGTAATACGTATGACTCCGTCAGATCTGTAAACTTACCGAATATTTCCTGGATTAAATAGAAACGGAACAGGTATGCGAATGGGGATTCTTCAGCCATACCATTGGCATCCTTAATCTTATACGACAGACCCGGAACCTGAATATTGATATAGGTCTCCACATTATCACCGATTTCCACTATTTCATCCGCGACCTTGCATATTATCATATCCGGAACAGAGGCAGGCAACTTAATCGTCACTTTTCCATTCAGGTTGTTAGCCTTGACCATATAGCTGAGCCATGTGACGGCATCTTCCGACAACCATTTCTCAAATTCGGATTTGGATATTCCCAACTCCAAGGGACCATCCTTAAGATCCTTATGAATGCGGTCAATATCAAATTCTTGCGAATTGAAATAACCCGATATTCTTTTGGTATCGAGCAATACTGAGAATATATAATGACAGATGATGGATATATAACTCTTGCCGAGTCCCGATTCTCCGGAAAAAATCATGAAGTTGTTGAGAATAATCTCATCAGATTCGTCTATCATTCCCAACTTGTGGATTTTAATACTGACCGGTTTCATATTATAACATATATGTGATGTGGATATACATTGCAAAAATAATAATTATAATTTATATTAAGAGCGCGTTCAGATTGATTTACATACAATTTTATTATATTTGAAATAAACTAAATTATTTGAAGCAGATGATGACTACTAACATATATGAGGATAAGATAGCACTATGTTTCCGGGAGATTATACTCTGCCGGAAGGTTCTCAACACAAAGAGGGCGGACGAGGTAAGCGCGCGATTGGTCGCGATTTACATTCTGCTCAGAACTGATGACATCACCAAGTTATGGTGTCATTCATTTCCCAAAGAGAGCATTGAGCGCGTACTGGCTGACGAAGCCAAGAATAAATATAATGCCGGGTTCCGACAGGTGCGTGACAAAATCGGTGCTCATTATCAATCGGCGGATGCCACCAAATCCGCCGATATATTAGCAAGTTCACAATTATTTTACAGCTTCGACCTCACTGACATCGACAACCTTGTCGATGAACTTATGGCAGCGCGTGACCTCCTCGAAAATACAGAACACACCTATGAGGATGTCGTGTCCATTCAGGATTTTGCCGAAATACTCCGAATTCTGGATGAGATTCATGATGGTGACAAAGCCTGTTTAACCACCTCGTCCATCGAGCTGTTCGGGATAAACCGCGGCGGACTGATTTCATGTTCCAAAGAGCAGAGAAAGGGACAGTTCCTGCGCAGTATCGAGCTGATGGTCAGCTATGCCAAAGCGCTTGCTGAAGGGAGTTACCGCCAGCCTGAAGTCAAGCGTATGTTCACACGTCTTTGGGCATCACTCATATACAGTTACCACGACAACCTCTTCACCCGCACGGACATCTCACCGAAAGCATCTCAATACGAAGAAGGGTTTGACCGAATGTATATGAAACTTGTATCCTCCCGTGATGACCCATCCAAGCTCGAAAATATATTCACGGAGTTTGACAATCTGCACCATACTTCCGAGTTCTTCCGTCGCAACAGAGACGTAAGAGACCACGCATGCGCACACCTCGATGAGAAAAGTAGTGTCAGCGATATTGACTCTCAGCTCAACGGCCTTCCGATAGATGAGCTGTATCGGCAGTATGACAATATGTTGAACCTGTTCAACTACCTTTGCCGCAACATTTTCTGTCTAACATTCCTGAGCATTGAACCGCGCTCTCCTCTCCCCGGCGCAAGATTTGAAACCATTGTCGGCAATCGGGACTTTTATGGCCGTGAACCCGTTGAATGTGAACAACCGCAAAATATGTCTCCGGATGAAATCTTGCGGTCTCTGCGTAAGAACGACTCCAATCGTGAATTGGCCGAAACTCTGTTGATTGAAAGATTACGTTCACAAAACGATGAGCTTTTCTACCCTATGATTGAGGCGATAACACACCGTTTTGAGGGGATGAATACGATTGAGTGTGATTTATGCCCAATCTTTATTGCGCTGCACAATGCAAGGAGATGTTTCCCGGAACGGTTGCAGGACTCCCTGCTCATACTCCTGACCAATAATAACATATCTGATTACCTCAGACTATATATCCTCCGCGAGATAGCGTCATTGGCCCGAAGAGCCCGGGATTATGATTTATGGTCAGACCTGACACTATGGATGCAAAGCGAATACTATCCGATACAGGCTTTCGGCTTTCTTGCAGGACTGCACTTTCTGATGTCTGACAGCACGCTGAATCCTACACCCAAGACTAAACCCCTTGCCGTCAATACGGATTATGCCAATCTGCTTGATGATGTCACCGATCCTATCAAAAAACTCGGCATCATACTTCTGCTGAATCAGCACTGGCGTTTCGGAGATGAATATCAGCATATAAGAAACAAAGAGACTGATTATGACAGTTGGCTGAAAGATAGCTTAAACAAAGACATCAGCAAGTATGCCGACTATATCCATTTGAACAATCAGGAGATACGTGACTTATGGAGTAAGTATGATAAAGGAGGGTTCTATTTATGCCTGCTTCATAACCTTATCATATCTGAAAAGGAGAGGAACGCTGACCCGAACATGTTTCTTGAGCTGTGGAGATGGAACGCTTTCATACGCTATCGGCCGGACAAATATGAGGCTCTGAGTGTTGCACTTATGGACGAACTGAACGGAAATATTGATGTAGCCCGCGACTTGTTCATACAAATTGCAGCCGACAATCCGGCTGATGCCTGCGTTTATCAGATGCTCCGCGACTTCAACCGGAGAAACAAACCGAACCGCTGACTATCTGTGTGAAATGAACAGATGCTGCTTTTTCTGCAACAAATAACATTAGTGTACTGAATTTTTGGGAGTTCGGTGATTTTGTATTAATTTTGTGATTATGGATGGGTTAGGACCTTTATCTAATTTTTTTGTATTAATAAAAGTCGGGATGGCGCAAGCCCTTGACTAACAGATATTGAAACGATGAAGTTTACTCTTAAGGCAAAGGTGTGGATGACTGCGGCGTTTGTGGCCGTGGCGATGACTGCATGGGCGATGACCGATGATGAGGTTATATCCGTGCACAGTCGGCTGCCGGCAAGTCCAATCAGGATATCGGTAAGGAACTGATGGCTCGCGGTGTGCCGTCAAGTCAGATACAGCGTATACGTACAAAGTATAATAACGGAGGATCCAACACAGTAGGGACTATGGTGGAGGCACAATCGGCAGCCATAGTAGATAATGGACGTGATATGCCTGTGGAGACTGCCATTGTAAATACCGAAAGTGTCGTTGATGTTTTCACTCCCGATGAGGGCAAAGCTGCTCGTGAGGTATATGGACATGATCTTTTCAACTCCCGTAATCTTAATTTTGAGCCGAATAAAAATATGGCTACTCCCCGTGACTATCGTCTCGGACCCGGCGATGAGGTGATCATCGACGTATGGGGCGCGGCCGAGGAGCATTTGCGTGAGACAATCTCACCTGAAGGAAGTATTATGATAGCCCGTCTCGGTCCGGTTCATCTCAATGGCAAGACTATCGAGGAGGCAAATACATATATCAAAAACCTTTTCGCCCGCAAATATGCCGGTGTCAGCAGTGACCAGACCGATATCAGTGTCAATCTCGGTGATCTGCGTTCGATCCAGATTGACATCATGGGTGAGGTGGATACTCCGGGAACATTCCGGATGTCACCGTTCTCCAGTGTCTTTCATGCGCTATATAGTGCCGGTGGTATCAACAATATCGGTTCGATGCGTAACATTACCGTGCTGCGCAACGGTAAGCGTGTGGCCAATGTCGATATCTACGACTATCTCTTCAAAGGCAAACAGACCGGCAATATCCGTCTGCAGGAGGGGGATGTCATAATAGTGCCCCCTTACGATCAGATAGTCAATATTTCGGGCAATGTGAAGCGACCGATGTATTATGAGATCAAGCCGGGTGAGACTATCGCCTCCCTTCTGGAGTATGCCGGCGGTTTCTCAGGAGATGCCTATTCGGGTATGGTACGCGTGTCGCGTCAGAATGGTGAGGATAATGACCTTTACAATATTGACAAGGGTGAGTTCGCGAGTTATCGTCTGCAGGATGGTGACGTGGTGACGGTCGGTAATGTCCTGGATCGCTACAGCAATCGTGTGGAGCTCAAGGGTGCGGTCAACCGTCCCGGCCTGTATGCGCTGGGCAATAAAGCATCAACGCTTAGCGAGATGATCAGCCTGGCTGACGGACTGACTGATGACGCATACAGGGGTCGTGCCTTGATATATCGTCAGGGCCCTGACATGACACTGCAAGTCATTCCGGTAGACCTCAATGCCGTACTCGGAGGATATGCCGAGGATATAGTGCTGCAGAAGAATGATGTGATCGAGATCGCCAGTGTGCAGCTCATAGAGGAGAAGGGTGACTTCCTGATAGATGGCTGGGTGGCAAATCCGGGTGATTATTCATACATGGACAATACATCGGTGCAGGATCTGATATTGCGTGCCGGCGGTCTGTTGGATGGAGCCTCGACAGTGCGTTGCGAGATCTCCCGCCGTATCGATGATCCGACAGCGCTTACTGACTCACAACTGTTGGGCGAATTTTATACCGTAACCCTCGATGGCGGACTTGATACACGCAACCGTGCATCGGAGTTTATTTTGAAACCATACGATAGGGTGGTGGTGCGTAAATCTCCGCGCTATGTAGAGCAGAAACTTGTAACAGTCGATGGTCAGATCGTCTTCCCGGGAGCTTATACCATCACTAAGCGCAACGAGCGCCTCTCTGACCTCGTAGAGCGAGCCGGGGGCACGGCTGAAGGTGCATATCTCAAGGGTGCATATCTCAAACGGAGGATGACGGATGATGAATATGAGGAACGACAGAATGTGATACGTCTGGCGATGTATAATCAGAATACCCAGGACTCCATTTCGACAACTAAATTAAGTATCGACAGGACGTACAGCGTCGGTATAGACCTTGTAGCCGCGTTGGACAATCCGGGGAGCTCACAGGATGTAGTGCTGCAGCCCGGTGATGCACTGTTTATTCCGGAGCAACAGAGCACAGTCAAGGTGTCGGGTGATGTGATGTATCCGAACTCGGTGGTATTTACCGAGGGTAAGAAGGCTTCCTATTATATAGATCAGGCCGGTGGATATGGTCTGACAGCCAAGAAGAACAGATCGTATATCATCTATATGAATGGTATGGTCGCTAAGGTGAATAGAAAAACCCCGATAGAGCCGGGATCACATATTATCGTGCCCTCCAAGTCTATGGAAAAGAAGAATGTATGGGAGACTATACTGCCTATGATCTCCGGTATAGGCTCGGTAGCTACAATGGCGGCCGCCGTCGCTTCGCTCTTCCGAAAATAATGGCGGGGGCATGGCTTGCCATGTCTTGCCATCTCTTGGTGATCAAAATATAATCGTACTAACAATCGGCATTAATCCATGTCAGAGATAGATATAGAAGTCAGAGACGACAATTCCGATAACGGGAAAAGTAATGAGATAGACCTCGTGGCAATTGCTAAAAAGCTATGGAGCGAGCGTAAACGTATCATAATATGGAGTGTATGCGGTGCTGTGATAGGTCTTATCGTGGCCTTCAGCATTCCGCGTGAATATACTACCAATGTCAAGTTGGTGCCGGAGTCTGGAGATAGTCCTTCCGGAAATGCACTCGGCGGATTGGCTGCAATGGCGGGGATCAATTTGGGCGCTGATGGCGATGATGCGCTTTCTCCAAACTTGTATCCGGATGTAATAAGCTCGGTGCCGTTTGAACTATCGCTGCTTGAAATACCTCTGACTGATCAATCGGGAAATGAGAAATTTACTCTCGAGCAGTATATTACGGAGGATGTGCGTAGCCCGTGGTGGAGTGCCGTCATGTCAGCTCCCGGTGCGATATTGTCGTTATTCAGGTCAGGTAATGAGGATAAAGAGACTGAGGTAAGCACAGGTGATGATAACGGACCGCTTCGTATCACAATGGAGCAGGCGGGGATGATAAGCTTTCTGCGTGGTGCCGTGGTCTCGGATGTGGACAAGAAGACCGGGGTGATCTCCATATCGGTGACGATGCAGGATCCGGTTGTTTCAGCGACATTGGCAGATACAGTTGCTCATCGCCTCCAGGAGTTTATTACAGGTTATCGTACACAGAAGGCGCGGCAGGATCTGGAGTTTGTCGAGAAGCTTAACAATGAGGCGAAAGATAAATATTACGAAGCGCAGCAGAAGTATGCCAACTATCTCGACAGTCACCAAGGATTGGTATTATTTTCGGCTCAGACTATGCGTGATCGTCTGGAAAACGAGGCTACATTAGCATTTAATGTTTATAATCAGACGGCTCAGAAACTGGAACTGGCGAAGGCAAAGGTGCAGGAGCAGACACCTGTGTACGCTACTATAGAGCCTCCTACAGTGCCTATCATCCCCTCAAAGCCTCGCAAGGTCGTATTACTCTTCGGTTTCACCTTTCTCGGTTTTGCAGCATCTTGTGCGTGGATTATCTTTGGGCAACCTTTGATCAATGCATTCCGCAAGGATGAGGGAATGGAGAGTTAACAGCCGGGAGTGAGCAGTCGACAAGGAGTGTAGGCTTTAGCCTACGCAGTAGTCGACAAGGAGTGAGCAGTCGACAAGGAGTGTAGGCTTTAGCCTACGCAACAATCGAGAATTGATAATCGAGTGCAGAGAGATTAGATTTAATAATGGAATTGAAAAGGATATTATCAATAGTGACGATAGTGATAGCCGGTGCCACAACGCCGGCTGTCGCTCAATCGGACCTTAATGATATTCTATCCGGAGTCCTTGACGTAATGGACAAGGCCGCGGCACCGCTCAATAGCGGTGATGATATTGACGACAGCATGTTGGCCTCCGTGGCGGAGAGTATGTCAGTAAGCGGGACTCTCGACTATCTGTATGAAGTATATAACACACCCACGAAGTCATCATATACACATTACAGAACACAGAATTATGGCGGTATGAGATACAATTCGCGACATCAGAATAATAACGGCACCTCCGGCGGTCAGCGTAATTATGCCTACCTGATACCGTCCACAGCGGTAAGTCCTGTTGTCGGGCGTGTGACTTCGCGCTATGGATACCGTCCGCAATTCGGGCGTATGCATCATGGGACGGATATAGCGGTCAATATCGGTGACACGATTCGGGCCGCAATAGATGGTGTCGTGCTTCGTGTATCTAATGATGCTCACGGCTATGGGGTATTCGTGTGTCTGCAGCATAACGGTGGACTTGAGACTCGGTATGCGCACCTCAGTGGAGTTCTGGTGGCACCGGGGATGCGTGTGTCCGCCGGTGACCCTATCGCGTTAGGTGGTAATACCGGTAACTCTACAGGCCCGCATCTTCACTTTGAGACTCGTGTTGATGGTAAGGCTGTTGACCTCAGCTATATGTTCAATTTCTCGCAACCGGTATCGACTTATCCTAAGGCCAAATCCTCGGCTTACAGCTATGATGCTGCAGATATCGGTATTATCGCCGGTACGGGCTCGACAGCTGTCTCAGGTACGAAGAGTGTGTCCGCACGCTCCACATACGTAGTCAAAGTTGGGGATACGATAGAAACAATAGCGCGAAAGAACGGTCTAAGCGTAATTAAGCTATGCAATCTCAATATGCTGACCCTAACAGATCAGCTCCTCCCCGGCCGAATGCTTAAGCTGCGCTAAAATCAATACAGAATTTTTAGTTATTGTAATTGTGGAGGTCAGATGGTGGAGGCGAGGGTCAGGATTGATAGGCGGGCGGTAGGTGCGGCGGTATGAAGGGCGGTGCATGCTTCGATGAGGGTCGCTCCGGTCGTGCAGACGTCGTCGATGACGAGGATATGACTGTCTGACAGTTGGTCGGGATGGTGTACGCTGAATGAGCCTGTCGGATTGGCTCGGCGTTCGGCAAGGCTGAAGGCGGTCTGTGAGCGGTGACGTCTGGCAGCGTAAAGGTTGTCAAGGACCGGCAGATCGGTGACTTCGGATATGCCGTCGGCAAGGTATTCGGTCTGGTTGTAGCCTCGGTGCATGCGGCGTGTCCAGTGCTGTGGCACAGGCATAATATAGTCGATATCATAGAAATAGCCGTTCATGGTCATCTCTTCGGCCATGAGGGCGCCGATGCGTCGTGCTAACTGTGGCTGACGGTGGTACTTGAATGTATGTATGATGTGGGAGGTGATATTGCCGTGTATGTAGTATAACCATGAGGTGGCTCGCTCGAAGGGGAAGATACCGGCGAAACGGTCTATCATCGGATTGGATTCGGGCTGCAGATAATAAAGAGTACGTGGCAAGTCAGAGATACACTGCAGGCATATATAGTCCTCGCCGGCAAGCAGATATGAGCCGCACCCTACGCATCGTGGCGGGAAGAGAGTATCGATCAGCAATCGGAACATAAGGCTGTTAAAGCGGAGGAAATGAGACCCGGTTCGTAGCCGCGTGAGGCCATCGAACGAAAGAATTTCTGGCGTTGACGGTAGTCGCCGAGGTCGAGTCCCCGGGCTTTGCTCCGTGCAACACGCATCAGCGAGGCGTTGTATTCGTCATCATCTATCCCGTCGAAGGCGAGGCGGATGTCGCTCTCGGAGATACGTTTGGCGAGCAGAGCCGCCCGTATCTTCATACGTCCCCATCCGGCGAAACGGACCTTATCGTTGGTGAGAGCGCGTGCATAACGAGCGTCATCGATAAACTTCTGACTGCGCAGGTCGTCGATGATCTGCATCATCTGCGCAGCTGATGCACCGGCGCGGCGTAACTTCAGGGCTATGTCATACGAGCATTGCTCCGAACGTGCGCATAGATCGGCCATGCGCAGGCGAAGCTTGTCAATGTCTATACTTCTATCGGTATCGTTGTCTCTGTCGTTTATCATCATTTTTGCGGCTTGATGCGTGCTGATATCATGCGTGGACGATGTGAGATATCATTGACGGTGAGAATATCAACATATCCCTTTGCTTGCAGCATTTGCTCTATCTCACCACAGTACAGGGGGTTGATCTCAAAATAGAGTGTTCCGTCGTCAGCCAATATCCGAAGGGCGATATCCGATATGGCATTGTAAAAGAGGAGCGGGTCGTTATCCGGAACAAAGAGGGCGACGGAGGGTTCGTAATCGAGGACGTTGGGCTCCATTTCAGCCTTCTCCCTGTCGCATATATACGGAGGATTACTGACTATAATATCGTATCTGCCGGTGGCTGACAGCGTGGCGGAGGGAGCGGTGAGTATATCCAGTTGCATAAATCGTATCCCGGCGTGCAATGCTTTCGCATTCTCGCGTGCCACAGCGAGTGCATCAGACGAGATGTCGATTGCCGTGACCTGTGAGAAAGGAAGGTGACGTGCCAGGGCAATAGCTATACACCCTGAACCGGTACCTATGTCGAGAACGCGCAGATCTTTGTGATCGCGGTAACGGTCAAGGATGAGATCGATCAGTTCCTCAGTCTCGGGACGGGGTATGAGGGTGCTCTCGTTGACCTTGAGATCCATACCGTAAAATCGTGTCTGTCCGAGGATATACTGGATAGGGCGGTGAGTCTGCAGCTCCCGAAGTATCCGGTCTATCTCACCGAGGGTGAAGGGTGAAAGTTCAGTATTGGCGTGTATCAGCAAGTCAGTGACGCTCCACCCCTTGAGCGCGGCGAAGATGAGGCGTGTCATTGCCTCAGCCTCGCCGCTGCCATGCGTGGGTGTAAGTCGCCGGCGTATCTGTCGCCGTATGCTGTCTACCGTATTGTGGCCGGAGTCTGTTGTCATTGAGTAGACTTAATACTCATCCCAGGCGCGGATCTCTACCTCAGTGGGTTTGAGTTCGGTGAAAGCTGAGATAAATGCCTCGGCGAGCCGCGTATTGGTGAGCAATGGTATATTGAGGTCAATGGCCGCGCGCCGCAGTAAATAGCCGTCGCTCAGCTCCTTGGGGGTAAGGTTTTTAGGAACATTGACCATCAGGTCGATCTCGTGATTATGCAGGAGGGTGAGCACCTGTGGCTGCATATCCTTCTCGGACGGGGTGAAGACGCGTACGGCCGGTATGCCATTCTCGGAGAGGAATGCGTGGGTGCCGCGTGTGGCATAGAGGGTGTATCCGGCCTTATGGAGCAGTTTGGCACTATCGAGCATGGCGGCCTTATGGCGGTATGAACCGGTCGACAGAAGCACACCCTTGCGCGGTATGCGATGACCGACAGCCATCAGGGCTTTGAGCACAGCCTCGCCGGTGTCCTGACCCAGACAGCCTACCTCGCCGGTAGAGCTCATATCTACACCGAGCACCGGGTCGGAACCCTGCAGGCGTGAGAAGGAGAACTGGGAGGCCTTGATGCCGACATAGTCGAGGTCGAACGCGCTCTTGTTGGGTTTCTCCACCGGGATGCCGAGCATGATCTTGGTGGCAAGATCGATAAAGTTGATCTTGAGGACTTTGCTGACGAACGGGAAGGAACGTGAGGCGCGCAGGTTGCACTCTATGACCTTGATATCATTGTTCTTGGCGAGATACTGTATGTTGAACGGTCCGGAGATGTTGAGCGCCCTGGCGATCTGTCCGGATATCTTCTTGATACGTCTCACTGTCTCGACGTAGAGCTTCTGCGGTGGAAACTGAATGGTAGCGTCACCGGAGTGTACTCCCGCAAACTCGATATGTTCCGAAATGGCGTATGCCTTGATCTCGCCATCCTGAGCGACAGCATCCATCTCTATCTCTTTGGCATCCTGGATAAACTCGGTTACGACGACTGGATGCTGCTTGCTGACGTTGGCCGCCAGACGGAGGAAACGTTCGAGTTCCTCGTGATTGCTGCAAACGTTCATCGCGGCACCTGAGAGTACGTAGCTCGGGCGGACGAGAACCGGGAAACCGACCTCGTCGATAAATGAGTTGATATCATCCATATTGGTGAGCTCGCGCCAGCGTGGCTGGTCGATACCCAGACGGTCGAGCATGGATGAGAATTTGTGGCGGTCCTCTGCGTTATCGATACTGCGGGCTGATGTGCCGAGGATATTTACACCCTGCTCGTCAAGGCGCATTGCCAGATTGTTGGGGATCTGGCCGCCTACACTCAATATAGTGCCGTGAGGTTGCTCAAGGTCAAGGATATCCATGACACGCTCGAAGGTGAGCTCGTCAAAGTAGAGACGGTCACACATATCATAATCGGTGGAGACTGTCTCCGGGTTATAGTTGATCATGACGGAGCGCCAGCCTTCCTTCTTGACAGTGAGCAGGGCATTGACCGAACACCAGTCAAACTCCACACTTGAGCCGATACGGTAGGCTCCGGAGCCGAGCACGACAACCGACTTGTGATCTCCCTCGTATCTGATATCGTTTTCCGAACCGTTGTATGTGATATACAGATAGTTGGTCTGTGCGGGATATTCGGCGGCGAGAGTGTCGATCTGTTTTACCACCGGAGTGATGCCACGGCTCTTACGATGACGGCGCACCTGAAGGCTGATCTCCTCGGCGGTGCCGCCGGTGTGGCCTAATACCGAGCGAGCGATCTGAAAATCGCTGAACCCCTGCTGCTTGGCCTGACGCAACAGCTCGTCGGGGAGAGTGTCAAGACTCTTGTATCGCTCGAGCTCGCGGGAGGTATTGATGATATTCTGAAGTTTATACAGAAACCAACGGTCTATCTTGGTGAGCTCGTGTATGCGGTCTACGCTGTAACCCTCGTTCATGGCCTTGGCAATGACGAAGATACGATTGTCAGTCGGTTGAGCCAAAGCTGCATCTATATCGTTGATGCGGAAGTCCTTGTTTTCGACAAATCCGTGCATGCCGCGTCCGATCATGCGGAGACCCTTCTGCATAGCCTCCTCAAATGTGCGTCCGATAGCCATCACTTCGCCGACAGACTTCATGGATGAGCCGATTTCG
>CAMWUY010000005.1 GCA_947177615.1 uncultured Porphyromonadaceae bacterium
TCTCCCTCGCAACCTTTGAGCAGTTCGCAAAGGTTCAGTTCTTTTGCTTCGTCTTTTGCATCCTTTTGCTTTTCTTTTGCTTCCATAGTTTCTTTGTTTTCTTCGGTGTAGGGTTCAAGGTCTGTTTGATGTAGTACATAAGCACCGCAAGGTGTAACTTTCACCTCATACATATCAGGGTTATAGGTGTAGTTAAACCCTATTATCTCTCCTATGTGAAAGCATTTGTCTATTGCGGTGGCTTTTATAGTCACCTTATCTCCAACCTTGAACTCCGGCTTTGGCTCGACTTGAACAGATTCTTGTACGGTTTGTTCAAGTCTGTGTTCAAGTTCGGACTTCGCGAAGCTATCTTCTTTAGGTTCTGTGGTAGTTGCATTTTTTGCAACAACCACTTCTGGTTCATCTTTTCCAATGTTTGAAAAATTGGAAGAGTCTGGAGTGTCGGGCAGGCACTTGTCGCCAAAAAGGTTCTTTAGAAGTTCTCGCTTGCCTTCATATTTTAAATTGCCAGTCCTTGACAAGTCAGCAGTGGCTTGATTAAATTCTTCGATAATGTCTTTGCGGAGAATCGTTAATACTTCCTCCGGCTCGGTGTCCGAGGTGAGGTTGTGGTGGCCGAAGAAATTGCAAAGAAAGTTCCTTAGACCCATATTTATGCTTTCTCTATATCGTTTTCTTATGTGGGTTCTGGTCTCTTTGGGCAAACTTGCCCAAGCAAGGTCTTGTTGTTCTCTTTTCATTTTATTGATTGTTGAGTCTGGTTAGATAGATTTATATTTGCAGGGATCTCGACTTCTTCGATTGGGTCAAACCACTCATCGAGTTTCCCATGCTCATCCAATCCCCCTACTTCGATAAAGAGCACACAATCTTTGTCGGGTGGAGATTCTCTCAGTTCCGCAAGCCAATTTGCATGAACTTTCTTCGCATCATCAAGATACCATGTGTGTCTTTTGGGCCGACGTTCCCAACGATATTTCGGCACACCAACAACTTTCAGGACTACCTGATAAACCAACTTCATAGCTATATCAAATCAATTTAGTGGAGTAAACACCCATTATTGGAGATTGTCTGTTACATATTCTTTGTCTGCTTTACTCAGTAAGAAGTCTTTACTTAACTTCCACTTTATACAGTCCTTTCGACCGATAAGACTTTCGGCTATCTTGTCTATTTGGTCAGCCGAGTCTTCAATACAGGAGGATCGGAGCTCTTCCGCTTCATTGAGCAGTGCGTGGGCGATTTGTCTCTCTTTGGTCTCCTTATCCCGGTAGGCTATTTCCCGGCGATTTGCGGCTTCCGCAAGAATATGAACAAGGGAACTGTGTCCGACCTCTTTGTATTCCTTGCAGAAGGTATGCTTATCCATCTTTCCTGCCATCATGTAAATGAAGTTGGCTGTCTCGTACTCTGCCGCTTCGCAGGTCTCCTCGTAGCCGATAAGGGTGCTGTATTCTTGTATTGTCATGGTCGCGTGAGTTAGATTATTTCAGCGTTCTCTGCTTCAAACCATTTGTTGTAATCATCTTCATCGCAGTGCCCTGCGAGGGATGTGAGGAAGTGCCACGCCTTTTGGTCGATTTCATCATCTTCGTTGCTAACGTATGTTCCCCAGTAGGAATCGTCGCTATGGTATTCGACTTGAACCGTTGCTTCGAGGGCTTCTTTGAAATACTTTTGTCCTTCTGGGGTAATCTTTACCGGAGGGCATACTGCGATTGCGTCCACGCCATCTACTGTTACGTCAAAATCATCACCAATAATATTAATTGCGTGCAGGAGGTCTTTCAATGTCGTTTCCATGTTTGATAGATTTTAGTATTTAGTCTATATTCCATATTTATGTCTGTAATATTCTGTCACTGCTTTCATCAACGTATATATCGCATTGGCGTACTCGCTTTCAGGTAGCGCTCAAACCTATCTCCTACGCTGGTAGCAACTTCCGGCCAACCGTACAAGGCTCCAAGAAGTATTTTCATTCCGATTTGAGGTATATAACCATCGGCGCCGCCAACTTCGGCATAACTGTCAGGATAAACCTCAGCGTATTCATACGCCGCTTTCATCAGAGCTTCTTTGTTGAGTTGGAATTTCTGCCCGGTTTCAATATCTGTGAAACACAAATCGCGTCCATCAAACAACGCTGACACCGTTTGCTCAAAGAAAGGATCGGCGTCCACTGGATTGTCAATAGTTAAAAGGTTTGATAATCCAAACTGATAGCTATAATCCATCGCGCTCGTTATGAGAGAGCACAGTTCTTGGCAGTCTATTACCAGGGAATTAGTCAACAATGCCATCGCCATAGTACATATCGAAACGTGTCATTTCTGAGAGAGAGTTGTACCATTTGTTGTACTCTTCCTCCACAGCCTTATCCTCAAATTTGTAATACATGCCGTTGCAGTATCTGAGGGTCCGGTTCATCTCATAAAACTCTCGGAAGAGTTCTTCTTTTGAGTCTGCCTCTTTCACAAATGTACGGTCGGGCTCGTTGTAGTCTCTAAAATAGATTATCTTCGCAGAGAATTTCCCCTCCGCCTGAGGTGTCTCGATTGTTGAGGTTTCTTTTGTCATTGTTGTCGGATTTTTGATTACTTTAATCTTATTTGCATACGCAAAATTAGTCAAAAATAATCATTCCTGCAAGTTTTTGAGAGATTATTTTAATCAAATCTGCAAATTTTCCCGTTGAGAGTTAGGCATTCTCGGATATTTTTCGTACCTTTGCACCGAAGTTGAGTTACAGACAAGAGAGTCAAAAATCAACAGACATACAATAGCCTAACCGTCGTCGAACTACCACCTTGATAACTCCAGGCTATCTTAAGTTTACCCACTGGGCATTGTGCCTCTGTGTGCATACACACGCAGGACGCAACCTATTGGGTAAACGGCTGTGGTAGGCCGGACGACGTTAGGCTGCTGTCCTGCGTCTTTTTTGTGGATAGTTGCCTTTAACGAGCAAATATGAAGTAACAATGGTAACTATCAGACACAACATCGACGAAAGTAAATTCAAATATCTCTGGGCCAAATACGTCAAAGGCTCCAACCTAAATAGGCACTGCGCCCAATGTGTGCCGGGAACATTCAGTAAGAAGTTCTCCGGTGCTTGGAATAAGGACTTACTCAGCCAACCTATACTTGCGATGGACGAGGTGCACGACGGAGATTATCAGGCTATATACTTTTGTGGCGTTTTCAAGCAGGGTTTTTCAACAAAGAAGAACTATCCCCATAATTTACACCTTGCAGTTATCCCGGCCGAAGGGAGAACCGATACATTCAACTTTGAAAACTGGCACATCGAGATTGAGAATGGATATATCTCTCGGATTCCAGGAGAAAATGAGTTGGACGAGCAATTCTTCAAGGAACCTTACGACTATCATTACTACACCTGCCGCATCTTTCGGTGGATGGTGGGCTTCTTTCATCCTGAACTAATTAAACAACCGATATGAAACAAATATTACTTACCTTATTGTGCCTAGTAGCAATCATTCCAATGCAAGCACAGAAGATCCTGAGCGATGACACTGCTAATGGAACACGCTCAATCATTACGAGCAAGGAGAATGTAAAATCCGGCAATGACCGCGTTGTAGTATACGCCGGTCTAAGCCTTATGCAATCAGATGGGGAACCGCATTATTTCCTCTCCCTCAAACTCTCGGCGATGAAGCATTTGGCAATTAGCAAAGAAAACCGAATACTTCTAAAAGACCAAAACGGAGAAGTCATAACCCTAACAACACCGCAGGGAAGCTACGGCGCCGACACTCGCAACGTCGGTGGATTCAATCTCTATGAGATTAACGTAGATTACCCGGTTACCTTGGAGCAGCTACAACAGTTGGCAGACGGCGTAACGAAAATTAGGATTGAGTTAGATAATGATGAACCTTTCGAGAAAGACTATAAGAAAGATAAAATCGGAAAGGTAATTCAAACCGATTTAAGCCTAATCGCCGGCGCTCTTGGCACCGACAAAAAGGCTTCATTCTCGGACGGCTTCTGAACCGATATGAGGGTCGACGTAACACGCCGGCCCTTTATAATTCTACTTTAGCGCGGAAGTGGTTTATGATGTTGTAGATGGTTCGCTGGGATTTTCCATACTTATCTCCGAGTACCGCCACGCAATAGGTCGTTTTATGATCATGTTTCTTCATGGCGCGGAATTCCTCGTAGATGCAGAGGTCTTCAATGTCATTCACGTTAATTTGATTCTTCATCAGAATCTGAAGAAGGCTCTCGTTAGCCTTTATGAGTTCGTAACAGTTCATATCGGTTAGATGTTATCAAGATTTTCTATCATTTCTACACGGGCTTGCGTCTCAGTGATTTCTACAACAGACACAACTGGTTTAATCTCTTTGGCGGCTTCCTTAAAGCCGTCAGTCATCATTTCAGCATTGTCGATGGTGGTGTATGAGTTGGCGACCTGAATGGGGACACCGGCCCCAATTCCATTCATGGCAGCGAGAAGTGGTTCATACAAGCGAGTGGCCCTGGCTGTCATTACATATTCGCCGTTTGAGAGCATTGCAGGTATGCTGTCGCTCGTTCCAGAGCCTGGACCGGTAACTTTACCACCAGTCGCAAACTTGGCGCTCTTAACGGTAGATATGGCGGTCGCTACGTTGGCAAGGACTGTCGCAACAGTAGTAGCAATCGCGGCCATATTAGCCGGGAATGGAAGAGCAGAAGCACTGGCGATACCAGACGAAAGGGCTCGGCCGGTATCAATGGCTATCTGTGCAAGAGTGATAACCTTCGCCATTTTTGCAAATGCCGAGTTTTCATCACCCAGAGCATTGAGCAAACTAATAAGACCGTTTGATACAGCTCGCGCGGCTTGTTGCTTGGCCTGCTCGTTCTTTATATAGGCTTCGTTGATTGCAACCTGCTTATTCAACCACTCTTGTTTAGCGGCGTTCTGCTCGGCAATCCATTCAGCATCGGTCTGTGTAGATAACTGTCCTCTTTCGATGAGAGCTTCATAAGACTTTTGAGCACTTTCTTCCTCTAATTGGAGTTTCTGTGCTTCGTAACCTCCAATAGCTTCGAGCTTGCGAGTCCTGTCGGCTTCCATTTCTTCATCAGTCATGGTGCGCCAACTATCTCGGTGGAGTTGCTTCTCGGTTTCAGAGATTGTGAGCTGTTCTATCTCGTTCCGAAGGACCTCTCTTTGACGCTCGATAAGGATGGTTTTATTATCTTCCTCGGTCTGGGCACGTTCCTTACGGTACTTCTCACGGATAGCTTCGAGAGCTTCCTGTTTTTCGGTTTCGTTTTCATACTCTCTCTCAGCAGCCGCCAGATCAAGTTTCTCTTTGTCTTCAATAAGTTTGAGCTTGAGTGCCAACTCTTCTGCAGAACCCTTTTCAACAGCAGAGAGTTTGAGTTCAATGAGTTTGCTATCGTGCTCGATTTGGACTTTGAGTTCATCCTCATTAAACTTAGCAATAGCCTGAGCTTTCTGCTTTTCAAGAGAGTCAATAATACTGAGAATTGCGGCCCGGCTCTTCTCGGTCAGCGTAGCATCCTCTGCCAGTTTCTTCTTGTATTCCTCAATCTGGCGGTCATAGGACAATTCGAGAACCTTACGACGGGTTTCAACGGCCTGCTTGGTAATCTTGAGCAACTCATCTTCCGCCTTGCGGAGTAGTTCGGCTTCGGTCTTAGCCGGGTCTGCAGAAGAGGTTGAGGGTTTATTGGTGGAACCTCCACCTCCGCCACCAGTACCAGTGTTGCCGGTTGGTTCAGGCGTTCCGCCCCCGTTATTATTTTTATTACCGCTATCTCCATTGCCAACAACAGTAGCATCACCACCCGAAGCCGGCTTATTCAGTGTTACCTTCTCTAATTTGGTATCCATATTGGCAAAACTGTCAAGAACGTCATCACGTATCTCTTTGGCAGTGCTTACGGCAACATCTTTTTGATTCTTATAGAAGTTGGTGACGGCACGGCCAAGGTCCTTCACACCTTCTACAGCATCTCCCCAGTGGAGAGTGAACAAACCTTTGAGTGCTCGTGCAACGCCACTGATAATGTCGCCCAGTAGTTTGAACGAATTGCCAATCGAGGCAATGCCGGCTTTAAGTATGGCCCATACAGCTTTGAAGACTGTACCTATCGTTGCAACAACACCACGAACAAGAATGGAGTCATTGTAAAATTCGATAAACCAGTTTATGACATCTACGATTACCTCTTTGAGCTTATTCAGTGCCCCTCCTATGAAGCTCTTAATTGCTCCACCTATGCGACCAATCACACCCTCTCCACTGTTGAAGGCATCCCACAGCTTCATTACCAGTTCAAAACAAAGAGAGATTACAGCGGTAATGATGAAGCCCTTGAACGCTGTTTTTGCAGTAGTGATAAAGCCCTTTACAGCAATACCGGCGGTCTGCATGGCACCTTTCCACCCGGTAGCCGTCGACACGGCAGCCGCATTTTCCATTGCGGTAATCTCCGCTGTCTTGGCCTTGGCGAGAGCCTTTTCTGTTTCAGCCAACTGCTTCTTCTGTACGGTGAGTTTATTAGCGATCAATTCTTTCTCCGCGCCCGATGCTCTCTCATATTGGGTTTCGAGCCGGCACATCTGCTGGGTCTGGAGTCCTCTCTGCTTCTGCAGGTCATTCACACGCTTAGTGGCGGTTTCTGCATTGGTGATAATATCAGACTTCATTGTGGTTACGGAAGTCTTAACCATCTTAATGAGAGCCGTCAGAGAGATACCGCCAATTACAGCAGCTATCATCGTTGCCAACTCATTCAGATTCTCCCGACAATATGCGATAATGTCAGTAATCATCTGTAATGGGCCAGTGAGAGATTCAGCCATACCACCGGAAGCCTCAGCCATCATTGCTTCTGCATCAGCGGCCAATTCTGCTTTTTGCTGTTCATACTGTGTCTGTGCCTCTTCCAACTTGGCAAGTCCTTCCTCACTCTGTCCGAACCGGGCTTCAATAGCTGCTTTCTCCTGTTCATAGCCATCATCGATAGCCTGAGCTCTTGCAAGGATTTCTCCCTCTATCTTCTTGCTATCTCCGTGCCAGATTGATATGAGCAGACCTTCCCATGCAGACTTGAGAGAGTCAGCAGCTACTGTATAGTTCGAGAATGACTGTTCAAACATACGGGCCACTGTGTCGGCGGCATTTACACCATTCACACCGAGATTGTCAGTCATGAAAGCGTCGAGGTCTTCGATACTATTCAAGAGAGCCATTACAGAACCGGCGGCTCTACTACCAAAGATGTCAGCAAGATCCTGCATCTTCGTATTGGACTCCATGATACCGCTATCATTAAGACGCTTGAGCGTAGCAATAAGACCTTCCTCCTTGATGGTATTTTCGTCGATAGACAAATTCCATTTCTGCATTGCCTGAAGACCCTGCGGAGAAGTGGCTACAAGGCCCGTGAGAGCCTGCTTCATCACGGTACCGGCATCAGCACCCTTGATACCATTGTTTGCAAGGATGGCAAGGGCGGCATTAGTTTCTTCCAGCGATATACCAAGAGTATAAGAGAGCGGCGCTGTGTTCTTCAAACCATCAGCGAGCAACTTTATATCGGTAGCTGACTTCGCACATACGGCCGACATAACATCTCCGACACGGTTCACTTGGTCGACACTGAGGTGGAAGGCGTTGAGTTGGTTGGTTACAATATCAGCGGCTTCTGCAAGCTCTATTTTGTTAGCCTGAGCCAACTGCAGTGTACCGGCAAGTACCGAAGTCGCATTGGCGGCGCTCAAACCGTTTCGGGTCAGGTTTTCCAACGCCTCGGCAGCTTCGGTCGCGGTGTATCGAGTGGTAGAGCCCAAACGTTCAGCTTCCCGACGCATCATTATAAACTCGACGGTCGTGGCATTGGTAATTGATTGTACCTTTGCCATCTGGTCGTCAAATGTGGTACCGGCTTGTTTTACCTGGTCTGTGAAAGACTTGAAGCCAGTTATACCAGCGACTGCGAGAAATGCTTTCGTAAGGTCTTTAACCTTGCTCTCCACCTTACCCAGTCCGTCAACTGCTTCCGGGTAATTACCTACGTTTCGGTAGAAGCGGAGTGTTTCCCCCTCTGCCTCTTTGAGCTCGGTGGTAATACCGACAATCTTTTTCTTCAATTCCTCTCCGGCGGCGCTTTCTCGTTCACTCCGGGACATGGCATCGTAAGCCCGCGTAGCCTCCGAGAGTTGTGCGCGCAGTTGGTTAAGGGAACCTACCTGTTCCTGATTGGCTTTATTTTGGGTCTGGATTTGCCGTGTCAGCACGTTAGAAGCCTGCTGACTGAATCTCAACTGTTGATCGGCGGCCGCCATACTGCGGTGGTATTCTTCCGTTGAGATTTGACCGCTCTTGTGCATTTCGGATAGAGTCTTCATCGCCTGGCGAGTATCTTCGATTTCCTTGCGATACTTGCCGAGCGCGTTCACTGCCGATTCATAGCGGACCTGTATATCAAGTATTTTGGTTTGAACGTCTGATGCCATTTAGTTCGGTATTTTAATTAATTCACATTTACACTTACCTTTATTGTCGCGCTGGATTGATACGACGGCAAAGAAGCTATTATACTTATTGAGGTAGATAGGTTTCGTATAGTCTATATCTCTCAAATCCAACTCCGATAGATTCAGATACTCAGTAATCACTACCGGCGCCATCATTATTTGCTGAAGAGAGTCGTATGAGCCATTCTCATCTATATTCTTGAAGCCGTCCCATATATGAAGTAGCATCGTATAGGTGCCGAGGCCTTGAAATGTCGGTGGATTAGTTGTACCATATTTGAATTGTTCTATGGGTCTAATTATGCCGATTGCAGGTTTAGCTTCACAGAAGCTCGTAGAATCATCGTCATTGAACTTCTTATATTTCATATCATGGCCCGTATCATATTTCGGGCGAGAGGCATCCTGCAGGAACGCTCCGTAGAAAGGTATTTGGATAATTGTTTTGGTCTTATCCAGTGTTTCGTTCTTGCAGACAATACACCCCATGCCAGACTCGTAGACATCCTCCCGCTCGTTGGAATTCTTCGGTTCGAGGCTATCATTCTTCATCAGATAGTAATTCTTCTGACCGAAGCCTGATACGGAGAACGCAATCTTCTCAGGCACATCGCTATTTTTGCTTGTAAGTTTGTCCGACCAATCCGAAGCCTCATATTGGGCTATTTTCTTATAAATATCGCTATAAAAGAGTGGTACAATACGACCTTCGGCATCCAACGATGGGAAGGCTCCCATCATATAGTACAGCGACTTCATGAACGTAAGACAACTTATATCTGGCAGATTAGACATTATATCTATCTCCCATCCTTTGTTTACGTTGTCGGTCATATTACCACTGGGGATAATCTTGAAGTCGCTCACTTCATCAACCGAGCGTATTGTATCGTTTATCGACATGAAGTATGGGTATGTCTCATGCGAAGAATCGAAATTCTCTAAAGTTATTCTATTGCGTCCGGCTTCATCCCGGAAGTCGAATTCAAATATATCAAGCTGGAAGAAGTATTCGCCTTCTGTAAAGGCACTAACACCAACTCTTTTACCTTCGAGAGTAGCGGCTTCATCATATACAATTTCACCGTTAGTCGAACTTCCTTCTTTGAGCTTAAAATTTCTCTTGTAGACAATTAACTTGGGGATAATTCCTTCTCTGGCCATATCGAGCTTGCTACCCTTCCACCGAGTGCCGATGTTAGCCATGGTTACTCGAATATAGCCGTTCAATTCCACCTTTTCAACCAACGCATTTTGTTTCTTGAAGAAGGTATATTTTCTTGTCGTGCCAGAGGTAGAGCCATTATTGCCAATATCAAAATAATTATTGACTTGGGGAGCTTGATAATCAAAGGAGATAACATTATACGCCGTACAATCATCCCACACTTTGAGAGCGATGCCCCAAAAAGAGTTATTAAGGACCTGAACATTCTTGAGCGTGCCGGTTCTTGCGACATACTCATCATCCGTCAAGTCTCTTTTTACCAATGGTACTGCACCATAAGCGATCAATTCATTAACACCACTTTGTGCGAAAGAGTGGGTCGATGAATTCCAAAGATTGGAGCCTTTGACCTCTCCGCCGAAATAGAACTGAGTCCCATATCGAGCGTTAATCATATCAATCAATCGTTTTACTGGTACCACAGGAAGCATAGCAGATCCTGATGTTACCTCGTAGCCATAGATATATCTCTGCCCAGAATAGAAATAACTGCCCTCGCTTGTACGATAAGGGATATAATACTCTGCCTCATTTGTCCAGTCCGTTGGGCGAGGTACTGCAGTCTTAATTCCAAATCGAGCAATACCACTTCCCGTTAATGGTGTAAGCTCTCTAAGTGATACATCATCGTCTTTTAGAGCTTCCATACCACGCACAACACCCCATGTTAGAACCGCAGCATATCCTCCCTGAATAGTATCAATGTAGAGGTTGGCATCATCGAATATCTTGATACCGTTCTGATAAAACTCAGCAACAAGTTTCTTCCTTACCATATTGGATTCATGGCGAATGTCTTCTGCAGAATCCAATACAAGGCGATTATTGAGAGTATGGGGTAATTTGAACGTGTAAGAATATGAGCAGGTAATCTTCGACAAGTCGCCGAAAATGTTGCTCTTGAAATTCAGAGTTATTCCGCTTGGAGTGTTGAGGTCCAAACGGTATCTCTCATCGTTCTTTATGACGTATAATTCTTCTACCATAATCAGAGGGTTTGAGCATTTACTGGGGGCAAGGTAAATGAGATTTCAAGGTCATGCAAAATCGACTGAGGGTCGAAAGAATGGTCGGAGGCAACTATATTCACAGGCACCCACATTTCATCTCCGAATCGGGTTTTCCCAACATAGAGGTCGATAATTGGCGATGTGATAATCGACGCTACATAATCGTAGATTTCTTCGCGCAGTGATACAGCACAGCCTTTATATGTTCTGGTGCCCTCGATATGGGTAGTTCTTTCGTGATTGGCGAAGTACATACCGCCTACAGTGTAATCCTCGACTACTGTGTTAGAGCCGAGCTTATTCTTAAGCGATTGCTTGCCTTTGACGAATAAGAAATATTGAAACATTCCGAAGCGGTCAATCCAACGCAGGTAATGGCCGGTGGTAGAATTGTCTATCTCGAGAATAGTGATTGTAGACATTTCGTTAGCCATCCAGAACGTGTAGTCAAACGACTCATCAAAAGTGCTTGACTTTACTTCCGTCTGTTCTCCTTTCTGCTTGAGTGTAACTGTTCGCTGAGCATTTGAGAAAGCAAGAGCCGGGTTGATTTCATAAATGCCAATTTCATGGCTTCGTCCGTATGGGACTTCTACAAGATCGCCAATCTGCGCGTCATATCTAACAAGACGACCGTTAGGCATAGACCAAACACGGTCTGTTCTCGCTTTACCACGAGAATTATATTCTTCCGGCCCTGGCATATATCGGCCGGCAGTCCAATTCTCATAGAGAGTGTAATCATCGGTAGAACCATAGAACTTCTGCTCCTGTTTATCAAATACAGCTCCTTCCAGATAGTCTGCACTAATGACTGTTGTAGCTGGATACGGCCCGTCTATATCTTCATCTTCGATAGAGTTAATAGTTCCCCACACCGGTGGATAATGCACATTGAGGTTAGCCTGATATGGGTTTCCGTCATATCGACCGCTTACACCTCTGTCTTTGCTTCCCCAACCGTGAGCAAACATCGATACCGTGAAAGGAAAATTCTTAAACCAGATGCGCTTGCGCTCAAAATAAGGGCGGTTCTTATCAAGTTTGAACGCTCCATAGTGAGAGAATCGCTCGCCGACTGCCAGGTTGCCCCAAATGGCAATAAACGAAATAGATTTGAACACTACGTTATTCCCAACGGTCATGAGGTTCAGATAGAGAGTTTTGCTCCTCTCAAATCGAACATCATCAAAGAAAAGTTCCATAAGTTTAGACAGATAGACTCTGGCCTTACCCTTATATAGAGTTACCTCAATCTTCTTCGATGTGCCGAGATTGTTAGCGCCAGTGCTAATACTAAGGTTTAGCCGACGCATACGGTACGTATCCATTACCTGTCCCAACTCAATATTCAGATAGAGGGGATTAAATACGAATACTACCTCATCGGGATATTCAAGAACCATCTGCCCGTAGTAGTACGAACTCGCATTGACTGATATTTCTTCTCTTCTCATTCTACATTGTCATTTATGGTCGACACTTGGTCGAGCAGATTGATAACCATTGCCTCGCTCATCTTATCCAGTTCCTCATTGAGAACCGAGGTATAGATGTCGTTATACTGTTTGTTTCGGAAGAGTCTGGTGCCCTTCTTCATTATGTTGAAAGCCACAGCGCCGGCAAACGAGCGCATAGCTGTATCTTTATCCTGACGTACACCTGCTTTGGAATGAGCAGATATACCCTTAGCCTTAGCCCATGCCGCTATGATCTCAACGAACCCCATAGGAATAGCACCCGGGCCACGTCCACGCTCCATTGCAAGGAAAGATTTCGAGCCCCAAAGAATACCATGCCCGTCACTGACCTCAACTCGCAGTGAGGCCACACTCTTACCACTGGCATTACGGCCACTGGAAGCCATACGCTCGGCTATCTTGGTCTTGATATTCTCAAGATGAGATTTCAGAAGGTCGTTGGTCGTCGGCATGGTTATTCGTTATCTTCGGCAGTTTCTTCATTCGGTTCTTCCTCCGGAATCTCAGGCTCAATATCGCAGAGGGATACACCTTCTTCTTCTTCGAGCTTCGGAGTTATGACAACGCCGGTTACATTCTCGTCAAGGTGGTCGTATAGGATTTGATATGGGAGCTTTCCTTCTAACTGAGAAAAATATCCACTGTCATTGAGTGCTTTGATGAAGCGATAGCAGAGCCGCTTCATAGACTCTACAATGGCATCGTTTTCATCACTCTCAAAATCAAATTCCGTAGAGCATAGGAACGCAATCTGCGCTTCCGGGTAATCCCTTATCTCCTGACGGTAGCCATCGATGTAGAAATCGCCGGAGGGAGGAAGGACATACACGATAGTCGGTTTGGTGATTTTATCCATATCCACATTGAGCTGAGCCCAATTATGGAAGCGATACTCAATATTACCACCCATTTTATTCACGATGTCGTGAATTTTACCCTCGACTGTGCCGAGAGCCGTTTCGTTGTCAAATGCCGGATTACTCATTTTCTCTTGGATTGGTTCATATATTGTTTGTGGAGCCTGCGCTCATAGTTATTCTGGTCGATATCGTTCTTCATGCAGTTGTAGATACGTACCCACGCCACATCACGAACTTCGTTCTGGTTGGTAATTCCCATTCGTTTGGCATACCAGTCAAGCACTCCAAACGAGCCAAACTCAAGGTCTTTCACCCCAGCGGCCAACTCTTCGGAAGAATAATTGACCTTCAATGAAGCAAAGAGCTTGTTTATCTTTTCAATCTGTTCCCGGCAGAAGTGCATGAAGCCGAATACATCACAGGCATTAAGTTGGTATATTTCGGCAGGCTTCAAGCCCATAATGATACGTAGGCACTCTGCGGCCGGGTCCTGAGCTGAGGACGCATCGTGTAGTTCGTCAAGCATACCGTAGCTAATGGAGAAAAGGTCTTTGGGGACTTCTTTCCCACATACGAAAGCCGGACATTTTGCCTTATTAACAGTCGCCATCAGCTCTTCCTGGTGCTCTTTGGTGCAACACGGCAGGAGTATCAGGAACTCACCATAGGTATAGCGAGCTCTGGTAGACTTGCGGCGTCCGTTATGTTTCTTTCTCTTTTTCATAGGGTCAAATTTACTTAGATTCCTACTGCTGAATTGGTAATTTTGGTTACTACTAACTGCACTGTTTTATTCAGTGGGGTGGGATTTTACTTTCATTTTCGCACCGTTAGTCGGCTTAGTCCTTCGGAAGAACATGCTCATCATAAGTGCATCCATATAGTCCGGGGAGCGCCCTATGATAATCTTCATTGTTTCCTTCGGGATTATTCCCTTACGGCGCACATCGTTGTCAATATACGCCTGCTTGAGAGCTCCCAGTTCTTCCATCAGCCTCTCCCTTTGTTCGGGAGTGCAGATTACACGGATCTTTCGGTCATTGATGAGTTCCGCCAGTTTGAAGTAGCACTCCGCACGTAGGTTCTCATACTTGAGCATATTGTTCGGCCGGCTACCACCGTGGAATTCTTTTATTCCGGGTAAGAAGCTCTCCAAGAAGCTGCCGACACCGTCTGCGTCCACTATCGTATATGAGCGGGGGACTTTCTCATTCTTCAGCACATCGCGCAAGGTTTCATATACCTGCTTGCCGGGAGAATAGACCTCATCAACCACGAAGCGATATACGTTGCCCTCAGATACCGCAACTACAAACCTATCGTGGCCCTTCAGTGCAATATCGGCCGAGCATGTACGGGCAGCTTTCGGTTGAATATGCTCATTTGTGAAGAGGTCATTGATAGCGTCAAAGTCACACAGCGTTGCAGGGTCATCATCATATTCAAAGTTGCCGAAGTAGAGGCGCTGAACAGTGATTTTGTCAGCTTTGAGCAAGTTATCGATGTAGGCTTGGTCCACATGGGGGTTATCAAGAGGCAGGGATTTTATGAACCGTCTATGTGGGGCCATTGTTCCCATCTTAGCAGGCTTCACAAAATCAGTGTATATCCAATTGCGTCGAGGGTTACATGTGTATAGAGCCTTGGGAACAGTACGCCAACGAGTGCCATCGGGATTCTTGCCACTGAGTACAGAGAAACGGCCTTTGAGAACAGAAATAGCCTTAGCACATATCTGCTGGGCCTCATCGATGAAGCAGTCAGTGATACCATACGAACCGAGTCGGTCATACTCTGGGTCAGACGGCATCAATTTCAGGTCTCGGAAGTAAATCACACTCCCGTTAGAGAAATTGGCTATCAATCGGGTGGAGTTAAACTCTACAACCGAGTTCAGGCGCAAATCTGTCAAAACTTCAAAAAAAGTAACGACAGTCGTATCGCGCAGCTTCACACTCTCTTCTCGACAGATGAAGCCTACGGATCCGGCCATCGTTATTCTACGCAGGATTTGCCACAAGCAACCGAGGTAAGTCTTTCCTCCACGTGCTCCGCCACCATACAAGACTTCGGACACCTCACTATTATCCGGAGATAAGAAGTCAAGTGCCTGCGCTTGTTTGCTGAAAACATGGACGTCGACTGCGCTCATTCACTGCTGAAAGTTTGACAAGTTTCCTCTATTTCATGGGGACTGTAAAAATTGTAAATACTCAACCAAAGAAATCATATTCTTACGCCGGGGTCAATCTGAGGTTCTTTACCTTGATAGACGAACTTGGATTTCGGCACCAATGTGAGCTCAAGTGACTCAAGAATAGTGTCGAGATTTTCATTACTGATGGCGCGATTGCCAACAAGAAATGAAGAAATTGTTGAGGCGTTAATCTTAGTCATTTCCGCGAGTTGCTTTACAGAAATGCCAGATTCGTTCATTTTACCTTTAATCTTCTCTCTGAACATTGTTGTCGGGTTTAGCGGATTTATAAACTTCGTCTGTACTACCGAGCGTAAGGCCCAGTACCATACATATTTTTTCAAGCACATCGAAAGGGATCGTGCGCTTGCCACGCAGATAAGCAGAGAGGTTCTGGGTTTTGATACCGACCTTCTCGCTCAATTCAGTCTGCTTAACATCGAGCTCCTTCATGCGAAGGAAGATTTTCTCTCTTACTGTTGCCATATTGCTTAAATCTTATTCTTGTTTTTGTAATGTCGGAGGGCCACATCAACGATGCTTTCCTCTATGTCATTGACGGCGCCGGTTACAACGCTTGCATCTTCACGTTCCTTCTGGATTATTTCAAGTATTCTTTCATCGATGGTATTGCGCGCAAGGAGGTAGTAGCAGTTGACCGCGTTCTTCTGACCGTTTCGGTGCGCCCTACATTCTGCCTGTTCACAGTCCGAAGCCGTCCAAGGAAATTCAATGAAAAGTATTCTTGAAGCAGCCGTCAAGGTTATGCCAACTCCGCCGGACTTATAATTGAGAGCAATGAGTTTGCAGTCGGGATCATTCTGGAACTTATCGATTGCTTCCTGCTTCTTCTCTTGGGAGTCAGAGCCGGTAACCTGAACACTTCCGGGGAATGAGGATAATATCTCACTCATTACAGCCTTATGAAAAGCGAATACTATTAGCTTGTCGCCACCATCAATGACATCGTGAATGAAATTCTTGGCTTCATCCATTTTGCCGCGCGCGGAGATTTGCCGTAAATGGTTAATCTGAACCATAGCGGTAGCCTTAGCCGCACCTTTGAGTTTATCATCAGTGGCAGACTCATATTCGATTAGATAGCGGATGAGGTCATTCTCGGCAAATTCATACTCTTGGCGGTTCTTGATTTCCACTGTAAGATACTGGCGAGTCTTTTCCGGAAGATCAGGAAGAGCGATAGCCTTATCTCTACGGAAGTAGCAGTTTTCCCATAGGCGATAATGCAATTCATATAGATTGGATGATTTGTCCGGTCCTTGACAGTAGCGTTCTTTGTAGCGGGCGACCCCTCCGAAGTCATCAATGCGACGCATAATTTTCAACTGCTGTATCAAATCCACGTTGCTGGTAATACGGGGTGTGCCGGTAAGTAGCCAAATGTACTCCTTATTGGCACAGATAGCCTCAAGATACAAAGACCATAGCGCAGTATCATTACAGCAGCGATGTGATTCATCAATGATTACGGACTTGAACATAGCGGCTCTCTTGTCGAGAACAATGTTCTTAACAGTAGTTCGGCCACGCACACGGCTTACGAAATACTTCTTGACACTTTCATAATTCGTGATGAAGATATTACAGGTGCCGGTTTCCATATGGCGATGCCATGTGTCTTTGTTCTCATTGGAAAGAATCATGGCCTGCTTGCCGATGAAACGCTGAAATTCTCTTTGCCAGGTTACTTTCATTGTGGCCGGCGCGATTACCAGACAAGGGTAGGCACGAGCAATCGATACAGCGGCAATCGACTGAAATGTCTTACCGAGGCCCATATCATCACCATTGAAGCAGCGTTTGTGGTCTACCATGTACTGAATGCCTTTGCGCTGATAGTCGTAGGGCTGGAGCTTCAGATGCGTTATCGGATATTGTAATTCCGGCATTTTATCAGGATAGCCCTGAACCTCGGCTCTATCTCCAACTTTGCATATCGAAGATGCTAACCGGCGCTTTACGGCAAAGTCACAGAACTCACGCACGAACAATCTGTCTTTGAGTGCTACTCTCCAACAGCGATCGCGCATGATAAAGCGTGCAGAAGGTATCTTTTGGATATAATATGCCAAAGCGGGGCTATTATAAAAATACAATTCATAATAGCCCTCCGCACTCTTTTCTATGAGGTAGATTTCATTCACGTACTACGTCTGGGTCTCTGACAATATTGATGACTGTTGGTAACGGGTTCTCAAGGTTTACGTTCACTGAATCGCCAAAGCCCTCATCACGGCCAAGGGTAGACAGCAGGTAGCGAAGCATCTGGCCGTCGGGCTTTTCTTTCCAGCCGAGGATTTGGCCGGATGCGGGATCAATGTGTGGAACACCAAGAGCGACAATACGGGCCGCGTCAAGGCATTGGTCGAATAACCTTTTACGGGAGTCTTGAACGACGCTTTTGAATTGCTCGTCTTCCCGGAGCCAGTTGTGGACTGTCTGTCGGGTGACACCCAAAAGGCCGGCGGCCTGTGATAGGTTTCCGCCAGTCTTTCGGATAGCGTCTTCAAATTCGTCGAGGGATGGTTTTCTCATACGAAATTTGTTTTACTTATCGAATAGTCCGAGTTGTGTATGGGTGGGTGTCTGAGGAACATCGGGCAACGATGCAAGCATATTCGCAAATTGCCAATTACGACAAGTGCTGAACAGCCTGTTTCTTGATTGCGGGAGGTTCCAATTGATGTACTTGGTGTCAATTATGATCTGACGGGCGTTGTTTATTTTGATGTTGACAAATTCGTTGTCAATGACAATCTCTCGTCCGACACTTCTTACGAAAGCGATGTGGAGATTCTTATTCCAATTGAAGTCTTTATCAACGCCACAGAGATAGTAGAATCTACTCTCTTCAAGCACCATGTTTTCAGGGAGGGACCGCATGAAACCCTTAACTCGTTTGTCATTATGGCCGAGCAAGGATTTCATGCAGTGGGTATTCAGGTTTACGCCGTAGACGTAGCGCAACCATATGATTTTATATGTGTTGCGGAAATGACAATATTCTATTTCAACCATTTCGTTTTTGATTAAATAATCTTATTTGCAATTACAAAGATACTGAAATTTAATCACTTATGCAAATTTCAGCGATGGATTTATAATCCTATCTGCAAGATTTTCAGGCTTCCTTATCGGATAGTCCGAATAGAGGCAGAATGTCCCCCTGACGATTGTACGACTGATTGTTGGGAAGGTTGAGATTGAACTCATAGTTAATGGCGGCGATGTATTCCTCACGTGTCAGCTCACGTACCTTATAGGCACCCCAACCCCAATAGCCGGACTTGTTATACTGCATGAACGGCTCGAAGCCGAAGCGGCCGAACATTGCCTGCACCTGCTCCTTCGTGAGGAACTTCTGGAAGAACCATTGACCTTCCTGCATGAAGGCTGTGAGTCCGTTCTCGTCGAAGAATTGAACGGTAGTAGTACTGTCGACGGTGTTGCGTTTTGCTCCATACTGTTTCAGGGCCACCTCCTTTGAACGGCCGGATACGAATACCTTGCCACCCATCTTTGTGAATAGATTCAGGCAGGTCAGTACAGCGTCTTCCGCGTACTGAGTATTTACAGAGTTGAGTACAGCATCGCAGATTGTGTAGTCAAATACGCCACCGTCATGGATGCCATTCTCCTTGATGTAGGAAATGAATGCGTCGATCATTTCATGGCCTTTTGCAATGGAGATTCCACGCAGATTGTGGTTGAAGAACTCCAAGCCGATAGCATAGCGGTAGCCCAGTTCCTTGCGGAGCTTGTTGATGAACATAGCCTTACCACAGCCGAAGTCAAGAATTTTTACTTTCTTGCGGTCTTCTTTCTCCAGATGGGGCACGACCTCGCGGTAAAGAACCGACCAGTCTATACCTTTGTGGCGCGGAGGCTGAGCACGGCCCTGCATGAAGTCAGCGCGCTCGATATGCTCATAGTTGAACACGCCGTAGTCTTTCTTGAAATAGTAGTCGAAGATGCCACGCTTGCCGGCTTCCAGGAAGTAGCAGTGTACGGGATAGCCGATAGCGGCGGCAGCCTTGATATAGTTGTTTCCGAAGACAACCTCATCGCCACACACAATGGCACAGAGCGCGTCACCGTGCTTTACGATAAGACGGCAAATATCCTTAACGATAGATGCGTTAGCGTCCTTGATGTCGAAGTCTGACGTTGGAATGTTATCGTAGAATTTGCCGACTTCGCGGGGGGCCTTACAGACACTGAGTGTTTCGGGTTCCAGCTCCACGCCGTTGTGTATCTGGTTGAAGAGAATTTCCGACTCGATGTCAACACCACTGATGAAGTATACCGGCGCTTCCTCGATGCCAACAGCCTTAGCTGCTTTTGTGCGCTGGTGCCCGGCAACGATTGTCATGTTGTCACGATTCACGATAATAGGGAGGATGAAGCCGAGGGTCTTGAGGCTACCCTGCAATTCTTCAAATGCACCCTCTGTGATTTTTCGGGGATTGTAAGATGCCGGCTTAATGTCGGCGAATTTTACGTAGTCCATTTTCTTGGGTCTTAGATGTTATTGATATTTATTGGGGAAGTTCAAAAACTACATCAGAGTCGTCCTGTTGATTGCTTTCAGATTGCTCAAGCAGGCTCTTGACAAATCCGAAGTTTACGCCGGTCTCATCGACGTAATCATTGTATCGTTCCACAAGTAAATCGTATTCCTCCTTGGTAACAGACACAACATTTTTGCCGAAAGAAAGCATATTGATTTTCTTCGGGGTGGAGCCCTTAATCTTAGTCATTACGGTGTCGTCATCATCAGGATTGTAGAACAGTCCTTCATCGAAGCCGAAATTAACGAGATTGATTTCATCGTAGATTTGCTGGAGTTTTTCGTAATTAAATTCGCCAAACTCGTTGTTATCTTTGATGATTAACTCCTTTTCTTCCTCTTCGGATAGGTCGGCTTCTGTTACGTCGACAACGGGATTTTCAACCCAGGCTTTCCAATGATCGATTACAGCGTCGCGCTGCTTCTCGGTCATTTCTTGCCATTTTTCGTTCTCCTGAAGAATTACCATCCAGTCCATCGGAGTAGACGTGAGGATTTCTTTGAGTATAGTCGTGCGCTGATTGCCGGCAAGGACAACATTGTCTTTGTTTACGATAATGTCACGGTAGTAGAGCATCTTCGGAAAAAGCATAATGCTCTGCTGAAGACGGCGCTTCTGACTCACGATAATCTTGCGAGGATTTATCGGGTTGATTGAGAGTTCTTTTATATCTTTTTTCATTGTCCGAGAAGTAGTGAGGTTAAAAATCCATCGCTGATGCCTTCGTGTTCTTCCAGATACTTGTCGAGGCGAGCGCACAGTCCTTTGAATTCCTGGTCTGTCATTTGACATTCCACATAGCCGCACTTGAACTTTTCGGGATAAGTCTTCGTGAGGTCAAGGTTCTTGTCATTGATTTTGTCAGTGTAATCGTAGAGATTCCACGCAACGGTACCGAGATAATCACCGATAGCTTCACGCTCAAAGTGCTGTTTCATTATCTCGATATCATCCTCTCCGTAATGGAGATTATCTTTCACGAGAATTTCTTTTTCTTCTTCGGCCGACACATCATCGAGTACACGCACCGGCACAACCGGCTTTTTCTTCCATTTGGCCCAATATGCGAGAAGCTCGGTTTGCTCATCTTCCGAAGCCATTCGGAATTTCTTCTGATTGAAGAGATAGTCTTCGATTTCATTGTCGTCAAGTTCAAGAATCTTATTCAGACACTCGACGCGACCATTGCCACCGACAATCACATCCTCTTTGTTGATGAGGATAGGACGAAGCTCAAGCATCTTGGGAAATACCAGGATGCTCTCAATCAGCTTTCCTTCCATGAACTCACTCATAGTGCGAGGATTATCAGGGTTGGGTTTTAATTTACGTATGTCCTTTTTGTTCATTGCAGATATGATTATATTTCAAGTGCAAAGATAGTCAAAAATAACGATATAGCCAACTATTACTAAAAGAAATAATCAATATGATTATTTTGGTCTTGATTGGCCGTTATTTTTGACTATTTTAACCCCTAAATAATTGGAGATTTGGCTGAAAATTCGTACCTTTGCATCATTGATATTTAATTAGAGTCCCGGAACGCTCACAAAAGAGCGCTCCTCTTGGGTTTTTGATTGAATATCTTATTTGCATTTAAGCGAGTTTGCCCGTGAGGGTCGACTCGCCTTTTTATTTGGGAGACGGCGGGCACCATATATGGGGATTAGCTCGACCGTCAAAAAGATACTTTCCACATCTCTTGGCTAAATCGGTTGTACCTCCGGAATGCCTTTTGTCGGATTTCATGTACTCTTCACGGATTTTGCAGATGGCTTCGTTCTTGCAAAATCCACATGCAATATAATCTATTTCCATCTTTATATGTCCCAGAACTTACGCCATAAATACGGTAGCCATATTTTGATTTTTGCTTTTAGAGAGCACTTCACCGATTTGGCATAGAAGTAAGTCCGCGAGTACGGCCCCCTTATAACACACGGATTTGGATGGTGCTTGTAGCCCAATTCTTCCATTAGTTTAACGCTTTCAAGGGCTACGCCAATTGTCGGAACAGCCTTATTGTGTCCGCAACAACTTCCGATTGTCTTGACACCTTTATGTAGCAAATCAATAATTTCATCTGCTATACACGCATCCACCCATACAGGGTGAAGTAAACTCGGATGATCTATCTGCAATTGATTGTCAAACGAGCCGATTTCAACATTCTTACAGTTACACATATTGTTGGCATTTATAAGTTCTTATCTCTCCCTGAATAGATTAGAGTGTCGTTAGTTGCGTATGGGAGAAGCACATCATCATCCTCTATCCACGAACCGTTGAGGTTTCCATTGGGGTGTAAAACCATTTCAAAAACCATACCGGGAACCTTGGCCTTTTGATGGTCTATAGCAGCGAGATTTGCGCTTTCGGTAACCATATCAATCCCTTTGAACTTATAGACCTCACAGTAGTAATAATATCCGAGAACCTGCACAATGGGTTTGAATACTTGAGGCATCATATCGATCTTACTCCAAACATCATCGAGCGGGACTTTATTCTCTTCAAGAAAACGCATTTTAGGTACATTGAGCATGGCCGTCACGTCGTAGTCCATTGTTTCCCTGAAGATGATATTATCTACTCCCATCGAACCGAAGAAATCAAGGTATTGCATCATGCCATCGATATCATGAATACCACTCTTTAAGAGTAGACAACTCAATCGAGGGCGCACTTTGCCAGCCAATGCTATTTTCACAACTTCGGCCATTTGCTCGTTAGTGAAATAGCTGTTGTCGTACTGCATTACCTCCGCATTGATTCCTTCGATAAAATGTGTCTTTGAGATATTGAGATGGTGAAAACCATTCTCCACGATATGATCTATTACGCGCTTGCCATCCATCTTATCAAGAAGCCCACTCCCGTTGGTCGTTATCACTCTTTTTCGGAAATTGTACTTCGCGACAAGCTGTAAGATACGGGGTAACCGTTTGGATTTTGTGGGTTCGCCACCGGTAATTGAGATAGATGTATTAAGCGGCCTAAGAGTTTCCAGCACTTCCTCAAGCCGTGCGAAGTATTCTTCATCATCTGCAATGCGCCCTTTGACGAAAGTCTTACCCTTACCCTCAAATCGCAACTGGTCCACACAGAACTTGCAGTTCGCATTGCAGGATTCATTTACAAATATTGATAGGTTGGCATTTTCATATACCGATTTCTTCTTACCGTTGAAAATGAACGGTTTTGTCTTGTATTTCTCGGCATTAAACTCTATCTGCCTATTGGCTCGAAGAATTGAGAATTGATTTGTATTCATTAAGTATCTTGTATTAAAACCGATTTCCCGCCGGCTACTTTACGCAACCTACCGAGGCCACTGGTATCTCGTACTTAAATTGCACTGGCGAGGACTTACGCGATAGTTCCATGCTCCTTATTTGCGTAGGGCAATCACTACAAGGAGGAATGTAGCCGACTGATTTCTGTCGGGTGTGTCGGTTATTTTCTTGACATTGCTAATTTTATTCTATTTTCAAACTCAATGAGCTCTGATGCATCGAGTATATAGCTTTTATCGGGCGTGGCCCATATTTCTGCTATTCTCTGACCTTGCTTATTCTGGAAATACTGTATGTCAAGCCACTCCGATACGTAAGGGGTCTGAGCGATGATTTCAGCCATTTTTTCCAGGAATTGACCTTTAGGGAGAGCTGCCATTTTATTATTCATGTGCCAGAACCAATTACCTTTCGGTCTATGGTCGGCTTTTGTCAGACTTGTCATATATTCAGTATAAAGACTGAGTTTGTCGGCATCCACATCTTCTCTATGGTTATACTCCCATAAAGACAGCTTGCCGGGGACATTGTAAATTGGAGTTTCGTACTGTATTGGATTAGCCAGTACCCAATTCCACACGTCCTCTTCGGCCCACTCTGACGGATGTCCCTTAACACAGTCCACAACCTCCACGCTTCCGATAATTGTTCCAGTCATATAGTTGCGTACTTCCGAGAGATTTGGGATTTCTCGACGTAAAGCTGGCAGTGGATATGCCTGCAAGTCCTCAACCGGGACAATGCTTTTCGCGGCGTGAATAAGTATACGTCCCCGGAATTTGGTCTGCCAAGTTCTATTTTCAATATCTTTGGCGCCGGTTACAATAAGATCGGCCCAGGGTTGCTTTACTGTTAGAGCTTTCATCTTAAAAGAGTTTTAGTTGAATGGGGTGATTCTTGACTGTGCTTGCGAAATTAGGGCATTCTGAAAAGTATCGACATTGTCCTTGAGCGGCTTCTGTATGAGCTCCATGCCAGTCGCTCCAATCCTTGACTTTATCACGAGTGAGGAAAGAGATAAGTCGCATACAATTAAAGCCACGTTCCTTTACTGTCTTTGAAGTGGCAACTTCAAAAAGACCATTACTTTCAGGTGCTACCATTCTTTTTTCGATAGTTGAATACTTGTGCTTTTATACCCTCCCGGCGCATGATAGAGCAAAGTGTGGCAACACTTCCCAATGATGATGACTCTTGGTAAGCAGCTATCTTCACTAAATGCACGTACTTACCATTCTCATCAGCCTCTGCCAACCCCCAATTCTCCGGAAGTTCATCTTCTTTAATCAATCCTTTGGGTGCGAAATACCACCTGAAATTTCCAATCCCTTCAATGGGATTCTTACGGCATTTCTTTTTCTTATCTCTGAGAAAATCTGCGCGAGAAGTCTTGACTTCTACAACTGAAACAGACCAGCCATTAGTGGCCCATACATCAGGGATTTCTTCGCCATAGGTCATTAACTCTACAGCGACGTATTTATGACCCATGCGACAATCAAAACCTCCTTTGTGGAGTATTCTCGCGGCTTCCTCACACATCGTGTGATGGAGTGTATTGCTTTTACTCATGATACTTTTTTTGCTGGTTGGAACTTTATCCCGAACTTCCTTGCATTGCTTTCTATTCTCGGCCGACGCATTTCTTCGTTCGGATAGAAATAGAGGTTATGATCATCCGGGCTTTCAACATAACCTCGTTTGCGAAGATTGTATCTGCAGTTTATTTTGCTTTGAGGCTGCTTCACAAAACGAAATTTGGTACGCTGTTCAAAGCCCCATGCAAGAGTTCTACGCTTATCACTGTCATAGGTTCTGCGCCATGAAGCACGTCGCTTTTCTTGACATTCAGCATATTTTTTAGGAGATAGTCTATCTCGATTACTTTCTCCCGGCTTAAAACGAGGACTATTCGGAATCTTAAATCCTTTGGGTGGATAGGTTCCATTCTTTCTATGACTTTCAGCAGCGGCTTTTTGAGCGGCATCTTGGGTCTTTTTCATGAATTGCCTCGTCTTGGTTAAGCCATTTTCTCTTGCGACTCGGTGCAAAGTCGAATGGCTTATACCGAATTTGCTCATTATGTCTTCGTTCCTGGTATGCTTATAATGGTTGATAATCCAAGTAAGCTCTTTTTCAGTAAGAGTCTTTCCGGGAGAAACAGCCTGAGGAATAGGTCTGCCATATAATTTATGCTCCAGAGATTTTGAAGTGCGGCCAAGCCTTACGGCTATTTCGCTTAATGGCAATCCCAATTCTTTCAACCGATGAAGCTCGTCAATTTCTTCTTGCGACCACTGCTTATTTTTCGCCATAATCTATTTTCGATTTTCTAATGTTACAGCACTCTTCTCTGGTGTTTAACAGAGTCAAATGGCATGCGCGAAAGTCTTTGTTCTCTTTACCATAATTATACAATTTACATAGTTCGGACCACCGCCGAATTATAGGTTCAAACCATGGAAATATTGCTATTATAGATGGAAAATCCTTGTCTGGTTCAACTTCGCAGTATTCCACGAGGTCAATGCAATATTCTAAGTCGGCGCTATCATATGGAATATCATATTTCCAACTATTCGGGTTCGAAGGTTTGACACCCATAAGACCGGCCCACATTGTCCGCGATGAAATACCGTTGTTATGAGTGATAATCTACTCTGTCATTTTATTTCTGTTCATCAGATACTTATATTTTTAATTCCCCCGAATTCGGGGTATTTAGATTACACGAATAGCGTAGGAAACAATTTCTTTAACTCAGAGTGGTTCGGAGCATAAGTTGAATATTTTGTAGTGGAGTCTATCAGCCTGAAGCGGTAGTTGTCATACGTCTTAGTGCAATATTCATCCTTATACATTGCTCCTCGCAGATCTACTGTACTATATCTGCCTCTTGACTTCTTGACATCAGAATCATCGACCTCAACTGTAATGCACACATCGAAATCTACAATACCCGATAACCAGTGCTTTGCGTCCTCTGGATCTTCCTTGAAAAACAAAAGCCTACCGACGTGGAAGCACCGCCTCTTTTCACACTATGGTCTGTGTTATTCACAAGCAAGTCGCCACGCTGGAAGGCTTCAAATTCTTTGGCAGAACAAAATCTATGAAGTATCATAACTTTTTATCTTGTGGGAATTCATTGAACCTACGACAAATTTCTTCGCCTAACTTACAGGCATCTTCATAAGTTTCTCTGAAATCGACATATAGTCCAGATGAATACAACTTTATTTCTCCAATTGGGATATTCCATCCGCAACCGGGCTCCTTCACACATAGCAGAATTTCACCATGGTTATCAGAGGGAACTAAGACAAGCGAGCTTTCCTTCGTATCGAAGCTACCCGACACAAACTTTATTTTAGGGGTTATTTCCATTTTCTACGAGTGATATTTCTCTGTCGACCTCGACATCAACAGCAGCCATAATTATTATATCGATATTGGGTTCTAACTGAAATCTGGCGGGAGAGCAAGACTTAGGAAGATGTAGGATTTTAATAGAATCAAGACCAAGATCATGCGCGGCCTCAGCCATTATTATTAGTTCATTGTTGCGGAAAGCCACTCCATTGATTGAAGTGTAGAGCCATTCGCGATAGAAATTCTTTGTCTTAACTTTACCATATCCATTGCAGATAGGACAATCAAAATATTTCTGATGTTCCTCTCCGTCCGAGTCTTCATAGGTCCACTCAACTTCGCCACTCCCTTCACATTCATCACACTCAGCAGCTTTACCTTCTACGCGACGTTCTTCACATTGGGGTATGCTTTTAAAGGTTTCCACAAGCACACTGATAGGCAATTCAATATCACAAGTTGGTTCAGGGAATTGCGGCAAGTTTTTAGGCGATTCTACGGGTTCATACACTCGTTTCAAATCGTTATATGGAACACGCACCATAATAGTACGATTTGTAGCATATACAAATCCCTCCCTGTAAAAAGGCTTATTGATACTTTCGGGCCACTCTAACGTGTTTACAAACCTATTGAGAAATTTCTCTTCGTCTTTCATCTTCACGTAATTATGAATTGAACATTGAGATAGAACTCACGTTGAAGTCGAACAATTTGCACATAGTCTTCCACTCTCTCGCCATACGGAAGAAAGATTACACGTTCTTTGGTATTTACGCGAATTCCTTTCTTCCGTAGACGATAGATTAGGCAGTGGGCTGCTATGCAAAGAGGCTTTGACATCTATCAGCGGACGACCTCCCAGTCTTTAGCGAAGACATCACTGATTGACGGCACCCAAGAATCAGCTCGGCCGGTGGTGTCATTATAAATCAGGCATTGACTGGTATAGTCGATAACCTCTTTACCTTCCATAATGAAATCTTTGGCGGCTTGTGGCAGGGATTGCATTTTGGGAATAATCTCTGACGTGATATGCGCCGGCACCTGCTTGAAGACTACAAGTCCCTTACCGTTCCAACCTTCACGACGGAGAACAAAGCCTTTTTCAAGCAGGGTGATAGCGATGCCGAAAGAGAAAGTACCCATACTCCCTTCGCCGGTTTCCATCAGTGTAGTACGAGTTGCAAGGAGATTCATGTAGTCTCCCATTGCAACATTCTGGGCTACCAAGAGTGCCCGGATATCGGTTCCGCAACTGTTGAACTTGTCGCTCCGAATGAACGCATTGATGTTGCCACTTTTCTTGGCGAGCTCATCGTACTCAAGATGCATTCTTTCGACAGGAGTATCGGCCAGACGGTAGAGATTTTCAAAAACCTCCTTGGGGAGCCATCCCTTGTCTTTGTAATCATCTTGCATGAGGTAACCCTCACTTTCGCTCAGTTCCTCAACGTAAGCAGATGGAGGAATAATACCCTCCTTGAATGCCTCACCGTAGGTCATAGGTTTGGCTTGCACCTCTTCGATTCCTATATACTTTTTCATACTTAGTATGTGGAGTTTATTTAGCCGCTCCAGGGCTTACTTGATTGATTTTAACTTCAAATATTCGGCAATATGTATTAAACATAATGCTTTCAACATGGCTATCTTCCGGGAATGGAGTATTTCCGGCGATGAAATCTTGATAGCACTCAGGACACAACCATTGATCGAGAACTGCAACATAATATCCCATAGTGGGAGATTTCATACAGTAGTCACAAACTCCAATAGCTCCTTTCGGGCCTAGCTTTTCAACTATCTCCGCTCTGCTAATTTTGAGAACTTTGAAGCCAGAAGCATTTTCAGCAATCTCAGCCATATCCTATGAAAAGATTGCAAAGCAGGCTACAAGCCAACCTGTGAGAGATAGTATGAGGAAAAGCACATTCCACTTCCATTGGTTTTGCAGTCGAGCCCGGCATTTGTTTACCATTTCAAGGTCGAGTTTATACCGTTTACGTATCTGCTTCTCCATCCACTTCTGGACCGCAGCTTGAACTTTACCGACTTCCTTATACGATAGTGCAGATACTGAATTTTGGAATGGTTTAGAATCAGGGCTGGAGTATATTCCTGAATGCGCATAGACTACCGGTTTGATGTGATACACGTCATCCCAATCTCTGCCGACATCCATTTTCAATTCGATAGTGAGATTGCAATGATTTTTCATCTCGCGCTTGATTTCTTCTTCGAGAGTCTTAGTGCTTAGGTCAGCCCTTTTCTTGAGCTGTTCATATTCATACTCTGAGAGTTGTACTATTTTATTCATATTAGCGTCGCTTTTTGGTATCGAGTTTTGCTATTATCCAGTGACATAGCTTGGTCCACCACTTATAGAGGATTTCACAGGTGGAATCAACAATGCTAAGTGCCAACAGTATTGGAAAGAATAAGATCGTGAGAAGCATTACAATGACGCGCCCCCACATAATCTTCATTTTAGGTCTACTTCTCATTTTCAGGAAACATGTTATATGATGAACTTACAAAGTGAGGAGGTAAATCGTCACGTGAAATACCGAGATAATCTATGAAGCTATCTTTTAGGTAAATACGGCAGTCTGTGGCTTCTTTGACAAGCCATTCAAAAAGTTTCTCTAAGTGATTGCGATTGTAGAAGTTTTTACCTTTGCCGGAGATAAGTCCAACTTTATACAAATCGCAGAATCCGCGCGTCGCAGCAATCATATTTCGGGACATTGCCGGTGTTATTATGGGCTCGATGCTTGCAAAAGTCTTGAAGCCTAAATCGTGAAGCTCTCGCATTGCCTCAATTCGCTCATCGGTAAGTGAGGCTCTTGGCTCCTTTTCGTCAAATCCTGTGAGGGTAAAGCCGAATGCAATACGGTGTTTACCTTCTCCATAAAGAATAGTTTGGATTTCGGTTCGCGTAATAAATTCATCAAGCCAATCGACTCTCTTAGTGAGAATCTTTACATTGATACCTCTAAAAATGGCTTCCTCCATTGCCTTGAATGTGAGGTCTCTTGTTTCTAGGAGTAGAGGATCAGTTGTGAATGAGAATAACAGTCCGGATGAGCCTATCTTATCTTCGCATTTATCTAACTCCTGGCAAAATACGTTAAAAGCATGTCGCTCTGAGGTAAAACACTTCTTGAGGTGAGGCATGGTGTCCCATGCGTGGCTCATAACGCCACGTTTGCAAAAGCAGTATTCACAATCGTTGGAGCAACCAGTAAAGAAGTTGCAGGCCCATTGTGCGTATTCGCCGGCTTTACCTTTTGGCGTATATATGGCTTTTCCCTTAAAATTCATGTTTATCAATTTAGGTTTATGGTATTCATTTCTCGAATCCTCATAATTCTCACATACTCTTCCACAGCCTCGACAACTACGGAAGCATAATCCTCTTCTTTGAGCATTATTGTTACCAATCCTCTTTTAAGAGTATCTCGGTCTGTGCATGAGAAAACTTTTACTTTTTCACTTTCCGGCACCAGAGCAAACCAGCTATTCGCTGTTATGAGTTCATCAATAATGCTGGACCGAAGTTGGTCTTTGCTACTTTTACCTCCCATTATTAGTCCTCGGAATTTTTATTGCAGAGTTTTGTTATTACCCATTCCGCAAAATCATCTTGAATTTTAGCAGCATCTTCAGGCGTAGAACATAACGATTTTAAGGCACCCCAACCTCTGACAGTGAGGAATGGTTTGCCGTTCATTAGAATCTCCGGTGTTGAATATGTGAGATTGGGATTTTTAGTTGAGGTCTGCTCGTCATTTAAAATTTGGCATAGCCTATCGAGCATCGCTTCGATATTATGGTCGAGAGTTGCGGCCATAAGAGCCATGTGGCCGTTATTGGACCACACATATACTCCGTCGGAGTAAAAAGGGGGTTCGTAGAACTCTCTAAATGTCATTTGTAGAGTCGGATTTTTGATTATTAAATCATCTTATTTGCACCTGCAAAGATAGTAATAAATAATCATATACGCAAGCGAGAGAGCCTAAAAATCATCATTTCTGCAACATTTCGCAGATTTCCGAAATTTCGGTTGATTTTTCGTCGAGCCATTCCTTAGCGACAAGCCAAGAGAGGGACTTTTTGGGTACGAAATTATCCACTCTCGTCGTGTGGTGGGACAACTTACCTTCGGTGGGTTTTAATCCGAGGCTGTGCAGTTCGCATTTCCCATCGTGGAAGAATGTGCAGTAGCCATTATTTTCCCGGATAGCTTGAATCATATAAACGGGCTCTTTACAAACACCCATTATTACTCCCGGCCACCATTCAGTAGGGGTCAATCGGTCGCCATAGCCGGCTTTAACCAATTTCAGTATGTCTTCAGGTGTTCCGAGGCAAGGCGTCTTACATTGGGACTGGCATTTTTCGCACTGACAGCTTATAGGCTTGCGACCAGACTTTCGCATGATGTAACTAAATGTACTTTCTCCAAAGTGACTCATTGTTCGTTCTTTATTTGCTTTATTAGTGTTTCTATATATTTATCTGCTCTTTTGAAATCTGCCAATACAGCGGTATAAGAAGATTTCTTCCCATTGATATGGAAATTTATATTTAAGCCCTTATGCCTGCCGTAAACTTGAAAGACCCTAACAATCGATTCGGAGTTAGTCTTTATCTCGAACTTAGTATCAGGCATACCGAGTATCTTGTCAATCATTCTTTTGGAAGCCATCGCACATGAAAGGGGATGCGTTGGAGAAGTCATTGGCAAGTCGGTGCCGACGTAAACATTCACTGTCTTTTTCATTCAAAATCGAATAAACTATATTGTATGGGCTGGGGTGATTCTTTCTTAGGACTCTTCTTTGCAGGAGCATTACTTTTAGCCGGTTTCGACGTTTTCATTTCATCAAGAGTGGCTAAACTCCCGCGATAGGTTGTTGACTCCATCATATCCATTTTGCGGACGCATGGAATTCCTGTTAGATGGAGCACTTCATTTGTTCTCCATCCATCGCGATAGTCAGTTGGGTCCAAACTATCTCCGCAGACTACCTCACCATTTACCCCGTGAATAATGAAGTTGCAGACAGTCATAAGACAGCAGATTCTATCCATATCCTGAGCACAGCAATAATTTCCGGGATGAAGAACATGGGAAGCAAGAAGCATACGCCCACTGCCACACGCGCAATCCATTACTCGCTCTCCAACTTTCTCGCCCGGATCTGTTATCTTAGCCATCATATCGCAAATGTGCATGGGTGTGAAATACTGGCCGGTCCAGTGCTTTTTCATGGTTCCTGAAAGGTAATCCATATAAACCTCCCCCAATAGATCGTACCATTCGTGTTGTTTCAGAGCTTCATTCATTGATGTAGTCCACGATACAAGGAGTTCCATGCAAATTTTAGCTTCTTCTTCTATGAGTGGTCTTTCTACTTTGGAAAATGTTATGTCAAAGCCAACTATGACAAATTCAAGGAAGCGTTCAAAGAGAGAATATGGGTCGTACTTGTGACGATATGTCTCAAATACTTTTATCATATCCTTTTTATAGTCAAGTATCTTAGCACTCATAACTTAATTGGGTTTACGTTCATAGTCGCGAGATTTACATAAGCGCCCTGCATATCGATGAGACCATCGTATATGAGTTTCCACAGCAAAGCACATCCGGTTTGGGCTATGAAAGAGTTGATGAATAAATCCTGTTTGCGTAGAGCTTCAGCGAGTGAGCAACTCGGCCCACTTTCAGATTCATCTACGGCCGACAGATCAAACAGCTCATCAACGCATTTAAGTTTCTCAATCGTTGTGTATTTCTTACTCTTAGGCTGAGAGATTTTACGAACAGTCCCTAACACAACTTGACCTCGGTCGAGTTGGTTACCAAAGTCAAGCCAATATAAGGGTTTCATATCATCATGACAAATGCTTCGACGTAATATACTACCGATTTCTAATCTTGATTTGACATTATCTACACATGTTATAGTGATATTCGCCGGAGGAATGTTATTGCCTTCATACCGTACCGGTTTCGCCTCCCAATCAAGACCGTAGAATGAATTTATGCGAGTTGCAAGCACATTGGCTTTATTCAACCCTATATCAGTGGCGCTGAATAATTGCCGGCCTATATTGGCTTCTGTCACAATATCATCATCGACAACCTTAACATATAGTCCGGGGTGGCCTAACTTATACAGAGCATAGTCCATACGGGCTAAAGCACTTATTACCTGACTGCCCGTTCCGCCGGCTCCAATAAGATTTACTGTTACTCTATGTACCGGATCTGTGATGTATGGGTCTGCAAAATGCGTTTTGGTTTTCATTTCAGCAAATCAGTTAATTTTCTATTTGATTTAATAAGTACCTTTGTCGGAAACGGAATACCATCTTCAATACAAGACTTCGTTATTACAGCGAGATTGCCGTTAATGGGATTAGAGCCATACAAATGTGAAAACTCCGAGTTCCAGAACATTTTCTCCCAATATTCTATCGCTTCCTGATACGTGAGATTCTTAGGCTTTGTGACTTTCGCTGAACCCAAACACACAGCATGGTTATTGACATTAAAGAAGGGTGCTTGGAATAATTTGTCTTTAGGTTCTTTGCCCTTGAACACATATACACTGAGCGAATTGTTGTCAGCAGCATACACAATACCAGGCACCATAATTTCGCCCTCAGGAATACCCAAACTTTTAGTGAAGAACATCCTTCGCTTCATTGGAGGATTATACCATACAAGGCGTGTACGGCCAGTTGTTGTGTCAGCGAAAAGAAGATTTCGAGGAATGATACCATGAAAGCCTACCTCCAACTCATCGGAGTCTTCTGCAATGGCCTTAATGATACTTGTTATACACTCCTTAGAGAGTGGCTTCCCTGCACCCATTTTGCCATCAGTTATATCTCTACGCTCTAAGTATACTCTATTTTCAGAGCATGAATAGACAATAATTGCCATTTCTGGAATGTACTCTTCTTTCAGAAGATTTGTTAGTCCGTTACTCATAAGCTCATAATAATACTTGTCATTTTATCGAACCATGCACACCACCTCATTGGGAAATCCGAGGCTACAAATGGTGTGCTTACTTCAGGAGTTAAAATTCTATGATCGTATAGAGGTATAAGTTCTAAGCTCCCGGCTTCTCCATTGATGCAGTCTTCAGCTTGCTCAACTATTTCATCGTGAAAATCATAAACTATAGCAAAGAGTCTCGAATGGTCTATGTGCTCTTCACGACAGTCAAAGTCATCAATCCAGCAATGCTCTGGAGACCACACAAAATCAGACCATGTCCCTTCATCACGGAGAACAATGCCATTTTTTAATACATTTAACAGAGGACCATACTTTGTTTCTTCATACTTTTTTATGGCCTCGTTTACTTCGTTCATTGTACACTCTACATCATTGGGGAAAGATGAACACTCCGAAATCAATTCGGAAATCTCACCTTCAAGATATGAGTGAACTAATTCTTTGGTTATTTCATATTGCTCTGGATCTTCCTCTTTTAATAGCTCTATTTGTTCGCCATCATCCCATATTCCGAGCGCAAATGAAAGGTCCATGTGATCGCTTGGCTCCAACAGATGATAATATGCCTTTATCATTGCAATCAGGTGCTTTACTAAAGGTTTCAAATCTTCCGGAAGTCTATTTACGAAACTTACTGGCAAAAAATATAAAGTATTATAGTCGAAATCGCAATAGACATACTCATGGATTACTACCATATTTAGCTTTTCGTCATAATCCAATCCCAATTCTCTTCCTTCGGGAGCGGCATCCTGCGCTATTGAGAGTAATACTGACAAGTCCACCAAAGGATTTTGAGATTTTTCAAATGAGAAGTTCTTACGATAAATTCCACAATAAGCCTTTACGGCCCCGCTGACAAATTCTATATTTTTCAGCGCATCAATCTTTATTTCTTTTCCATGGACCCAGAAGATTGTTCCATTATCAGAAACCTGCCCGAATGGAGCTTCACAAACGGGCAGGTTAATTGATAGAACTGGTTTGAATACTTCTGTTAGAAAGGAATATTGATTTTGTGCTTGGGTATCAAAATTTTGTCGCGTTCCTCTCTGGACCGAAGCTTTCCTCTTCGCGATTTTTCGTTTAGGAGTATTCTTCCGACTTTTGACAAGAGCATCCATTCTGCTGATTTGTTATTTGGTGTCATCCCTTGGTTCCGACGGTAGTCTTAAATTCATACACAGCCTGATCGTTTTCAATCTTGGGACCGAATACGTTTGAGGTTGTCAGTTCGGGATACTGATTGGAGTAAAAAGCCATGACCTCTTCAGGCGTGAGCGATGGATTGGGGTCCGGGAGCATATCGTTGTTCTTCTTGAACACGCGAGGAAATTTTGTAGTATTGAGTGCCATGATTATTCCTCCTCTTCGTTAAAATCATCGTCATCATTTGACTTGGTCGCCGGATTTTTCTTGCCGGACTTCTGAGCATTGAGGCTCACGTTTTTGCCGTCAGACTTATCTTCTGCCGGACCGAACAGAGCGCCTTGGCCTGATTTCGAGTTTATCTCGCTCTCAAGAGCGTCAAGAGTGGCTTTGTCGCCGGCGGTCGCAACTTTGCGGGCGGATTCAACACACTTAAGTGCGTCGCGGTACTTTTCTTCACTGAGGTTGGTTTTGGCGAGGGTTACATAGCCATCGTATTCTTTCTTACGATTGGCTTCTGCAGATTTCTTTTCCTCTTCCATTTTGGATTTGGCTTTTGCCTCTTCCTGGGCTTTCTCGTAAGCCGCCATGTTGACAAGGAGTCCCGACGTTTGGCGGATCGGTTCAGCGATAGCAGCTACAAAGCCGGTATCGAGTTCATCGGGGGTTCCCGATACGTTGAGAGGAACGAGTTTGTTCTTTGCGGCGTCCTTAACGAGGTCATTGCCGGGGAGGACGCTAACGGTCATAATGCCGTCCTTCTGTGCGATGGTAATAGTAGCGGTACAACCATTGCCAAGCACTTCTGATAGTGTTTTGAATAAATCCATAAAATATTTAATTAGAAAATGTTGTGATTATTCTACGAAGTAGACGTATGTAGTCGTGGTATGGTAGTCAATGTCTTGCTCGGACCACCCCATGCCTTTTTTCTCT
>CAMWUY010000006.1 GCA_947177615.1 uncultured Porphyromonadaceae bacterium
ATTATATAGCTGATATTCAGCTATATAATACTTGTTATGGCACGACCGAGAAAACATATCATAGAGTTTACAGACGAAGAGGTGAAAAAACTTCGGATGCTCGAATTAAATTGAAGAGACTACATCCGGAACTTAATATTTTAAATCATTGAGACATTACACTAGCAGGGCGATTTCTTTTATTGCTATTTTCTTTTGGAGTAAGACGAAAATTTACGATCTTTGCTCCGAGGTAAATTGATGGTAGGCATACGGTGAAGCACGTATTGCACAATTGGATAAAATGGCGCGAAGAAGCCAGAACGTCGGGGTTGTTCGGGCTTCTTCGTGGTATTTTGAGGTCGTTGTTTGTTGGCGTTTTGGTCAGTCAGGGTCGGGAAGATTCCAAGGTTTAATATCGTACCGTTTGGCATATTCACTCGGCAAGAGGTCTTCCGTAACCGTCCGAAAAAAAAACCGACTTGATTTTTGATTTCAAGTCGGCTTTTTTCGGACGGTTTCAAAGCCTACACTCCATAGCATAAGAGACGACGGCCGGGGTGGGACGTCGTCTCTTTGATTATTGAGATTAGTGGAATCTTTTTGAATGTCCTGATGTTCTATCAGCCTATGAATGCACTTCCCACTGCATCGACACAATACTGGTAGATGTAGGGAACAAGGCCTAAGAATACTATACCTGCTACGCAGAGACAGATAGCGACACGTTCGCAACGCTGACTGCGATATGACTCGATCTTTGGCGTATCGGGACTGATCCAGATAGCTTTGACCACAAGCAGATAATAGTACAGAGAGATAATAGTATTGATCAGAGCTACGAGAACGAGCATATACAGAGCCATAGATCCTGTACCTGTCACACTTGTGAAGATCAGGAATTTAGAGAAGAATCCCGCGAACGGTGGAATACCCGCCAGTGAGAACATAGCCAGGGTCATGGCAAATGAGAGCCAGGGATTGGTCTTATGCAGACCGTTGTAGTCCTGCATATTGACATATCCGGTCTTGTTCTCAATGCTTGAGATCACGGCAAAGGCGCCGAGATTGCTGACCACATAAACGAAGATGTAGAACATCATCGAAGCAAGTCCGAGACCATCAGCTGCAATGGCACCTAACATAAGATAGCCGGCCTGTGAAACAGATGAGAAGGCCATGAAGCGTTTCATGTTCTTCTGACGCATCGCAAAGAGGTTGCCGACAGTTATGGTGAGTATCAGTACAGCATAGAGCATCCATTCCCAGGCATCGGCATATACGGCACCAAATACCTGCACGAATATGATGAAGAATGCAAATGTTGCAGCTCCTTTGGAAATTACCGAGAGATATGCCGTGACGGCAGTAGGAGCACCCTGATAAACATCTGCGGTCCAAAGATGGAAGGGCACCAAAGAGAGTTTGAAACCGATACCGGCGAGTACGAATGCGAGTGCAAGGACAAGCAATGCGCTCATTCCTCCGCTCCATATCTGAACGGCGATATCCTTGAAGTATAGCGAACCACCGGAGAAGGCATACACGAAGCTAAGACCCATCAACAGAATAGCGGATGAGAAAACGGCAGTCAATATATATTTGATTGCGGCTTCATGACTCTCATAACGGTTTTTGTTGAAAGCCACCATAGCGGCCAAGGGGAGTGAGGCAGATTCAAGACCGATGATGAACAGCAGGAAGTGACGTGCCGATATCATCAGATACATACCGAACAGCGTGACGAGCAAAAGCTCAAAGAACTCACCACGACGCATGATCTGCTCATCAGAGTTGACCCAAGGTGCAGACTGAAGTATCACGATAAACACGCCGACATTCAGAATACACTTCATAGCTTTGCAGGCGGTGTCATTAACATACATACCTCCGAACACCTCATACGAGTGAGAGGGGAGTATCCATATAGCGATAGTGCTCAGCAGGAAGAGGATTGCAGTCATGGGAGTCAGAATCTTCTTAACGCCATCACCGCCGAAGGTGTCAAACAAGAAGACCACCAGGAAAATTCCCAGAACAATCAGCTCGGGCAACATTGCCCCAAATTGTGAATAATCCATTGTTGATATTGTTGATTTAGGGCTTAAAAGGCCGAATTCTGAATTGCATTAATAATGGGCACGAACGAATGCTGTATAGCCTCGTTGATCCAGTTGGGGAAGCAACCGATACCCGCGATACATACTATCAATGTCACCGTAGCGAGACGTTCCCACCATGTAGCATCCGTCAGCTGCAAGTGATGTTCATCCTGTACCGGACCGAGCAACAGCTTTCCTACCACACGGAGGATATAGACCGCTGTAGTCACAATAGCAGAACATGCACAGATGACGAAGATACGATGGAATGTATCTGCATCCTGGAACGATCCGAAGAAAATAGTCATCTCAGCGACGAAACCGGAGAGACCCGGCAGACCAAGAGAGGCGAAACCGGCGATCATGTAACATACACCCAGGTAAGGCATGATACGCATCAATCCACCCATCTGACGGATGTCGCGAGTGTGAGTACGGCCGTATATCATACCGATCAGAGCAAAGAAGAGAGCAGTCATAAGACCGTGTGAGAGCATCTGCATGATACCACCGGTCATAGCAGTCTGATTGAGCATGAGGAGCGCGAAGAGCACCATACCACAGTGAGACACTGACGAATATGCATTGATATATTTAAGGTCGGTCTGTACACAAGCCGAGAATGCTCCATAAACGATAGAGATACCTGTCAGTATGATAAATATCCATGCCAACTCATTGGCAGCGGCAGGCAACAGATATATCGCTATGCGGAAACATCCGTAACCACCGAGTTTCATCAATACTCCGGCATGCAACATAGATACAGCAGTCGGGGCACATGCGTGACCGTCAGGACTCCATGTGTGGAAGGGGAACATAGCACCCAGGACACCGAACCCGACGAAAGTAAAGCAGAAGAGCATATTCTGCCATGAGGGATCAATAGCGTTATTATGTGCAATCTCAAGGATATTCCATGTGCACTCGCCACCGGCAGGTGCGCTATGCCAATAGATACCTAAGAGACCGAGCATCAGAAATGCAGAACCGCCCATCAGCATCAGTGTGAGCTTCATCGCCGAATACTCCTTGCGTCCCGTACCCCAGAAACCGATAAGCAGATACATCGGGATAAGAGCCACCTCATAGAACATGAACATCGTGAACATGTCAATTGAGATAAAGAAGCCGAACACACCGGTTGAGAGCAGACAGTACCACAGGAAGAAGTTCTTTGGTAGCGGATCAATCTTCCATGATGCGAAAGTACCGGCGAATACGATAATCGAGCTGAGGAGAAGCATCAAAACCGAGATACCGTCGACACCGACAGCCAAATGTATATTGAGCGGTGCGTACCACATCCAGCTACCTGTATGCAGCATTTCATCAGTCACACCGGCAGCGCGCAGGTTCAGAAAATCAACACAGAGCCAGATAGATAGGCCGAGTAATATAGCCGAACCGATCACCATAACCGAGCGGATAGCGTTCATGCCTTTGTTATTGCAGAGGCCGAGACCCGCCATCATCAGGACAGGGATAATAACAAACCAGATTAATATATTAGAGAACATAATCGAGATTTTTTAACGGTAATTCTGCATTAACATTAGATAAGACAAAGCCATGTAACACATACGATAGCCAGAGCTCCGAGGAAGTACCAGAGCACGTAAGCCTGAACATTGCCGCTCTGCATACCGCGGATAGAATAGGAGACCTTGTTTGTGATCCATGCGAAACCATCCATAGTGGCGTCGATGACGTGTCTGTCAAACCATGCGATACTGCGACAGATGATACCGAATATAATCTTGTGTGTCACAAACTGATAAATCTCATCCCAATAGAATCTGTGATAAGCAGCAGTCCAGAGACCGGGCCAGATATTCTTGACTTTGGTCGGAATATCATTTTTCTTCATATACATCTTGGCAGCAAGCAGAATAGCAATGACGGCCACAGTCAGAGAAGTCGCTGCTACGGGAGCCTCAATATGGATAGTATATGGAGCGCCATTCCAAGTGACCAACTTACCGAATGGGATGAAACCGGCGACACAGCTCACCGCAGCAAGAAATATCAGAGGCACCGACATCTGCCAAGGTGCGTCATGCGGTTTGTGGTGAGCATAGTCCGGATTTTCCTCCCACCAGAAGATGAGGAAGTATAGACGGAACATATAGAAAGCGGTCAGACCGGCAACCATAGTCATCCATGCGCCCCAGAACCAATGACTGCTGAACATAGCGGCGAGCATTTCATCCTTGGAGAAGAAACCCGAGAAGGGGAATATACCGGCGATCGCGAGACATCCGATAAGGAAAGTCCAGTGCGTGACAGGCATATACTTGCGCAGACCACCCATCTTGGTATAGTCGTTGGAGTGAACGGCATGTATCAATGCTCCGGCGCCAAGGAAGAGCAAAGCCTTGAACATGGCGTGAGTGAAGAGATGGAACATACCGGCCATATAGCCCAGTCCCGAATAGTGGACACCCGGGATAGCATAATCACGTGCCACACCGAGAGATACCATCATGAATGCTATCTGAGAGATAGTCGAGAAGGCGAGTACACGTTTGATGTCAATCTGCGTGCACGCGACAACAGCGGCATAGAATGCAGTGATGGCACCGACAACGCTGATGAATGTCATAGCGGCCTCCACAACACAATATACGGGGAACATACGTGCCACGAGATATACACCGGCAACGACCATAGTCGCAGCGTGTATGAGTGCAGATACCGGAGTCGGACCCTCCATAGCGTCAGGGAGCCAGATGTGCAGGGGCATCATAGCCGACTTACCCATACCGCCGGTAAAGATCAATACCATAGCCCATGTCAGCACGCTTGCACCCATGAAGGTAGCACCGTGAGTCTGAGCAAGCACCTGGAAAGGATTGCTTGTCATATCGACAAAGTTGAAGGTGTTGGTATAATAACTCAGTATCAGAATACCGATCAAGAAACCGAGGTCGGCAAAACGAGTGACGATAAACGCTTTCTTGGACGCACTGACAGCTGAGGGCAACTTATAGAAGAAACCGATCAACAGATATGATGACACACCCACGAGCTCCCAGAAGATATACATCTGAAAAATGTTGGTAGCGACAACCAGTCCGAGCATTGAGAAACTGAAGAGCGACAGGAACGCGTAATAACGCTGAAATCCCGGTTCACCCTCCATATAGCCCCAGCTGTAGAGATGCACCATGAAAGAGATGGTAGTGATAACTACCAGCATCATTGCCGAGATCGGATCGAGGAGGAAGCCCAGATTGACAACAAGTCTTTCCGTGAAGGCGAGCCATGTAACATCAAAGACCTGGAACTGCTGACGCACACCATCAATGATGAATGCAGCATCACCACTGAAGAAGTAAGTGAAAGCGACGATATATGACAGCGTCATACAAGTGCCCATACCCAGAATGCCAAGTACACCCGCGCACTTCTTGGTCATCTTCACACCGCCCAGACCGAGCAGGAGGAACATGAAGAGTGGCAGGCAGAGTATCAGAATAGGTAATGTAACGCCCATATCAGTTCTTCATTTTGTTAGTTAGACGAATATTCATCTCCCCGATCGAACGATAGATGTTGATGATGATTGCGATGGCAATAGCGGTTTCAGCAGCAGCGATAGCTACGGCAAAAAGCGTAAAGACCATACCCTCCATCGAACCGGGGAATAAAAATCTATTGAATACGACGAAATTAAGGTCAGCGGCATTGAGCATTAGCTCGAGCGAGACCAGAATGGCAATCATATTCTTACGGGTAACAAACCCGTAGACACCACAAGCGAACATGATGACGCTCGGGATCAGATACCATAAAATGCTTAAGTCCATTTTAAATCTATTTACGGGTTTCTGTTATCTCTTGCGTGCAACAACGACTCCACCTATGATGCAAGCCAGCAGCAGAACGCTGACCGCCTCAAACGGGAGCAGATATTGCATACGGTTAGTTCCGGTGAACGCCTCACCGATCATCTTCATAGTGATAGTCTCCTCAGCGGCCAGACATTGAGAGAGTGACGCGCCGTTGAGCAGAGGCATTGACACAAGCGCATACGTCAGGCAAGCGACGCCGAGACCGGCAGCTATAGCACCGGCGACACGTCGATGTGCCTCAAGCGGTTTAGCCTTCTCATTAGGATTGTGCGTCAAAAGGATGGCGAATACGAAGAGCACCATGATGCCCCCGGCATAAACAGCGAGCTGGACAGCGCCCAGGAACTGATAGCCGAGCTGGAAATAGAAGATAGCGGTACCGATCAGCACGAAGAGCAGATATGTCGCCGCGCGCAATATCTTAGTGGTTCGTACAGCCATGAAACTGAAGACCACTATAGCGATCGCCACTACAAAATAAAGTATTATGTTTCCTACTGAATCCATATCGTTTACTTGGATGTTTCGTTGTTAGTATCCTCCTTAGCCGGAGCTGCACTTGATGCGGCAGAGGCAGCGGCAGCCTCTTTCTCTGCTTTAATTTTAGCAGCCTTAGCGAGAGCCTCGGCCTTAATACGTGCAAGTTTCTCCGGATCCATCGCAGGCTTTGGAGCAGCCGGAGCAGTATCTTCAGCCGGCTCCGGACGGTAATTGAGTTGTTTCACAAGTTTGTCACGGGTGAAGACAGCCTGCTCAAAATCGTTGGAAAACTCGAGCGCATCCTGCGGACAAGTAGTGACACAGAGCATGCAGAAAGTACATGAACCGAGGTCATACATATACTTGTCAAGTTTACGCTTCTTCTTTCCGTCCGGCAATTCCACCATCTTAGTGGTGAGTTGAATGGTGCCGTTAGGACAATTCATCTGGCAGATACCGCAACCGATGCACTTATGATGTCCCTGTTCATCATATTTCAGTGTCAATTCGGCACGGAAACGATCAGGGATATTAAGTGTAGCACGGTTCTCAGGATACTGTTCCGTCACCTTGGGAGTGACAAGTTCCTTACCGGTCACCTGCATACCGGTGAGAAGACTTCTGACCCCCTCACCGACACCTTTGAAATATTCTTTTATACTACTCATTTTCAGACTTTAAAAAGAAAATGTTGTCAATTCCAATAACTCATCAACGTTCAACCTGCCCACCCAATATATCGAGCAGTTCGGTAGTGATAGATTGCTGACGTAACTTGTTGTATTCAAGCTGCAACTCCTCCTGAAGTTTCTTGGCATTATCGTTAGCGCTCTGCATAGCCATAACTCGGGCGGCCTGCTCTGAAGCACGGTTTTCAATAGTTATCTCATTCATCGTGCTCTGTACCATCATAGGCAACAGTTCATTGAAGATACTATTGGGATCCGGCTCAAAGAGATACAATCTGTCATCATTGCCCTCTCCACTCTCCTGTTCGAGCAAAGTCGCGGCACTCACTGGGAAGAGCACATCGACAGCCAGGCGTTGGCGAGCAATAGAATGAAATTGCATATATACTACCTTCACCAGATCAAGCGAACCGGAGGAGAACTCATGTCTCAACATCTCAGTGAAGTCGTTGACACGCTTACCCTCCATTTTAGAGTCAATACCGGGAAGGAGTCTTACATCAGTATTGCCACCCTTGAGAGATAAACATGGCTTGACGATCTTGGAGCCTACGGGATAAACCGTCAATTCAACATCCTCTCCGTACTGCTGACGCAGAGCATTGAGCTCAACGAGAAGGTGCTTGAAGATATTGAGATTATATGCTCCGCAGAGACCATCGTCACTACCGAAGACTACCACACCGACACGCTTGACCTCGCGTTCCTCGATAAGTGGAGAATGAAACTCCACACCCGACGAGAGTATGTGGCCCATAATCTGACGTATCTGATTTTTGAACGGCAGAAGCTGTTGCAGAGCCTGCTGGCTCTTATGAACCTTGGCTGAGGATATCATCTTCATGGCGCCGGTGATTTTCTCGCTTGACGTCACGGATCCGATACGTGTCTTTAATTCCCTGAGGGTTGCCATTGTTTATATAGAATTTACTACGTTTCTTTTACTTGGATCCATAGCGGCTGCTGACTTCGGCAGCACATTCACGGATCTTATTTTCGATATCTTCTGTCAGCTTGCCTGCTTTGATCTCATCAAGCACTTCTTTCTGATACTTAGCCTTAACGAGCTGAATGAAGTCTGCTTCAAACTCATGAACCTTCTCAAGGGGCACATTCTCCAACAGACCATTAACACCACAATAAATTACAGCCACCTGATTTTCTACGGGCCAAGGATCATATTGCGGTTGGATGAGAAGCTGCTGGTTCTTACGACCACGGTCAATCACCTTGGCGGTCACGGGATCGATATCACCACCGAACTTGGTGAATGATTCCAATTCACGGAACTGTGCCTGCGCGATTTTTAGTGTACCTGCCACTTTCTTCATCGGCTTGATCTGTGCATTACCACCCACGCGGGATACGGAGATACCGACGTTGATAGCAGGACGAATACCCTGGTTGAAGAGTGAAGTCTCGAGGAATATCTGACCATCAGTGATTGAGATAACGTTGGTCGGAATATACGCGGAGACGTCACCGGCCTGTGTCTCGATAATCGGGAGCGCAGTGAGTGAACCACCACCCTTTACAATAGGCTTGAGCGCATCGGGGAGGTCATTCATCTGGCTTGCGACCTCTTGGTCCTTGATGATCTTTGCGGCACGTTCCAACAGACGAGAGTGCAGGTAGAAGATATCACCCGGATATGCCTCACGACCCGAAGGACGCTTCAAGATGAGTGAGATCTCACGATATGCGACAGCCTGCTTGGAGAGGTCATCATAAACAATAAGAGCATCCCGGCCGGTATCGCGGAAGAACTCACCGATAGCTACACCTGCAAAAGGAGCGTAATAACGCATAGATGCAGAGTCAGATGCCATAGCAGCCACGACCACAGTGTATTCCAGTGCGCCATACTTCTCGAGAGTATGCACGATAGATGCGACGGAAGAAGCTTTCTGTCCGATAGCCACATAAATGCAATACACGGGTTTACCGGCGAGATAATTCTCACGCTGATTGATGATAGTATCAATAGCAATGGCAGTCTTACCGATCTGACGGTCACCGATGATAAGCTCACGCTGACCGCGTCCGATAGGTATCATAGAATCGACAGCCTTGATACCGGTCTGTAACGGCTGGTTAACCGGCTGACGGAAAATAACACCCGGAGCCTTACGCTCCAATGGGAGATTGATGAGATCACCCTCGATGGGTCCTTTGCCATCGATAGGCTGGCCAAGCATATTGACAACACGTCCGAGCAAACCTTCACCTACAGGTATAGATGCGATTTTACCCGTGCGACGCACCGACATATTCTCGGTCACGGTATTAACTTTGTCAAGAAGCACAACACCGACATTGCTCTCCTCAAGGTTCAGAGCCACACCTGTTGCACCGTTTTCAAATTCCACCAACTCATTGGATTTGACATTTTCAAGTCCATAGACGTGAGCCACACCATCACCGACTTCGAGGACGGTACCCACCTCTTCAAACTTGACCTTGGAGTCAATATTGTCGAGTTGCTGTTTCAGTATATCAGATATTTCGCTTGGGTTAAGCATCTCTTTAGCTGTTTATAAGGTTTAATCGTAACTGTTCGAGCTCATTACTCAATGATGCGTCCATACGAGAATCGTCGACATCGATGATGAAACCGCCAATGACAGCCGGCTCGACATTATAAGTGTATTCGAGCTTACGGTCAGGGAAAGCGGCCTCAATCATCTGTTTGATACGCTTGAGTTCGTCCTCACCGAGTTTAACAGCGGTGGTGATACGGACTTGAGATATCCTGTTAATGTCGCGATATATGTCTCTATAGGCAAGGGCCATGCGGTAGGCATAATCCTCACGGTGCTGCTCCAGAATGAGCTTCACAAATCCGAGATAATCATTCTCTACATTTTCCCCGGCGGCCGATTTAAGCAGTTGCGCCTTATCCTCCTTGCTTACAAAGGGATTACCAAGCACCTTCTGCAATCCGGGATTGGCGGTGAAGGCACTGATGACATCTTTCATCTCATCATAGACCTCACGGGTATTGCCATGTGCGTCGGCGAATTTATATAAAGCCTTCGCATATCGGCGGGGTATCAGGCCATTGTCCATTTGCTATTAGTTTTTCTCGATTTCATCCAACATTTTGTCAACGAGCGCCTTCTGCGAGGCATCGTTGTCAAGCTGCTTACGCACCATTTTCTCAGCAATCTCGATAGAGAATTTGCTGACTTCGTTTCTAAACTGGAGCTCGGCTTCCTTGCGTGATTGTTCTATCGACACTTTAGCGGCATCCATCACCTTTTGAGCTTCGACGGTGGCCTGTTGTTTAGCCTCCTCGATGATCTGAGACTTCATCTTTGCCGCATCACGCAACATTTCAGCCTGCTTGGCCGACGCCTCTTCCATATACTTTCGGGCCTCCTCGCGCGCATTGTCAAGCTGATGCTTGGCCTCTCGTGCATATTCGACCCCCTTGTCGATGGTGTCGGCCCGCTCCTCCATATTCTTGATGATCACCGGCCATCCCCACTTCCATAATATAACGAAGAGGATAATGAATGCGATGAACATCCAGAATACCAAGCCAAAATCGGGCGTGAATAATTCCATACTTACGCTTGCTTAGTGTCGTCGACTCGATTACTGAATGAAGAGAGCCAGAGCTGATACGATTACTGCAAAGAGAGCCACACCCTCGATAAGAGCCGCGATAACGATCATGCTTGAACGGATGTCACCTGCAGCCTCGGGCTGACGTGCGATTGCTTCCATAGCAGAGCTACCGATCTTACCGATACCGATACCTGCGCCAATTGCTGCCAAAGCTGCGCCAAGAGCTGCGCCAAATGCTGCGAGGGGTGCCACAGCGGCCATAATCATTGATAACATAGTTGTGAGTAGTTTTAAGTTATTAATTATTGTTTATTATTTTCTAATTTATAATCCCTAATCCAATACCAATTCACGTCCCTCTAACCTTGATCCCGGGAAACCCTGTTCTTAAGCCTCCACCTCATCATGATGTCCCGACTCCTGGCTCATCGCGATAAACATCGTCGACAGCAGCGTAAATACATAAGCCTGTATAAAGCTGACCAGAACGTCCAGCAACAACATGAAACAAGAGAAGAAGATCGATATTGCAGTAGCTCCACCTGATGCAGCAGCTCCGAATGCGGCAAAGATGAAAATCAGCAGTGTCAGAGTTATGACAATCATGTGTCCACCCATCATGTTGGCGAAGAGACGCACGCACAATGCCGCAGGTTTTGTAAACATACCGAAAATCTCAATCATCTGCATGATAGGTAGAGGGAACTTCAGGAACATCGGCACATCAGGCCAGAATATCTCTTTCCAATAATGCTTAGTACCCTTGACATTAGTGATGATAAATGTCAGTACAGCCAGCACTAAAGTGATCGCGATATTGCCAGTCAGATTGGCACCTCCGGGGAAGATAACAATCAGGCCGAGCAGGTTCATCGTCAGTATGAAGAAGAAGCATGTCAGCAGATATGGAGCATACTTGGGAGCATTCTTACCGAGGTTAGCCTTGATGACACCTGTATATATGAAGTCAATCAGCATTTCGAAAAATCCCATACCCTTGCGCGGCGCCTTCATACCCTTACGAGTATAAAATCTGACAACACACATCACCATTACCGTCACTAATACAGCAGCAATAAAGAGAGCCAAAACATTCTTGGTAATAGAAATGTCAAGAGGTCTATACTCACGATAGTAGTGGTCTCCAGCCTTGGTATATCCGGCCAGAACGGTATGATGAAGGTCAGTTCCCTTGCTCTTAGCCTCAGCGATCAACATAGCGTTTACCTCCGCCTGTTGTGCATCAGTGAGCGGGAAAAGCTCCACCACCTTATTTTTATTCTCACTGAGGTGAGGGATATAGAAGAGATATTCCTTACCGTCACGCACCACACTGTGTATGACCGGAACAAGGTGTTCCTCCTTCTTACCGGTCTCCTCATTTTCAGTCACGATAACCTCGGTGAGTTTATCGGAGCTGAAACAGAACCACTTGCCATCCTCCGCACGGACAATGACCGGCAACGGGATACGGTAAACGTGACTGAACGGGACCTCCCAGCCGTATCCGTCACCGAGGTGATGGAATATTATCTCCTTGACGTCGAGATTTTTGCTCTCGGCCTGCTCCTCTTCAGCAGCCTCAATTTTCTCATGTTGAGTGAGCTGATGAGTCTCCGCAGTATCAGCGACACTTCTGAAAGCCGGAAGTGTAACCAAAATCAAAGAGACTATAAGCAGTAGACGCTTCATATTGTGTAGTAAATTTGCTAATCAATAAATGCGGCGAGCCGCTAATGTTATTAAATCCGCAGATAGCCCTCAGTAGACGCAGACAGTCACCTTATTGTCTATCACATCCACAAGACCACCCTTGACCACTATTTCATTCTCACCATTCTCCTCCGAACTGTATCTGACGGCGCCCTCGGAGAGGACCGCAATAATCGGAGCGTGATTTTTCAGAACGGTAAAGGAGCCCATAGCACCCGGAAGTGTTACGGCATCGGCTTCACCTCTAAATAAAACGGCATGAGCGGATATGATTTCAAGTGTCATCTGACCGGAAATTTTCTAATGTTGTTATACAGATGCAAGCATCTTCTTACCCTTCTCGATAGCCTCGTCGATAGTTCCGACATTGAGGAACGCCTGCTCCGGATACTGATCGACCTCACCGGAGAGGATCATCTTGAAGCCGCGGATAGTCTCAGCGAGAGGCACCATCACGCCCGGCACACCGGTAAACTGCTCAGCCACGTGGAAGGGCTGTGACAGATAACGCTGAGCACGACGCGCACGCGCCACGACGAGTTTATCCTCATCCGAAAGTTCATCGACACCGAGGATAGCGATAATATCCTGAAGATCCTTATATTTCTGCAGCAATTGTTTAACCTCCTGAGCGACATTGTAGTGTTCCTCACCGATGATATTCGGATCAAGGATACGTGATGTTGAGTCGAGCGGGTCAACAGCCGGATAGATACCGAGCTCGGCAATCTTACGGCTCAACACAGTAGTAGCGTCAAGGAAAGTGAATGTAGTAGCCGGAGCCGGGTCGGTCAAGTCATCAGCCGGCACATAAATAGCCTGTACAGATGTGATGGACCCTTGCTTGGTAGAGGTGATACGTTCCTGGAGCGCACCCATCTCAGAGGCCAATGTCGGCTGGTAACCTACGGCAGAGGGCATACGTCCCAACAATGCAGAAACCTCAGAACCGGCCTGTGTGAAACGGAAGATATTGTCGATGAAGAGGAGCACCTCCTTACCACCGCCGTCATTGTCACGGAACTGTTCAGCGACAGTCAGACCGGACAATGCCACACGCAGACGTGCACCCGGGGGCTCGTTCATCTGACCGAATACGAGAGTGGCCTGAGACTGGTTGACCTGGTCCATGTCCACATCGGACAAGTTCCATTCACCCTTCTCCATACCCTCTTCAAACTTTTTACCATACTTCATAACGCCGCTCTCGATCATCTCACGGAGCAAGTCATTACCCTCACGGGTACGTTCACCCACGCCGGTGAAAACAGAGAAGCCGTTATGTCCTTTGGCGATATTATTGATCAGCTCCATAATGAGCACAGTCTTACCCACACCGGCACCACCGAAGAGACCGATCTTACCACCCTTGGAATAAGGCTCGAGCAGGTCAATGACCTTGATACCCGTGAAAAGGATCTCCGTAGAGATGGCCAACTCCTCAAAAGAAGGAGCGGGCTGATGTATGGGACGCAAGTTGTCACGATTGATCGGCGCGAGGTGGTCGATAGGCTCACCGATAACGTTAAGCAGACGGCCTTTGACCTGATTGCCGGTAGGGACAGCGATAGGACGTCCGAGGTCCTCGACTTTCACCCCACGGCATACACCGTCAGTACTCTCCATGGCTACACAACGCACGGTGTCCTCACCGATATGCTGCTCAACCTCGAGGATCAATTCCTCACCGTTCTCACGCTCGACCTTGAGAGCGTTGTATATCGGCGGGATATTATCCTTACCGCCTTCAAACGACACGTCGATGACCGGGCCGATAACTTGAGTCACTTTACCTATATTAGCGCTCATAATAAAATTGCTGTATCTTGTTGTAGAGTTTAATTATTTCAAATTAGAAGTGCCATCCCAGAGCGACGAATACCGCCATCAGGATCAGGTTGCACAGAGCTATCGGCATCAGATACTTCCACTCGAATGCAAGCATCTGGTCGATACGGACACGCGGGAATGTCCATTTGAACCAAATAATGACAAATGAGATGAAGAAAGACTTACCGACAAACCATACGATAGAGGGTATCCAGTTCATCACGGCATTAAATCCATCCCAGCCCGGAATATGGAGAGGCATCCAACCGCCCAGGAACATCAGCGAAGCGATGCCTGAAACGATAAAGAGGTTGAGATACTCTGCGAGATAGAAGAAACCGAAGTGAATACCGGAATATTCAGTATGATAACCCGCGATCAACTCATGTTCAGCCTCCGGGAGGTCGAACGGGCCACGATTAGTCTCCGCAGTAGCAGCGATAACGTAAATGACGAATGCAATAATAGCGGGGATATGACCACGGAATATAAACCAACCGTTGTTCTGTTCGAGCACCAGCTCATTAATGTTCATAGTTCCGGCGAAGACTATGATGGTCAATATAGCCAGACCGAGAGAGAGCTCGTATGATATCATCTGAGCACCGCTACGCATCGCACCGATAAGCGTATACTTATTATTGGATGACCATCCGGCCAAGAGAATACCCAGCACACCCACAGAGGATACCGCGAGGACGAAGAAAATACCGATATTGAAGTTGATAATCTGCAGACCATTACCCCATGGGAGACAAGCCAGCATTACAACAGAAGATGTGATGACCAGATAGGGGGCTAATTTGAAGAGGAAACGGTCAGTACCTTTCAGGCTGATAAGCTCCTTGATCAGGATTTTGAACATATCAGCGAAGACCTGCAACAGACCCCACTTACCTACGCGCATCGGACCGAGACGACACTGGAACCATGCGCAGAGCTTACGTTCATACAGGATGTAGAATAACGCAAGAACAGTGTATGTCAGCAATACGAGAACTCCAATGACAACGCATTCTATCAGTACAGCAGTCCACTCAGGCATTACGCTGAGCAGAGCCTCATTGATTGCGCTGGTCCAAGTACCAAAATTGAACATAACTTATAATTGATGTTTGGTAAATTTCTATTTAAAATTTCACTGCATAAATTGTCACTTGTTCCGGCCTTATCGGTCGATATCCGGGATAACGAAGTCAAGAGCGGCACCGATAGTCACGAGGTCAGCGATCATGTGACCCGAGCAACATAGATCCATGACTCCGACAAGGTTGAAACAGGGGCTCTGGAAGTGCACACGATACGGAGTCTTCTCGCCTGTAGACTCGATGTAAACGCCGAAAGTGCCACGTGAAGCTTCAATCTGCTGATACCAGTGTCCGGCGGGGAGCTTGATGATCTTCGGAACATTGAGGGCACGGATATCACCCTCGGGAATATTGTCGACGAGTTGTTCCAGAATGCGGCAGCTCTGTTCAATCTCCAACATACGCACCATATAACGCGCATACGAGTCGCAACCGTCGAGGAGTACCTCATCAAATTTCAACTCCGGATAGATGCTGTACGGGCGAACCTTGCGACAGTCACAGCTCCAGTTGGAGCCACGTCCGCTCGGGCCTGTGATACAATAATTGATCGCATCCTCCTTAGAGAGCATACCGACCTTCTTAAGACGGTTTTTGGCAATTATATTACCGCTGAACACACGATGATACTCCTTAAGACGCTCAGGCATAATAGCCAACAGCGCCTTGACATCTTTTTGGAAGTCAGGATGCAAATCGGCAATGACACCTCCGATGACATTATAGTTCATCGACATACGCGCACCGCAGGTCTTGTCAAAGATATCGAGTACCTGCTCACGTTCACGGAAGCCATAGAAGAACGCTGTAGTAGCGCCAAGGTCCATAGCCGTACATCCGAAAGAGAGCAAGTGAGAGGAAATACGCATCAACTCATCCATCATAACACGAATCACCTGTGCTCGACGAGGCACCTCTATACCGAGCGCCTTCTCGATACACATACAGAGACAATGGCGATTCTGATGAGCGGACATATAGTCCATTCGGTCAGTAAAGTGAAGTATCTGCGGATATGTCAGTCCCTCAGTCAGTTTTTCGATACCGCGGTGTATATAACCTGAGACGACATCAACCTTCTTGATGACCTCACCATCGACAGCCGTACGGAAACGCATCACACCGTGAGTAGAGGGGTGTACCGGGCCGAAATTGACCACATAATCATCAGCCTCAAATACCTTCTTTGCAATCTTTGACACCTTGCCGTTAGCATCCTCGACATAAGAGACGGTATCGTCTTCATTTATTTCATCGTTGAGACGAATCGGGTTCTTCTCCGGGCTTGCATCATAATCCTTGCGCAGCGGATGACCTACCCAGTCATTGCGTAAGAACATACGGCGCATATCGGGGTGATTGATAAACTTGATTCCGAAGAAATCATATACCTCCCTCTCCTGGAAAAGCGCAACCTTCCACAAGTCAGAGACAGAATGTATAAAGGGATTTTTGATATCGTCGCAAACCACCTTGACGCAGAGCATATCCCATCCACGCTTGGTCGAGGTGAGATAATACATAACTCCGAGCGACTCCTTCCAGTCCATACCGACAACGGCAGTCAGCACATCAAAAGAGAGACGATCGTCGTTTTTGAGTTGAGATGCCACATCGTGCCAATCCTTATCCGGCACCTGTATCTCCAGACATTCACCACCCTCGATAAAGGTTATATTTTCGTTGATGGCTTTGATTAAATCTTTTATATCGCTCATTACTAAAATGATGAGTAATTTCTTAATCTATTTTACCTCTCTCCTCGGGGTGTTCGGCGAAGAACTCCTCACGTTTCTCCTTGCGATTGACACCGCCGAAGAACTTCTGCACTCTGATCTTACGTTGCAACTGCATCAGACCATAGAAGAAAGCCTCCGGACGCGGAGGGCAACCCGGGATATAGACATCAACCGGCAGGATCTTGTCCACACCCGGCAATACACAATAACTATTTTTGAACGGGCCGCCACTGACCGCACAGCCTCCACAAGCTATGACATACTTAGGCTCAGCGAGCTGATCATATAGACGACGCATCACAGGAGCCATGCGGTGTACGATAGTACCCTGAACCATAATATAGTCCGCTTGTCTCGGAGAGTTACGAGCGACCTCAAAACCGAAACGGGCCATATCGTAACGAGCGGCGCCGAGGCTCATAAACTCAATAGCACAACAGCTTGTACCGAAACAGAGAGGCCACAACGAGTTGGAGATACCCCAGTTGATGAGTTTATCGAGATTACCAACGACTACATTAGCACCGGTAGCGTTAAGTTCCTCGACGAGCTTGTCGATATATTCATTGTCCTTGAAGTCTTCACGCTTCATGCTCTTGATATTCACTTCCATTTCAAAGCTCCTTTCTTCCAGGCATACGCCAGACCTAAGACAAGAATTACCATAAAGATACCGATGCAGAGCAGACTCTTAGTGCCCATATCGCGAGCGACAGTAGCCCAGGGATACAGGAAAACAGTCTCAACATCGAAAATCAGAAACAGAATGGCAAAGATGTAATATCCCGCCTTAAACTGCATCATAGACTCACCACGTGTCGGAATACCGCACTCAAAGGGTTCTGATTTCTTTACAGAATAGGATTTAGGGGATATCAAACGAGCAATCAACAGCGCGGCGACAACAAGCAAGATACCTGTCAGTGTCGCTGTGATGGCTAATGTCCCATTGCCTATCTCCAACAATAAATTCATATTAATCGTTAGATATTAGTTAGTTACGTTATTTTTCCGCTTAATTAATGTACCTTTCCGGCACAAATTATCCACAAAGATAGTTAAAAATATTTAAAAATAAAAAAGGGTGCTGTAAAACACCCTATATATTTTAAATATTATCAATAGACCATGTACGAACCCTCAAACGCGCCATGATAAATACCATGGACAGTATAGTTGCAGATGCACTTGGTCAGCATTTCACCCGTGCTCTGCAGTGTGAAACTGTCAAATGTGAAATTCTTATATTCGATAACGACACCGTCCTGCTGAGAAACCAGAGGCACCACATCGACACCGGTGACAGTATAACCTGCAGGGGAATAATTGACTTTCAAATCCTTAAGACAGATAGCCTTGATAGGGGTCCCCATTTGAGAGGCAAACTGAATATTGTACAATACCACCGTTGCACTCTTCATGTCATCAGAGAAACAAACCCGATAGAACGCATCCTTGCATGTATAGCTCAGACCATCCTGACCCTGGAAGGAATAGTGAGTCACAGTCTCTCCGGCGAAATAGAGGTCCTGTGGTATTGTCTTGACCTTGTAGTCAGACCCTATTTCATAGCTCAGACACAATCGATTATTTATCGGATTAACACCGATGACACCCGGCACGGCAGTCGGATAGTAATAGAAAAGAGTAGACTCAGCGCCTTTAAGAGATGTCACACCCACACCATCGCTCATTGTACCCGCTCCGCTGAAATTACGAGCATAACCGGATGACGCGATTTTCTCTGTAAACGACATCGGATCAGATTGCAGAGATATATTTTGACCGCCGATGGCCATCGGTTCACTGCTCACGGTAGCCGTAGCCTTGCCTAAATTGTAAACAACCTTGTATTTGACATTACTCTGAGCCGTCACGGGTTGATCGGCATCCGTGGGGATGACAATATTGCAGAGTGCGACATCCACAAAGACCGATGTACCGTCATTATCAAGATTGCATCCGCCGAGGAGCATGGCACCGCCGACAGCAGTGAGCATAAAAATTTTAGACTTTATATTCATAATGTTCGGTTATTATTCTATTTTAAGTTAGTATATACAGTCAGATCAGATGTCAATACGCCGAGGAAGGCACGACGAGACAACTAAGACCCGGCTGTCAACATCCGTACAAAGTTAAAACATAATTCCGAACTATCAAAATCGGCAACCGGGCAAAATATTTAAATCAAGAAATGTTTCAGAGTTTCAGAGTGTGAGGGAAAAGGTGGCTCCGAGAGTAAGGGGTGTGCCACGCTGAAAGAATTCATTTCCCATCGATAAGAAATAGAAAGTCTTATAGGAGGTATCGGTCAGGTTGTTACCCCATATTTCCAGTCTCCATTGCGGAGCGACAAAGGCAACCGAAGCATTGAGCAAAGCATAAAACGGCTGACGCTGCGTATTGGATTCATTCCAATATATATCACCTGCGGCAGTACATCCCGCCGACCACTCGATGGCATTACGGCCGAGCCATTTTGCGTGCATATCATAAACACCACTGACATAAAGAGTGTTGGAGGGTGCATAGGGCAACCGTTTGCCCCGATAATCATTAAGCCCGCTTTTAAATCTCAGAAACCGTGCATTGGTATATCCATAGCTGGCGGTGAGTACGACAGACTGAACCGGGCGGCAGGTCATACTGACCTCACCACCAAAGCTGCGTGTACGCCCCGCATTGGTCATCATACGTCCGGTAGTCTGACCTTCCGGGAACACCGTCAATTGCTGATCACGGCAATCTATATAGAAAAGGCTCACGTCGGCCGAAACAGGGAAACGACTGCAATTAAGATGCGCACCAATCTCATAGGTCATACTCTTTTCCGGCTTGTAACCGACCACCTCATCCACATCGTACTGACTACCGACACCCATAAAGTTCATAAGTTTCTGTTGTAACACCTCACTGAACATCTGAGTGTTAAATCCGCCGGCCTTATATCCGCGTCCAATGGAGGCATATATATTCGATCCAAATCCACCCAAATCATACAGAGCTGTAAACTTGGGTAAGACCATGAGATACTGGCGATGCATGCGTCCCTGCTCATCAATATTGACGTTGCTATGGTGCATTATCGCAAGATGATCGAAATCAGGAGGCAAAATGCCGGCCGGATTATCATAAATATCATAAGATGTATTGCAGTATGAATGATACCGGAGATTGACACGCTCATAATCAAACCTCAGCCCCGCCGAGAGATGCCATCGTCCCAGATCCAGGTCCGACTGATGATAGATTGCGATGCCGCCATTGGGAGAACGGAAGTCACTGTTGAGCACAAAGCTGTCATCATTCCACCGAATTGGATAATAAGGATTCACCTTATTGCGATGATATTCTATAAGCCGGGATATACCGACCTCCTTGAATGTGACCGGAGCCTCCATGCGCTGATGTCGATAAAAAGCATAGAGTCCGGCAAGCCATTTATATCTGCCGTCCCACTGGCGGCCTCTCAACATAATATCCTCAGTGACAGCCGTCTCGTGTTTACGCTGTGTCAGAGTAAAATAGGGATCAGGCAGAAAGTCCTGATCCAGAGTCATATTATCATTGATATGTTGCAGGGAGGTGACAGAGAGGAGTTCCATACCGGCGATACGGGCACGCACAGTCAGTCCGTCAGTCAAAAGAAACCGACGGTAGAAGCAAGTGTCATTATATTCGATCCGTCCTGTACCTACATACTCATAGGGATAGCCACCCTGGCGCAATATGGAAGAGGAGAGTACATTGGTAACAGTAACTGAAGATGAGGGTTGCCAATGAAAACGGAGGCGAAGAGAGCCCGAGTCCTCCTTATCGACTTTCCGGCCATTATATTCATTGATAAAGCGACCGTCGGAATGTGTAAACCCGGCGGAGGCACTAAAGGCAGTGAAAGGGTTAAATTTATGATACCATCCCGCGTGAGCCCTGACAGTATTGCCCGAAGAATATGAGGCCCCCAAACGCCACCCCTGAAATGTCATAGGCGAGAGCGTACGTATGCTGACCAATCCCGTCATAGTGTTGCGTCCGAAGAGCGAAGATTGCGGACCCCGCAACATCTCGATCGAGACAATATCAGACATCTCAAAATCGTATGCATCCTTGTTGAGGACACCGACATTATCAATATTGAGACCGACGGCCGGCTGATCCATACGGGCACCGATACCACGGACATAAATCGAAGATGTGATACGTGAGCCGTAATCGGGAATATAGAAATTGGGCACCATCGAAGATGCCTGCTTCAGATCAGTTATATTCTCGCGTTCTATCTCCCCCGGCCCTATTATATTGCCACTGACGGGCATCTCATCGAGGGTGTGCAATTGCTTGACCGCCACGACATCCACCTCCTGCAGCAACCGATATACCGTATCGTTGGCAGCCTCAATATCCGGATTGTCATCACGGTCCATGCCGGTGATATGCGCATCCGCATAAAAAGCATGGAGAGACAACATACCTCCGGCAAGTAAAAGATTGCCCGCCATCCGGCATCTCCTCAGGTTGTCAAAAATATGTAATAACTGTATCATACCGGATGCAAAATTAATAAAATAAACTTTTTTGATAAATATGTTTTAGTTATTTTTGCAAACAAGTATCAATCTGCGTTTATCATCTCAATGCCGCTCATCCGGAGAGGCAGATCATATACTTGAGCTGTCTAATAATAAAAATATCAAAATGAAATCCATAAGAGAACTATATCGCATAGGCACCGGGCCGTCATCATCCCATACGATGGGTCCACGTCAGGCTGCGGAAATATTTCTCAAGTCACATCATAACGCAAAAGGTTTTGAGGTCATATTATACGGATCTCTTGCAGCCACCGGCAAAGGTCACATGACCGATACCGCCATCACAGATGTGCTGTCCAAGTCAGATATGCCTGTAAAGATTGTATGGAAGCCGGAAGTATTTCTCCCCTATCACCCGAACGCGATGACGATCAGCTCGCTTGACGACATAGGATTTCCCACTGATTCTCAGACGTATTACAGTGTAGGCGGGGGTGCTATCGACATTGAAGGGCAACCCCATCAAGGCTCGCCCGAGATATATAATCTGGAATCACTGAGCGAGATAATGCAATATTGCGAGGAGACCGGACGCACTTATTGGGAATATGTAGAACAGTGCGAAGGTCCCGGCATCTGGGATTATCTGCATGACGTATGGGAGGCCATGAAGGCAGCCGTGGAGCGAGGTCTCAACAGAGAGGGACGTCTACCCGGTCCTCTCAACCTGCAGCGAAAGGCAAACAGCTACTACGTTAAGGCCGGGGGCTATCGCGACAACCTGCGCTCACGCGGCCGTGTTTTTGCCTACGCCTTGGCAGTCAGCGAGGAGAATGCTTCGGGAGGCACTATAGTTACAGCTCCAACCTGCGGCTCATGCGGTGTTGTACCCGGAGTGCTATACCATCTATGGAAGAGTCGTGATTTTCCGGAGATACAGATGCTGCACGCATTGGCGACAGCGGGACTATTCGGCAATATTGTCAAGCAGAACGCCTCGATCTCCGGAGCCGAAGTCGGATGTCAGGGAGAGGTCGGTGTGGCGTGTGCAATGGCGGCCGCTGCCGCGAGCCAATTATTCGGCGGTTCACCGGCCCAAATAGAATATGCCGCCGAAATGGGGCTGGAGCATCATCTTGGCATGACCTGCGACCCCGTATGCGGTCTGGTACAGATACCATGCATCGAACGCAACGCATACGCAGCGGCTCGTGCTCTGGATGCCAACATATATGCCAGTTTCACCGATGGCAATCACCGTGTCTCCTTCGACCGCCTTGTAGAGGTGATGAAACAGACCGGCCATGACTTGCCCTCATTATATAAAGAGACGAGCACCGGAGGGTTGGCCAAGGGATATACTCAGATGAAGAGAGGAAAATAGCCGATGACAGGCATCCGTTGAGATATCAGCATTAAGAATTAAGGTTCGGAAATATATGAGAAGTGACTTTCAGATACATACGTTGGGATGTGGCTCAGCCAAGCCGACAGTGCGCCATCAACCCTCCTCAACGGTAGTCGAGCACCGAGGCAACCTCTTTATGGTAGATTGCGGCGAGGGGGCACAGCGCACCTTTCAGATGGCACGTCTCAAATTCTCACGCCTCAGCCATATCTTCCTGACCCATCTACATGGTGATCATGTCTTCGGACTCCCCGGACTTGTCGGGACACTCGGCCTTCTACAGACCGGAGGATCGCTCACCATCCATACATTTGCCGACGGTCAGAAGATCTTGAGTCAGATATTCAAATACTTTGACCGCGACCCGTCGTTTGAGATCAAATGGAATATCCTTGACCCAAAAAAGGAGGAGACAGCGCTCGAGACCAAATCCATGCGCGTGCGCACCATACCATTGCGTCACAAGGTGCCGGCGGTAGGATATGTATTTGAGGAGAAACCTTCGCAACGTCATCTGAACCGCGAGATGGCAGACTTCTACGGCGTGCCGACATATATGTTCAACAATCTCAAGGCCGGCATGGACTATATAACACCCGAAGGAGTGACTATCCCCAACGCACGATTGACATTCGATCCCACCCCACCCCGCAGCTACGCGCATATATCTGATACAGCATATATGCCCGAACTTGCCTCCAAAATAGAAAATGTGAGCCTGTTATATCATGAGACCACCTATCTGGAGGAGCATATCAATGACGCAATGGCCCGAGGGCACAGCACAGCTCGACAGGCAGCCATGACAGCACGAGACGCTCATGTCGGCGCGTTGCTGACAGGCCATTACTCCTCACGCTATAAAGATGAACAAGCCTTCGTGACAGAGGCGTCGGAGGTGTTCCCTCACGTCATCCTCAACCACGAAGGTCTCGTGACACCTATAGGGAATAGGGAATAGGAAATAGGGAATACTTACTTATAAATTAAAGTAGTACGTACCGGTGCTGAGATTGGTATAATAGTCATACGTATTGCCACGCAGGAAGTAGTTGGTAGCGTATGCCGGCTGATCGACTCCGCGATTCCACATATCGGTCCAGGGATTCCATGCGTTGAGCACCTGTACATTATAGCTTACCCCATTATAAGAGTAGCTGACGGTCAATGGAATGGTGCGCCATATACCTTGTGCATCATATCCGCATGCTATCACCTTGGTGATACCGGAATTGGTATTGACAATGGGCACGGTGATGGTAGGATTGATAACGATGGACGGTGAAGAGTAACCCGGTCCCCACGGCGACCCCCATCCCGGACCCGGGCCGACCGGTCCGCCGGGACCGCCACCCATTGGACCACCGGGTCCACCGGGACCACCGCCCATATTAGGGGTGAAAGCTCCCCCGCTACCGGGAGCAGGTGCACTATTTTGAGCCATTGCTCCCACAACAGTCACGAGAGCTAATGCCAATGCAATCAAATTTCTTTTCATAGTCTGTATTGCTTTTACGAGTATTTAACTTTAAAACATTCAGACGACAATATAGGTTTTATTTGGATATTAAAATTTTTTGTATAACTTTGTAACTGATAGCATGTCTAAATCAAGATACCAATATTATGGGCTCTGACAGCCGTCATATTGAATTAATATTGCAGACCGACGGCATGCTGAGTATAAATAAGCAGAACACATAATAACCTTAATATATAACACAAAATGAAAAGAACCTTACTCTCATTAATGACAGTTGCCCTGACGGTGACCGGCATTAGTGCGCAAAGCTTTGTGACTCCCACGTATTTCGAGGAGAATTTCATAAAGATGGGGCAAACTCATGACTATGTATCCGACGGCTGGACAACCTACGGTGTTGATGCACCGGTCGTTGATATATTGGAACAATTCTACCCCTCCAATGACCCTGAAGTCAATCCGTATGTAATTCTGACCATCGGCAATCTTTCTTTTCCGATGGCAGCGACCAACTTCACCCCGCCGACCGAAGCCGACCAATGGCTGATCAGTCCGGAGATAGAGATACCGGAAGATGCAAACGAATCAGTTCTGTCCTTCCTCGTGGCAGTATATGGAGGCACAGTCGGACTGGGTGCCGGTACCAACCCCTTCAAGGTATATGTATCCGAGACGGGAACCGCTAAGGAGGATTTCGGCGACCCGATATTCGAAGGAGCAGTGCGTGGCAGCCAGACCACAGAAGTAGTGCAAAAGGAATTTGCCATACCCTTCAACGGTTACGGCGGCAAGAAGATCCACCTGGCAATAGTAGCAGGGGGCATGAATGTAGGTATGACCGGCTTCACCAATATTTCACTTGGCAACTATTATGCCTCATTTGAGAACAAGACACCGGTCTTCGGCGAGGTTGGCAACAAATATACACCCAAAATCAATGTTAAGCTTAAGACACCGGTGGCATGTCCCGGCATCACTGTCATTCCTTATCTCAATGATGTAAAGCAGGAGTCCGTGTATTATAAGAAGTCATTCGGCAACGCAACCTCCTCTCCCTCCTTCCAACTCGTAGAGCTAAAAGATTATATCTCAATCGACAACAATGAGACTGTATTCTATCAATTTGATATCATACCCGACTATGAGGGAGCACCGACATCAAAGGTATTCGGCTCGATCAATATACCCGAATACTCATATCCGAACAATGTAGTTGTCGAGGAGGTAACAGCCAGCGGTTGCGGATGGTGTCCCAGCGGTATTGGTTCACTCGAATATTATCACGACACATATCCCGGCACCGAGACTCAGGGTAAGGTGATCGGTATAGGCATACACGGTTACGTCAACTATTATGATCCGATGAGCGAAGGAGTATCGGAATATCTGTATCAGGTAGTGACGCTCAATGAATATACCGGATATCCCCAGGCCATCTTCAACAGAAGTACCCGTGCTCTTCAACCCCACAGCATTTCTGCAGTGGAGCAACAGATAGAAGAGAAATCTTACTCCCAGGCTGAAATCACATCTGTGGAGGTACCTGAAGTCGGTGAGGGTGAGACCGTACACGGCAAGGAGGTAAAAGTCAAGTTTGATGTCAGAAACGGCTACTCCGGTCAGGGTATCGATCTGAGTGCCTGTGTAGTACTGCTCGAAAACGGTGTGACCGGCAATAACAGCGGCTATTCTCAGGAAAACTATCTGTACAACCGCGACCGGTCATTTATCAACTCCAACTACGGCGCATGGTTATATCCCTACGTGGAGAAGTATTGTGTAGGCGGCGAGTTGGCAGTAGATCAAATACCTTTCGAAAAAATGGTGTACAACCACGTAGCCCGTGGCATTTACCCCGGTTTCTTCGGTGAGAAACTATCCTCTGAATGGAAAGCCGGTGAGACTCAATCATTCGATCTGAAATTTACTGTACCTCAGACTATTCAGAACTGGGAAAATACCGAGGTCATCGTTCTGTTGATCAGAAATACAATAGAGAATAATGTAGAGAAATATCCTATCGTCGGTTCTGACAACTTCAAGGCTGCCGATTACACAACGGTCAGCGGTGTCAAGGTTGTAACCGGAGATGATGGCTCAATCGCCCGTGACGGTGAGAATATCGTAATCACTGCAGAGAACGGAAGCGTAGTGACACTCTACAATGTTGAGGGTATGAACCTGGGACGTTACACAGTCACCGAGGGTCGCACGGCAATCAACGTCGCTGAACTCAACGGTATGGTCATAGTTAAGGTAGACAGCGCAAAGGGTACCGTATCCCGTAAACTCGTATTCTAATCCGGATATAACCCGATATATTACATTATATAATCAAATCGCACCGACAAATCTGAAGTCGGTGCGATTTTATATTGTTTTCGAGAGAGTATTAAACTATTTTAACAGATATATGTCTTACCTTTGTAATCCATTTTTATCCGATCATTTAAACTATCACACATGAAGCGAGACTTTTTTATATCCACGATAATGGTTCTCTCCCCTCTCATCGCAATGGCTGAAGGTGACATCACCGGTACGGCATACAATAAAAATACCGGCGAGCCATTGGACTTTGCCACCGTCCAACTGCTTGGCGCGGACGGCAAGCCACTACCGATCGGCACAAACACCGACGAGTCAGGTCAGTTTATACTGCCCAATGTCAAGGATGGCAAGTATATCGTGAGGATCTCCTCCGTAGGCTCGATCGATCAGGAGCGTCCTGTGACCGTGAGCGGAGGCTCAGTCAGCTTAGGCGATATCAGACTGGCAGATGACACTAAGATGCTGCAGGAGGTAGTAGTCGAGGGTATGCGTTCACAGATGCGATTTGAGCTTGACAAGAAGGTCTTTCAGGTAGACGCCAATATCGCAGCAGCCGGTCAGTCGGCAAGTGAATTGCTTGAATCGATCCCATCGGTAGAGGTGGATCAGGACGGGGAAGTATCATTGCGGGGATCGTCGTCAGTGACAGTATGGATCAATGGTAAAGAGTCCGGGCTGACAGCAGACAATCGCGCACAGATACTCGAACAGATACCGGCAGAGACGATAGAGAGTATCGAGGTTATAACCAATCCTTCGGCCAAATACTCACCCGAGGGGACCTCCGGTATAATCAATATAGTCCTGAAGAAGGATCGTCGTGGCGGATATTTCGGTTCGGCCGAATTAGGTGCCAATACCCGCGGAGGCGGTAACGCAGGTTTCAGTTTCAACTATAACTCCTCGAAATGGGAGGCTTATGCAAGCGTAGGATTCAGAATGAGGCATAATCGCGGAGGTTCTCTCTCCCGGCGCACGTACGATGACGGCACTTACCTCAACGGCAATGGTGAGAGTCGCAATCATGGCAATAACGTCTTCATCCGTCTCGGAGGTGCGTATCATCTGACGGAGAAGGACCAATTCTATCTCAACGGTTTCGGCATGTTCGGTCACCGGTGGGGTCACAGCCTGACCGAGTACACCTCCAACCTGCCGGGTCAATGGAGCCTGAACAGCGACTATTCACGTACCCGCAGCGACAACCGAGGTATTCATGCCGAGATGGGCTACAAACGCGAATGGGGCAAAAATCACACCTTGGATATAATGGTGGGATATAATCACTGGGGAGGTCCTAATCATAGATATTATTGCGATGAAGTCTCATACGCCGATATGCCCGGCTACGCAGAAAATCCCGAGCTGTATCCGGATGATGTGGAAATAAAGTCGCAGGATCAGAATATATTGACCAATTCATCGGAAGTAAAGGTTGACTACACGCGAATGCTGATAGACTGGCTCAAGTTGGAAGCCGGGTTCAATGGCAACTACAGTCATGAGGATACTCCTGTTGAGACAATGACAGGGACATCGGATGCAACGTTAGCGCCGGCCCCGGCACTCTACAACACATTTATATATAATAACAATATCTCCGCCCTGTATTTTACATTGGGTGGCAAAATCAAGAACTTCAGTTTCTCGGCAGGCCTGAGAGGGGAGGCATGGCAGATCGCGACCAAGTCATTGGGTTATGGTGAAAGCAAGTATGATATCGACTGGTGGCGTCGCAGCAAGTTTGCGCTCTTCCCGTCAGCATTCCTCTCATATTCCTTACCATACGACAACGAGTTGCAGATCAACTACACACGTCGCATACGTCGTCCGTGGGGCGGTCAGCTCAATTCATTTGTAGATATCTCCAATCCCACCAATATCAGCTATGGCAATCCAATGCTCGAACCTCAATACAGCAATGCATTCGAGCTCAACTACATCAAGAACTGGACACTGCATGTCATCTCGGTATCGGCATATCTGAGGACCTCCGGTAATACAATGAACCGTCTCTCCTATCTTGACAACGAGAATAATGTGCTCTACTCAACCTGGGCCAATATCGGTAACGAGATGAATGCCGGTGTGGAAATTGTCGCCAAAAATTCACTGATCCGCAATCACCTGGATCTGACCACAACTATCAATCTATACAATAATCATATTTCAGCATGGACGTATGATCTGACGGGACTTGACGGTAAGAGCCATACGCTGAACGGCCGTAGCCGAAACTCCTTCGCATGGGATGCACGTGTGATGGCGAGTGTTAAACTGCCATGGGGTCTATCCCTACAGGCATCGGGCAATTACCGCTCTCGCACATATACCGCCCAGGGGAGCCACAATGGAGGCTGGAGCGTCGACGCCGGCCTGCGCAAGAATCTTGGTGACTGGTCGTTCTCACTCAACTGTCGTGATATATTCGACTCACGAAAGTTTCGCTCGACGACAGACGGCGATGGTTACACGCAGTATGACGAACGTTGGCGCGGAGGTCGTAACCTGCGCCTGACAATCAAATACTCCTTCGGCAATATGAAGGCAACCCGTCAGTCACGCCAACAGAATGCCGAACCAATGGATAGCAGCGGTTACGGCGAGGAAATGTAAACTATCCAAGTGACAGGCAGGAATATAAAAGATCCGCATCTATCGACATTTCGTCGGAGAGATGCGGATCTGTTATATATCTACAAATATTGACTCAGATCAGTAGCTACCGTAACGGATATTGCGGTAGAAGTTGAGTTGAGCAGCCCACATATATGGAGTAAGGAACAAGAATCCTATGCCACAAGTCAGGATACAGAGGAGCGCCCATCCTAAGAAACGCAACTCGAGGCAGAAGAGTTCCCACTTATGACCCTTCATGAGATTCCAAGACTCCTGCAGGGCATCAACACCGGAAATCTGAGGATTGTCGACCATAATGAAGAATGTCATTGAGAGGCCAAGACCTATGATGATACCGGGCACGATAAGCAACATTGTGCCGATACATACGAATATTGTCAAAAGCAGACCGGCAATCAGAGTCTGTCCGAAGTTTTTAAATCCCTCAAAGATAGTGTTGTAATCCGCACGCTTATATCCTGTCAGAGCGATGATAAACATAGCGAAACCAACCGAGAGGGGGCCTGTGATGAGTAGTTCTCCGACGTAAGTCAAACCGGCGACCCACATAAGCGCTGCAAAGATGAGAGTACCTACGGCTGCGGACAACCACATACCGGAGAGTTGCTCCTTAGCCTTGATCATGTACAATTGATTTTGAGTTTTTTCTGCCATAATAGTATATATTTTATATGAAGATTAATGCAAATATAGGGTATTAATATATTTTTTCAAAGAAATGAGGTGTGAAATCAAACCAAAATCGTCACAGAAATGTTGTAATTGTGAAAAAGTTAGAAAATCGTTTCATGATGTTAGGTTAGTAAATATTTGTTTAGTATTATGAAAAACACGTGATTGTGGCTGCTTGAGAAAGCAGCCACAATCGCGTTATATGAGATATCAGAGATTTAGTCTTTCTGTTATCTTTTTGACGGCGTGGTGGTAAGAGGCCTTGAGTGCGCCGACGCTTGTACCCAAGATGTCGGAAATCTCCTCATATTTCATCTCATCATAATAGCGCATGTTGAATACGAGTCTCTGTTTCTCCGGGAGCATGGCTATGGCACGTTGCAGTTCCGCCTGAGCAGCGTCACCGTCAAAGTAAGTGTCGGCCTCAATATTGTCGAGCAGATAGGTATCGTTCTCATCAGCGGGATTAAGATTGTGGCGTGAGCGCTCTCGCTTCAAGTGATTTATGCACTCATTGACCGCAATCTTATATAGCCATGTAGTCAGCTTGGCCTCACCTCGGAAATTATGGAGATTATTCCAGGCCTTTATAAAGACATTTTGCAACAGGTCATTGGCATCATCGTGATTGACCACCATCTTGCGGATATGATTGTAGAGCGGCTCACTGTATGTGCGCATCAAAGTATCGAACGCCGCATGAGCGGTTCTCTCATTCTGCAAGTCTGTGACCAGCCTGCGCTCATCTATGGGTGCGATATATGCCATTGTGACCACTAAGTTACAAAAAATATGTCAATTCCCAACAGTTGTCAGGTTATATTTTGCTCAGACCATAATTCGAGCATCCCGTCAAGCGTAATCGGGCAATCGTTATCCCGGAGACCTGCTAAATGTGCTATCCGCCCTAACAGTTCTTCGGGAGAGAACTCTGAGCGCAACGTCTCCATACTCAGAGACTTATCACGTTTTGAGAGGCGTTGGCCGGCCTCATTGCGAATCAAAGGAAGATGGGCATATACAGGGGGTATATATCCAAGTAATTCATATAGATAGAGCTGCTGCGCTGTGGAGAGCAACAAGTCGTCGCCACGCATGACCTCAGTGACTCCCATCAAAGCATCATCAATGACAACAGCCAACTGATAAGCACATACTCCGTCAGCGCGCTGCACGACAAAATCTCCGCAATGATCCCGGAGATTGACACACTGCTCACCGCATATCTTATCCGTAAACATGATATCCCGGTCCTCTACCTTCAAACGGAGAGTATGCCCCGGCATTTCATCCGGTGACAAGGGGTGCATGACAGCCGGACGACATCTGCCCTGGTATACTATACGTCCGTCAGATTGGTGAGGTGCCTGAGCGGAGAGTATATCGGCACGAGTACATGTACAGGGATATAATAAGGATCGTTCGGCCAAGCGACAGAGATCCCGGTGATAAATGTCACCGCGCCGGCTCTGGGAATATGGGCCGTGTGGTCCCAAATCGCCAAGTCCTCCCTCATCCCAGGACAACCCGAGCCAGCGGAGATCATCCTCTATCTGCTCAGCATAGGCTCTACGCGAACGTTGGGGATCGAGATCTTCGATACGCAATATCCAGCGTCCTCCCCTACTCTTGACCGAAAGCCATGACAACAATGCGGTATAAATATTCCCAAGGTGCATACGGCCTGTAGGCGAGGGAGCGAAACGACCTGCAGGGAAGTCTTCATTCAATTGGGTTTCAGTAATCATGGTATAAAATTACAAAAAATTTTACTGCTGTCCGGTATTTGGTAAGAATTATATGATATGTCTCAACTTGGTTAAGAGCATGTCTAATAATAAAAAAGGAGACCGGAGTCTCCCTTTCATTCAGTCCGTTAGTGTGACGGTACACATGTAGACTGATTGATTTATCGTTTTATCAGTTTCTCTGATTTATTTCCGGTTTGTCGGATATATAGCTGTCCGTCCGGAATTTCTTCTTCCGATCCCCTTTTTATGCCATCGATATCATAGATTGTCGTAGTTGAAGAGGGTATATCAACTGTCGGTGTTGTAACACCGGCCATCTCATATTCTTCGATCTGAAAACCCTCCCAAAATCCAACCTTATATGGATCCGGATCATCACACAGACGGATGCGCGGCACTTTAAGGACACATTTACTTTTATCCACATCACGGAAACAGTTTTCAATATTTATCCAGGGGAAGGTGTCAATGACAATTTCCTCTATATTGGGACAACCGTTAAAACAATCTTTCATCTCACTTAAAAAGTGACCGATACGAACCCTTTTCAGATTGGTACAGTTATTAAAGCAATTCTTTCCTAACCCTTGTAATCTATCAGGCAGATTAACTTCTTCAATCTTCGTAAAGTTACAGAAATTGTCGTTGTCAATCAGGAAAAGTCCGTCAGGAAGTTTCAGGTTCTCCAGTCCATAGTTATCGTTTCCTATGCCACGGGACATGATATATGTCAGCGATGCCGGAAATTCAATTTCTTCTAAATAAAAAGTATTTGCAAGAGCATCGTGACCAAGTACTGTAAAGCCATCGTTAAAAATTAATTTTGTCGCACCCCTAATAGCAGTAGAGTCCATGAATCGCAGATACTTCGGCAATATTAATTCATTTGCACCTATATCGGTATTTCTCAGTCCGACTACCTTATATATTTTATCATTGTACCGTATACAATCGGCCAATCTTACTCCTTTATAAGGATAGCCCAAGGGGTCAGGATCGTCCATTGTCAGAATGACTTCATCGGAGTTTTCTGAAATAAATATGACAGAAAAAGCATCTGCATAAACAAAATCAGTGGGATGCGGAGATGAGCTATTCCAAACTATGTCGATGGGAAAATAAGTGCCACTGAATAAACGGGAACGATCGAACTCGCCATATTCATTTATTGGTGAATCCGAATAACACTTCCAGTCTATCGCATCCCAAATAATATCCGGTGTGTCTACCGGAGATGCGAATGATAAGAGGGTAAGAAACAGAGAGAGAATGGGGATGATATATTTCGATTTCATGATTATTTTATAATTATTTTAATTTATTGAATTTTTCTTGGCAACAACGGGATGTTTTCTCCAATAGTTTGATTAAAGCCCGGAATTGTAAAGGAGAGAGTGTCCGCTTGCGTGGAAATGGTAATATCGGAAAAATCGTATGACAAAAAGATACCATCCTCATCATAATTAAAGTCTATTATCTTGGCTGTAAGAGACAAACTTAAAAGAGATAAGGTTAGAAATGAAAGTAAAAAAAACTTTTTCATAGGCGTTAGGTTTTGGTGAATAATATGCAAATATGGCAAAAATTATTAATATTTACAAAAAATATATAATTTTTTAAGAATAATTAAAATGTTCTAAAATATTTATTCTATGACATTATCGAAAACCATCCAGCAGACGGGAAGGAGCGTGGGCTTTAGCCTACAGTTTTAGTGAATTTGTTATTTAGGGTGTTGGATGCTCTCCTTGCTTTGGGGGTTAGTGCGTAGGCTAAAGCCTACACTCCTTGCTGTACTTGGGGGGTGCTTTGGGGGTTAGTGCGTAGGCTAAAGCCTACACTCCTTGCCGGACTTGGGGATTGCTTCGGGCGGGGGTTGGTGCGTAGGCTGAAGCCTACACTCCTTGCCGGACTCGGGGATTTCTTTGAACGGAGTACATAGTTTTGGAGTAATTGTCTGATATTCTGACTTGACTAATTGGGGTATTAGAAATTACAAATTTTCTTGTTAATCACCCTATCCAAAGAGAGAAAAATCTTCGGCCATGTCAAGTTTTATGTCGTTTAGTAAATTTTACTATATAGACCACTAATGGACTGAAATTAATCAATCGTTTTAGGCATATTCTTTAAATCTCATTATCGAGTTTTACCCAAATATTATATTTTATCGGATATTTGGGTAAAACTCATTTGTAAATATCGTCTTCCTTTCGTAATTTTGCAGTCTAAAAAATTAAATCATGACGAATAAACTTATCGCAAGGCATAAAGAGTGTGGACAGCTTGA